>JAISWF010000192.1 GCA_031271165.1 Deltaproteobacteria bacterium
TTCCTTGATCCATATGGTTTGTAACTTTTTGATAGCTTTGAAAGTCGGGGGGGGGGGGGGGGGGGGGGGGGGGGGGGGGGGGGGGGGGGGGGGGGGGGGGGGGGGGGGGGGGGGGGGGGGGGGGGGGGGGGGGGGGGCGGGGGTGGTGGCGGTACCACCACCGGTACGCCTGTAACCAATCACATCAAAGCCATCCAAGACACCTTAGGACTGTTTGCTCAGGATACCTGGAACTTCGCCGATAACTGGCAAACCGTCATGGGTTTTCGGGCAACTTGGATCAGCGGGTCCACCAAAGAGGCGGTGGGGGCCAAGTTTAGCAATAATCCCAGTATTGGACATATGAAAAAGAAAGACTTCGGCATAGCCGGAAACCTGGGGTTGGTTTACACCGGAATTGATGGCCTAGCCTTAAGAGGCACCATTTCCCAAGGTTACCGTTATCCATCTATGACCCAATTGTACTTGGGTAGTAACAGTAACGGCGGGGCTACTACTATTTCGACCTTACCTAATTCCGATTTGGAACCAGAGAAATCCATCAACTACGAGGTTGGGGCCCGGGTTGACAAGGGGCCTTGGAGTATGGACTTAGCTCTATATTATACCGAAGCTAAGAACTACATTGCGTCTATAAGCTGCACCGAGGCTCCTTTTGGGCCTTGCGCCGGGAGCATTAATTCAACCAATAGTATGTATTACAATCAAAACAAAAGTAAAGCTTACGGAACAGAATTAATGCTGTCTTATATGATTGATAAATATAACCTTAAGCCTTATATGAATTTGACTCAAGTTAATAGAGTAAATATCGATAGAGATGGCGCCAAAACCAAGTCTAATAGTCCACCTCTGAAAGGGAGATTTGGTTTCACCTGGGAAGCCGAACTTGACAACAACAAGCGTTTCTACAGTGATGTCTTTGTCAACTGGGCTTCTAAAGTTAAAGCTAGCGGTACCAGCAGCTCAACTAATCCTGGCTGGGGCACCGGGAACATCACCATTGGCATCCAGGGCGGCGAAGATCATAAATATGATGCCTCCCTCAGTATCCGCAACATATTCGATAAACTTTATTATCTAAGACGTGGCGGCAGCGATCCAGCTTACGGAACTCAGATAGTAATGTCAGTTGGCTACGAATGGTGATGAGGCCTTAATCGGTAACTCATCCAAGGTCCATCTGACCTCCGAGCAATCGGGGGTCAGAACAAAGGAGCTACTCATGTTAATTAATTATTTAATCACCAAGTCGCTCAGTAGAGCTTCTTTGTGGTTGCTAGTCCCCCTTTGGGGACTGGCTTTTTTCTTATTTTTGGCATCTCCCCCTTTAGCTCAAGCGGCTCCCGAAAAACTGCCTGAGATCGGTCAGCCTTATGGCTGGTGGTATTCCCAAGGCGGTATGCCCGGCGGAGGCGGCGGCCGTGGTGGAGGTGGCGGCGGACGAGGAGTCGGCGCCGGAGCCGGAGAGCGCAGCGGTCGAGGCGGCGGAGGAGGAGGCGGCGGCCGGCCTGGCGGAGCTCCTCCGGGAACGGGTGTGGGACGTCCCCCAGTCTTTTTGCTGATGGGGGTCTCTGGTGCTGCCCTTCCCGAAACGGCTCCAGAGGTTTATTATCGCCTGACCCCCAGAACCAGGGATGGCCTAGGCGACCCCGTCGTTCTCAAGGCCAAAGTCAGCCAATCTAACGACACTTGGAAAGCTGAATTCTCACCCTATACCGGCGGCCTGGCGGAAGTATATTCCTCTTTCGAGCTGGCTGGCCGACATCTTTTCAGTCAGATCAACATCCAGGTCTCAGGCGTTTCCGAGAACTCCCCCTCCGATCCGGAGGCCGCCATTCCCCAGGATTGGCCCAGGTTCGTCTTGCCGGAAGGTCCCGATGGATTACCCATAAGATCCCTGATGATCGGCCAAAAACTGGATTTCAGCCTCCTGGGCACGGCCGCTGACCAGGCTTTAACGGTCCAGGAATTGGGCATTGCTCCTCCTGAGCCGCTTTCATTAGTCTCTGAGGGTAACTACACCTATACGGCGGACGAGGAGCAATCCGACCAGCTGGAGTCCTTCAAAGGGCGGCAGGTAGTCTTCGTCGTCATCCCCAAAGAGGGCCCTGGTCCTATTACCTTCAGCCTCAGCGTTACTCGGCCCAGGATGAGCCAAAGCAGCCTGCGAAACTCCTTGGTCCTGGCCTCGGGATCGGGATTTCTAACAATGGCCGGAGTATTGGTGGCCAGAAGAGGATTTAAGTATCGGCATCTGAATAAAAAAATCCGCCGCAATCCAAATAATTCTCAGGTTCCATCAAGCTCTCAGGAGTCAATGGATTTATGACCATCAGCAGACTCCGACTCATTGTCCAACATCTGTCTTTCGTGATCCTGACTTTTGGAGGCAACTTCAAAATTTCATTGGGTTCCAGCCTCCCGTGTCTATCATGTCCTTTCATCGGTAGCTGCGGTGGCGGTTGCTACCTGATGGCCCTCCAGAGATCCATGGCTTGGCTGTGGCCGCCGATTGTTCAGGCGTTAGTCGGAACCGGCTCCTGGACTCAAGCTTGGAATAGCACAACCTATTTTTTGGGAGGGTTAGCGGTTTTCGTGGGCCTGGTAATTTTGCTGGGCAAGAGTTGGTGCGGCTGGCTGTGCCCCTTTGGAGTGGTCCAGGACTGGTTGTCCCGAATAAGAAGGCTTTTTAAGATTAGAGAATCTGAGATTTTGTTAAATAACAAGCAGCGCATCTCAATGCTCAAATACGTTCTGCTTTTTTATCTATTATTTCTGCCTTCGCTTAGCGGCTTTGGCCTTCTGCCCAGAGATTTTGTTCTGGCCTTTTGCAACATCTGTGTGGCCAAGCTCATTATGCCCATGGTAACCGGCGATCTGAACCACTGGATCTTGGGCGCCTCTGGTGGAGCCAGATATATCTATGCAGTGATTTTGTTGCTCCTTACCGGAAGCATGTCAATAGGCATGTTCTTTAAAGACAGGTTCTTTTGCCTTTTTTGCCCCATGCTGGCAATTATCGACCTTCTAAG
This sequence comes from Deltaproteobacteria bacterium, assembly GCA_031271165.1. GTDB lineage: Bacteria > Desulfobacterota > Desulfarculia > Adiutricales > Adiutricaceae > JAISWF01. The sequence continues at coordinate 3,036 of JAISWF010000192.1, forward strand.
GCCTTTCCATATCCTACGGCTGGCCAAGGATCCCTCCGCCTGCCGGGGATGCGGTAACTGCCGGCGCAATTGCTCAATGGACAATCAGACCATATACCTTGAGAGGGTCAAAAAACGGGTTTACGACCCCGATTGCTTAGGGTGCTTTACCTGCTCTGAGGGCTGCGCCTCTGACGACTCTCTGTCCGTTCGCTTTGGACCGCTCACCCTTTTCTCGTCTTCCAGGCGTTATTCATCACGTAATTTGACCGGAGGGGGGCTGTGACTCAACCAGGCCGGGAGAACCGGCAGCTAGCCAGGATTCGGACCGCCAGTAACGAAGAGGTCGGACAAGAAATTGAATATCTGGCCAACCGTCAAGACCATTTTAGGGAACTTGATTATTTTCTTGACTTACTAAAAGATGGCCCCCAAGCCGTTTCCAAAAGGACCGGCCGGCCTCTGGCCGCCCTTTTGTGTCTGCAAGCTCCCTTGGAACTGCTCCATGCTTATGGTCTTCAACCTTTCAAACTATTCGGAGGGAGCTCGGCCCAAAGCCGTTTGGCCGCCCCCTCGCTTCCGGCCATCATGTGTCCCATGCTCCGTTCAGCCGTCGGAGCCCTCTGCCTTGAGGCTAATGATCCCGATGGGGCTTTAACCAGCGAAACCATTTGGATCCTGCCGACCACCTGCGACTGGTCAGTTAAGTTTCCGGTCCTGGCCGAACGGATTGGTCTGTCTTTAGGCTCTAAGGTGCATCGTCTAGAACTCCCGCATCTCAAGGACCGTCCAGAGAGCCAGGAACGCTGGCTGGAGGAGGTCTACCATCTAAACGACTTTTTACGGAAAAACTGCGGCCTCCGCAAAACGCCTAGAAAAGATCTCTCTCGCTCACTTGACCTCTATCAGAGAGCTTGGCGGGCTCTAGTGGGATTGAGCCAAGTCCGCCGGCAAGGAAAGGCTCCGGCTATCTGGGCTTTGACCATTGCCAACTCTTTTTTCTTTGACTCCATTGAGAGATGGACCGATTCGCTGGAAAAAGCCTTGACCAAATTTAAAGAAAAAGAGCCTGGAGGCTCTCTTAAGAAAGTCTTTCTGGCCGGCTCTCCCATTTTTTTCCCCAATCTGAAGCTCCTTCGGCTCTTTGAGGAAGCTGGGTTGGAGGCGGTCATTGATGATCTTTGCTCTTCAGAAAGGCTGTTTCCCGGGGCCGTCCACTATGATGACCCATCCGAGCATGGGCTCTTAAAGGCCTTGGCTCAGCGCTACCATCAAAGCTGCCTCTGTCCCACTTTTTCCGACAATGACCGGCGCATCAACAGTATCCTGGCGCCCTCCACCAAGAACCTTTTCGAGGGTGTGGTTTACCATGTTCTTAAAGGCTGCCATCCCTTCGATCTGGAGAGTCTTCAGCTCGAAGGCCCGCTCAAGGCTCACGGTCTGAAATTCTTGCGGTTGGAGACCGACTATACCGCTGAAGACAGCCAGAACCTTCTGACCCGCCTGGAGGCCTTCCGTGGAGCCATGTCCTGACGGCCTTGAATAAAGCTGGCTCCAGTAAATACGTCCGGCTTGTCGGTAAATCCTTTGACACTCTTTTTGTATTATTTCGGCATTCTTTCGGCACTCAATTTAAATGTAAGGCCAGCATTTTTCTAGAAAGGTACGCGATTTGAGCATGACCAGTTCAAAAGTCATCAGTAATCATATCCAGCCCTCAGGTTACCGCATCGGATTAGATCTGGGCAGCACAGCCATTAAGCTGGCCTTGGTTAAGGACGGGGAACTGGCTTTCAGCCGCCAGACGCCTACGGCCCCGGGCCAAGGCGAGCTAGCCCGGGAGCTGGTCAAAATGGCCTTGGACAAAAACGACTTGAGCGCCGATGACATCCAAGACGTAGTGGCCACGGGCTACGGCAAAAAGCTCGCTGTCTCGGCCGGACGGCTCGTAAACGAGATCTCCGCCAACGCCAAGGGCCTCTTTAGCCTCAGTCAGGGCCGCTGCCGCACCATCGTCAATATCGGCGGCCAAGATCTTAAAGTCATTTCAATTGGGGAGCAAGGCCAAGTCGAGGACTTTAAGATGAACGATAAATGCGCCGCCGGGACCGGCCGATTCTTTGAACAGGTCGCCCGGATCCTTGACACCCCTATTGACCAGTTCGGAAGCCTCAGTTTAGCCGCCGACGACCCCTTAGAACTCAACAGTACCTGCGTTGTCTTTGCCGAAAGTGAAATAGTATCCTTACTAGCCAAGGGCTCCAGGCGTGAGAACATAATCAGGGGGCTCCATCATTCGGTGGCCCGGCGGGTCAGCCACCTTTTGGGGAGAGGCTGGCTGCGCCCCGATGTCTACCTTGATGGAGGACCAGCCCTCAATGAGGGCCTTTTGATGGCCTTAGAAGATGAGCTGATGATGGAAGTCAAGGTCGTCCCCCAACCCCAGTTCACGGTGGCCTACGGAGCAGCCTTGGGCGGCTAAAACTCACCAAAGGAGGCCTTTAACACTAACTTCAGCCGGGGTAATTACCGGCCCCGAAAACCCTGGCCCTGGGCCTTCAAGACCTGGGACCAGATCCCGCCACTTTAAAATCTGACCAAATAGGAACGAGTATGGACGAATTTTCGATTAAAAAAATTTTTTTAGAGGCCGATCCCGTGGTCCAGTGTGTCATGCTCTTGTTAGTGATGGCCTCATGTTTCTCCTGGACGGTCATCTTGGAAAAGGCGGCCGTCCTCCACCTGCTTGGGCGCCAGATTAAAGCATTCAAAAAGTTGGCTTCAGTTCAGCGCGACCAGCTCGACCCTTTGGAATTTCCACCGTTGACCGTCAAGCTGGTTGAGGCTGGCCTTAAAGAATCCTTAGATTTAGGCGTTGGGGAAACCAGGACTGACTTCAGGGAGCGGGCCGAGTGGGCCATGCGGACCAGTCTGGCTGGTCTTTTGGAAAAAGCCGAAGGGCATATCTCACTTTTAGCCACCATCGGCTCGACCAGTCCATTTATTGGGCTCTTTGGGACCGTCTGGGGCATCATGCACAGTTTTACCGGCATTGCCACTACTGGAGAGACTTCTCTTCCGGTGGTTGCTCCTGGCATAGCCGAGGCCCTTTCGGCCACGGCTATTGGCTTGATGGCGGCCATTCCAGCAGTCATCGCTTTTAACAAAATCAACTCCGCTTTCAAATACCTCACCAAGGAAGCCTTCACCGGCATTGGACAGGTTAGCAACAACTTGGCCAGGCTTTATTTTGTTGGCCCGAAAGAAGGAGAAAGTTTGGAAGACCAGCGGGATTGCTTCTGGTCTGAGCAACTCTCCAACCAGCGAACTGACCAATCATATGGACCAGAGCTAAACCTGCGCCAGTTGATTTCTGCAGCCAAATAGCAAGTAAATACTTAATCATTTAACTATGCCCAATAAATAAATATGGATTTATTTATATCTAAATTCTATAACATGGCCTTTTGGCGATCTCTCATCATCGCTTTCGCCTTCCATTTGGCCTTGGTTGGGGTCATCGTCGCTTTGCCCAGCCGAGCCCATGAGACAAACAAAATCCTAGCCGACGTATTCTTTGATTACGATGTTTACGATCCTCTAGGCGGCGAGCCTGGCGGCGGAGCCCAACCCTCGTTGGAGGCGCCCCCCCTTGAGCCGGAACCCATGTTTGAGCCGGAGCCGGAGCCGGAACCGGAGCCGGAACCGATGGAAGACGAGCTGTTGTTTATTGAGAGCCTGTCCGAAAAAGCAGAGGAAATTCCAGAACTGACCCCGCCGCCGCCCGAAAAGAAGGACGAGCCTCCCCGTGAGCGTAAACCCCGTCACCAGCCCCATCAACCGGCCCAAAATACCGGGCCGCCCACCGACACTCACGGCTCTGGCCGGGCCTATGGCGACCAACGAGGTGACGGGCAAGGCGGCGTAGGGGGCGGTACCGGCCACGGCAATCCAAGAGCCAGAGACGCCTATGTCAGCCAAGTGAGGCGAAGGTTGGAGAGGAGCAAAAAATATCCTACCCAGGCCCGCAACAACTTTATACAGGGAGTGGTCCATGTCCGTTTCACTGTCAACCGGCAAGGCCAAGTGGTCAACAGCCAAATAGCTAAAAGCTCCAGCCAACAGGTTCTCGATGATGAGGTCTTGAGTCTTTTGCGGCGGGTCAATCCTCTGCCGCCCTTTCCCAATGAGCTTGAGGAAAGCTTGATGACCTTAACTCTCCCTATTGAATTTTTGATCCGCTAAAATTAAGTAAATACCCCTTCGTTTTGCCGCCATCAGAGATGAGCTCCGTATCAGTCAAAACAATGATCCAAGACAGAGGCCAAAAAAAATGCATCTTTATCGTCCTTTACCTTAACCTTGGTCAGACGGACCGGACAATACTAACGGCCTGTGACCAAAAGGTTTGACCTATTTTTTAGATTGCCGTCTAGTCAACGATAACGGGCGCTTGGCCGCCCTGGAGGAAAACCCAAGTGCTCGAGAGCAACATTTTAACCAGACCAAAATTCCAAGCCGCCTACCAAGCGGCCCTCATCTCATGATTGGAGGATGGCGGTGAGTAAGACCATAGCCAAAGCCAACCAATCCAGACGGCTAATCACCAAGCTGGCCGTGCTGGCGATCTTGCTGGCCGTTCTGGCCTGGGGGACGATGAAGGCTTTTTTTCCAAAGGTCTCCCAGGTCAGCTATCTGACCGAAACGGTCAGACGCGGGGACATTATTCGGACCGTGGTCACCATCGGCGAAGTAGCTTCAGCTCAGTTGGTAAATGTCGGGGCCCAGGTTTCTGGGAAGGTCGAAGTTCTCCACGTTCAGCCGGGGTCAAAGGTTAGCCAGGGGGATTTAATCGCCGAGATCGACTCCACCACCCAGCGCAACAACCTGGCCGCCGAGCAAGCCCGCCTAAGAACAAACGAGGCTCAGCTGCTATCACGGACAATTGCCCTGAAAACAGCCCAGAGTAAATACGATCGCGAGATAAACCTCAAAAAGGCCGACGCTACCAGTACTGAAAACCTTGAGGCCGCCGAACAGGCCTTGGCCGCAGCCAAGGCCTCATTGGCCGAGACCAATTCCAACATCCTTCAATCCCAGACTGCCGTGAGCACTGCCCAAATCAATCTGGCCTATACGCGCATAACCTCTCCTTTAGATGGAACGGTGGTTTCGGTCCCGGTCAAGCAGGGCCAGACAGTTAACGCCAACCAGAGTACCCCGACCATCGCTCAGATAGCGGATTTGTCGCTTATGGAAATAAGGATGCAGATTTCTGAAGGCGACGTTACCAAAGTAGGACCAGGCCTCAGGGTCACCTACACTATTTTGTCCGAACCAGACAGGGTTTTCAGCGGAGTGCTCGAATCGGTCGATCCCGGCCTCACCTCGGTCTCCGATGGGTCCTACAATGGTTCACTTGATTCGGGCACGGCGGTTTACTTTTATGGAAAACTCAAAACCGAAAACCCCAACGGCACCTTGCGAATCGGCATGACCACCCAGAACACCATCGTCATCGGCGAGGCCAGGAACGTTTTAATGGTACCGACAGTGGCCTTGACTTCTCTGACCCCACGCAGTCCCCAGGACTCACCGGACCGTTCTGGAGTCCCCCGCCGAGGACAGGGGGCTCAATCTTGGGGCAACCAAAACCCCAACCGTAGCAGCGGCGGCCCAGGAGGCCGGCGCCAGTTTTCAGATTCAAGGACCAGTCAGAGCCCTGATGGCCCTCCCGTCCAAGCCGGCCCAACAGCTCAGATGAACACGCTTGAGACGCCCCAGCCCCCCAGAGTTGAGACTAACAGTGACAGCAGCTCCAATAACTCACCGAGTCCGGCCGCCTCAAACCTCCGCTCTGCCCAAGGCAAAATTCTGGTCATGGAAAATGGGACCCCAGTGGAAAGAACCGTGCTCCTGGGGCTGTCGGACAACATGTATACCGAGGTTTTGGAAGGTTTAAATGAAGGTGAGGAGGTGGTGTCCGCCCAAATGACGCTGACCGAAATGGAAACAAGGGCTTCCCAGCAGCAAACGGGAGGGGGCCGGGCCCGAGTCGGCTTACCGAGGTTGTGAGGATGAACATAATCGAACTTAAGGGAGTCAACAAGTTTTACGGTCAGGGCGAGGGTCTGGTCCACGCCCTCTGCGACATTGATTTGGAGATCGCCTGCGGGGACTTTTTGGCCATTATGGGGCAATCTGGTTCTGGGAAAACTACCCTCATGAACACCTTGGGCTGTCTTGATGCACCTTCTGATGGAATCTATATCCTTGGCGGGCTTGAGGCTGGTGAACTGACAGCCGACGAGCAAGCTCGGCAGCGAGGCCGAACCCTGGGCTTTGTTTTTCAGCGTTACAACCTGCTTCCAACTCTCAATGCCCTGGATAACGTTGCCCTTCCGGCGGTCTATTCCGGGCTAGGTCCCAGGGAGCGCTTACAAAGAGCGGCCGAGCTTTTAGAGAGGCTGGGACTGTCCGACAAGTTCGCCTCCTTTCCTCATCAGCTATCCGGAGGGCAGCAGCAAAGAGTCAGCATTGCCCGCTCGCTTATGAACGGCGGCCATATAATCTTGGCCGATGAGCCCAGCGGGGCCTTGGATTCCGAAAGCGGCCGGATGGTCATGGAGATCTTGGGCGCCCTTAACCGCGACGGCCACACCGTCATCGTGGTCACCCACGACCCGCAGATCGCCTCCTACGCCCGAAGGGTGGTTGAACTTAAAGACGGCCGCATCATCTCGGACACGGCTAAGAGCCCGTTTGCGGAAACCAAACCCATTGAAGTAAGGGAGCCGAAAATCGTCCCCTTTATTTTTTACCGAGATCAATTTCTTGAGGCCCTCAAGATGAGCCTGCAGGCGATCACCGCCCACAAGCTCAGATCGCTTCTGACCATGTTGGGAATCATCATCGGCATTGCCTCAGTTGTTTCCGTGGTGGCCCTCGGCCAGGGGTCCCAGGAAAAGGTCTTGGCCAACATAAGCTCCATGGGCACCAACACTATCACCATAAATCCTGGTACCGGCTTTGGGGATCGCCGCAGCGGCCGGGTCAGAACATTAACCGTAGCTGACTCCGAAATTCTCGGCCAGCAAAGCTACCTGGCCAGTTCAACTCCGGTGACTTCCACCAGCGGTACTTTGGTTTTCGGAAATCAATCCCTCAACGCCAGTCTGACCGGAGTTGGTGAGGACTACCTTGAGGTCCGTGGTCTCCATCTGGTCCGAGGGCGAAGGCTAACCACCCTGGACATCATTGAGAACGCCTCAGTGACCATCATCGACCACAACACGTGGCTGGAGCTTTTCCCCGACGGTTCCGATCCCATCGGTCAGACGATAATATTTCGCCGGCAGCCGCTGACAGTGATCGGCTTGACCTCTCCCCAGGAACTCGGTATGGGTCCCCAAAGTTCCCTAAATCTCTGGTCCCCTTACACTACCGTCATGACCAAGCTCACCGGCGAGCGCCACATATCCTCCATCATCGTCAAGGTAAGCGATCAGATCAATACCCAGGTCGCCGAAAAGACCCTCACCGCCCTTCTGACCGCCCGCCACGGTGGACGACAGGATTTTCACACCCAGAACACCGATACCATCCGTCAGACCATTGAAAGTACTACCGCCACCATGACCCTCATGATTTCATCAATAGCTCTGATATCACTTATAGTCGGCGGCATTGGGGTCATGAATATCATGCTGGTGTCGGTCACCGAACGAACCCGGGAAATTGGGGTCCGCATGGCCATCGGGGCCAAGCGTTTTAACATTTTGGAGCAATTTCTGATTGAGGCTGTCTTGCTGTGCATCATGGGAGGGGTGGCCGGAGTAGCCCTCTCGGGTCTGGTCGGATTTGTCTTCAACAACTTTACCAGGGATTTTCATATGTCTTTTTCCACCGGCTCAATTATCCTGGCCCTGGGCTGCTCGACTCTGATCGGAGTCCTCTTTGGTTTTTTGCCGGCTCACAACGCCTCTCACCTCAACCCCATCGAGGCTTTGTCCTATGAATAAGGCCGTCTGGACATCAATTGGCTCCCTTGTCTTCAGGTCCGGGGCCTCAACTCTGCGCTGCGCCGCCATTTTATTTTCAGCCGCGTTAAAAGTTCTGGCAACAGCCGCCGGTGCGCTCGCCGTAGGCCTGGTCCTGACCGCCGCCTTGGGAGGATGTGCCCGGGTCACTCTGCCCGACCGCGATCTTGCCGCCCAGCTTCAATACAATCAGGCCGTCAAGGAACGCTACCAAATTGACCCCAGGTGGTGGAAGTCCTACGGCGACGCTGGGCTCGACGCCTTGGTGGAACTGGCTTTAACCAACAACCACGATCTGGCAGCGTCGGCGCTAAATTTAAAGCGGGCTCTCATCCAAGCTGGCCTGACCGAGCTGGATTTGTATCCCAAACTCTCTGGCTCGGGTTCAACTTCAACACGGCGCGATCTTAAAGGTGAAAACCCAGCCACGCGGAGCTTTGGCGTAAATTTTGGTCTGTCCTACGAGATCGACCTGTGGCGACGCGTTGCCTTGGCAGCTACGGCGTCTCAATGGGAATACATGGCCACAGCCGAAGATCTGGAAGCGACCCGGCAAACGTTGATTAACAAGGTGGTGGACGCCTACTACAATCTGGCTTATCTCAATGACGCTCTAGCCCAGAATGAACGTAACCTCCGCAACCTCCTGGCAGTCGAAAAAACAGTACTGGTCAAGCACGAAAACGGCCAAGCCACCGCTGTTGAACCCATCCAAGCCGCCCAATCAGTGTTAAGCGCCCGGGATGCCATTCTTAACGCCCGCCAGCAGCTGGTAACGGCCAGTCAGACCATGAGAAACCTTTTAAATCTTGGCCCAGCGGATGATTTAGGGTTGGAAGCCCTGACCCTCAAAGGTGTCAAGCCCCCAGGGGTGGACCTAAGCGTCCCGTTGTCAGTTTTGGCCAACCGCCCCGACCTTAAGGCGGCCGAATTCAGGCTCTACAAAGCCTTCAGCAACACCAAGATAGCCGAAAGAGCCTGGCTTCCGACGATAAGCTTAAGCTCAGCCATCAGTTCCAGCTCTGGAACGCTCGATCGGCTCTGGGCCAACCCTTCGGCCTCGTTGGGCCTTTCATTAAGCCTACCATTTTTGGATTGGCCGAGACTTGAAAAAAATGTCCGTTTATCGGAACTCGAATACGAGACGGTTCGACTTAGTTTTGAATCGGCCCTCAAAGTCGCCCTCAACGAGATAGACGTTTTTTACCAAAATTATCAGACCATTACTCGCCTCTTGGAACATTCACGTCGCCGCCACTCTTACAACCTACGGATAAGCGAATACTACCGCGACCGTTACCAAGCCGGTGCGGCTGAACTTTCAGATTGGCTGTCAGCTGTCAACAGCGCCAATTCCTCGGGGCTGTCAGCGCTTAACACGCTTTATCAGTCCATCGCCGCCCAAAATCAGATTTTCGAGGCCATGGCCGGCCGTTACGTCGACTCCGGCGCCGCTTTAGGCCCAGACAATGCTCAGAGTGATGGACAGCCCTGAGGGGCGGGCGTTAATAATCTACCGCTCCCTGACCTTTATTGAAGTGTTCCAAATATTTTATTCATTGTTGTAGTCAGCTATTTTTGTACCTCTCCCTTGTCAAAATTGGGGAGTCAAAGTAGCCCGCGAACAGTTACCACACGTTACTGGCGGCGATGCTGTCACCCAGGTCGGTGGCGAGTCGCTTTGCCGAAGGCTCGCTGTTTCCTGTAGCGCAGAAGTACAAAATCATCGTTCTTTCAATTCCACCAGTTTTGTTTGCCCTCCGGCCAATGCCCGTCGTGGTCGGCGAAATAGCCAGCCAGCCGATAGCAGTACAGCACACAGTGGCCGACCTGAACTCCCTGAGCAATCAGTCTTTGGCGTAAATTACCTCACGGTCTTGCCCTTTGAGGGAGTCAATATCCGGGTATCCGGCCCGGATCAAGTGCTGCTCCATATTCTTGCCGATGCCGGGGATATTCGTCAGGTCGGTCATTAAAAACGCTCCGTTCTACTTTAGACTTGGGGTGGCTCGTCGGTGGATTCCAATTTGAAAATCACCGGGCGAATGCCGTCGTTGCAGGAATTGATAGCAATGCCCGGCTTGCCTATCCAATCGCTGTGATAAAACAGCCCGCCGTCTTTACCTGCGCCGTGGGTCAAGGCGAAAGCAAACTGGTAAATTGCCTTCCACGCCTCGTCGCAAAAGCCTTCCGGCTTGGCGAAGTCGGCATAGAACACTTCGCCTTCTTGGTGAAACGGGCATCGGCCTAAGCCGTCAACACCGTACTCTTTGGCGAGATTGTCGTTGAATGTAGTTTCCAAGACCGTGATTTTAACTTTATTCATATATCCTCCGCATGTATGCATGCATGTCTATTGATTCGCGGTGCGATTAAAATTCCCAGAATGCCCGCTCAGGCGGTCAGTCTTTCTTAAATTGTATCATCTCGACCGCTTTATTTCGATATACACGGTATGACTTTGACCTCATAGTGCGGCAAAAGCGATTTGAACGCATCAAGGTGGTCGCCGCCAATAAACATTTCCCACTGCCAGGCTACCTTAAACATATTGGGGTTCCAGAACGCAGTAAGGCCCTTGCCGGTGGGGGGAAAGCACCTTGTCCTGGCCAAGCCAGTTGAGTATTGGCTTAGGCTCGTTTCCTTTCCATTGATATGGTTTGTTATGGGCGTCGCTCCGACAGCATCACTACCCAAGGCAGAAGCTCCAACGGGAAAAGGACATACGGCCTGGAGCTCGCCGCATCAAAATCAGGTTCGTGCTGTGGCCTTTCTGTCTTTGGCGCTCCATTCAATTCCCGGCGTGAATGTCTGATAAACGCCCTGAAAGGCCTTGTCGCATGGCATGGAAAGGAAAATGACAACAGAACCGCCCATATTGTCAGGGAAGCAAAGAATATGTTGGACGAACTCACGGGCAGGAAGCCAAAACAATTGTCATTGTTCGGCTGAATGAAGCAATAGGGCCAGGAAGCAAGGGAACCGTCCAATTGAGGCTATCTCACTCTCCAGAATCCGTTTTTATCCGCCCCGACACGTTCAATCAATCCGGCATTTTTTAATACGCGGATGTTGGCTTCCACCCGGCGCTTGGTCAGACAGATTTTATCGGCAATCTGTTGTGCAGTGATACTAGGCGATTCAGACATTAGGTTCATAATTTTCTGCCGTGTTTCATTTACACCGACGTTTACACCGATGCTTGCACCGATGCTTTGACCGCCATTGACAGGTTCGCTCTGCGGTCTATCGTTATTACGGATATGAAAACAGATCGTGAATGTTGCCGATGTAATATCGAACTC
>JAISWF010000254.1 GCA_031271165.1 Deltaproteobacteria bacterium
CCCCAAATGGGTGATTTATTCCAAGACAGACTGGCCGACTGACCGTCGGTCGTAACATAACTCTAACTCTGACTGACATTTCAAGTGACTAAGCTGCCGTTGTAGTATAAGATAAGTAAAGTAGGCATGACCTGTCTTGCAAAGCCTGAACTGACAGAGGACTTGTATATAGTGCACAAGGAAGAATTTTCAATTACATGCTGTATGTGTGGTACGTACACTTGACAAGGCCAAGCATATTCGTAAAAGACAACCCCATCTTCTCGTCAGAGAGGATGTTACATAAGGACTAGTACCGCAAGGGTTCAGTTGAAAAAATGTCTGGTGGTGGGCCTCAAGGGGCTTGGCGCCAAGACGAACTGATTAGCGGTGAACCGTCCGTCGTAAAGTGACTTTGACTCTCTCTCTCTCTCTCTCTCTCTCTCTCTCTCTCTCTCTCTCTCTCTCTCTCTCTGGCTCTGGCTCTGGCTAGCTGGTAACTCAGAACAAGTTAGAAGTACCAGCTCGGGCCTTTATTCTGTTGACAGTTGGCGAGCTCTATATCGCTGGCTTCCTCGCCTTGATTTCTATATTTTCTTAGATCAAGCTTTAGGCTTATGGGTAAAATCAATCTCACCTTTCTGAAGCTTTGTCTTGGCTCCTATTTTCTTGTAGATTCAAAGATCACTGGAGCAAACAATGAAAAATGTAGAACCTACCTTGCAGCCAAGTACTCAAACGTATATTGATATCATAGAAAAACAAGTGCTTTATGTCGATATGACCGCCTATCTAGCCAAAATAATAGACAGCCTGACTAAAACCTGGTTTTTTACCCGCAGTATGAGCCGCATCCTCAAAGCTTATGACCGTTCGATTTTCGAGCTTACGCCGAGTTTCACTGTCGTGACATTGCCGTTTGAGAAAGCATTTAGCCAACCAAACGACAAGATAACTGGCGAGATAAGCGGCATTACTAGCTGCTCAGGCGTCAGCTGCCCAAGGCGTCTTTAGGGACTAAAAAAGACCCAGCCAACCTGAGGCCAGTAACCTTTCTGCCAATGGCCTTTTTAGGTTGCCGCCCTTTTTTGCCAGTCCTGCCTTTAAGGCTTCGCTGCCGAAGGTGCTTCTAGCGCTACTCTGCCGAAAGCTGCTGCTGTTTTTCGTTTTCATGGCCATTGGGGCGGCCGACCGGCTCCTGCGGCCATAAACGCCCGGCGCAGTACGTCTATTTCAAGGGCGGTGAGAGTTTTTGACTGCTTTTGGCGCCTGTTTTCGTATTAATGTCCGCTGCTAAGGACCAACTCAACCAGCTGCCCAGCCCGCTCAATGGCTTCGGACAGATGGGACCAGCGTCATCATAACAATATTGCCCGCCATGACTACTGCTTTCATTATGCTTGTCCCAGAGCTGCCCCTCCATGACCAGCCTTGGTCTCTGCTTTTTCTCGGTTTGTGTCTGCCTCCGCCGCCATCCTTTGGAGCCAACTTAAGGCAATATTTAAATCTTAAATCAAGATTTTCTCTCTAAAATTTTTTTAAATAGCAAAAATTAACTTATTTCTTAAATAACTAACTATTTTATAAAATTAATTTCCTAGGGCTTCTTTCGGCAGGTCAGGATATTTTTGGCGACAGTCGATTTTTGGGGTCAAAAGCTCGGCGCTCGCCTCTGTCATCTAGAAGACTTTTGGCTCCACTGCTTGGTTTTGACTCTTCCAATTGAGAGTAAATTTCACTGTCAAATGAGAGAAGAAAACTTGAAATTGATGGATCGGCCTTATTTCAATCTGTCGATGGGAAGCCAAAAATTGTCTGAGCATTATCAACGATTTATTTTAAGTCGGCAGCTATTAAACCTCTGGCAAATACTTTTTTTAGCTTTTTTTTTCTTATTCTTTTCTAATTTTTCTTTTTATTTTCAAGTGCTTATCTCAAATAAGAGAAATTTTATGCCATTTGACAGGTCGACTGGGGTTGACATTCTAAATGCAAGTCTTACTATTTCAAATAAGAGTGCAGCAAGCCCCGCACCGAAACGAACGACAAGCAAAAAAATGGACTGTTTGAAGTTGTTGGAAGAAAAAGTCGGGCGCCCAAAAGCTGGCTCAATATTAAATTCTCCAGGAGGAGACGATGTCAAAACTAATGATGCATCCCGCCGAAGAATACTTGATCCAGCATGAACTCGATCTTCAGGATTCTAACGATCTGAAGGTCCCAGGAATAATGGAAAGGGAAATCTCTCCGGAATTCGTCAAGGAAATCCGCCACTCCCTTAAGCTAAGCCTGGAAATGTTTGCCCTGCTTTTGGGAATTAATTTTATGACCATGCTCAGGTACGAGAGTATCAGCGTCCCGCCCTACCCTCAGGGAAACATTTCTCGCAAGTTATGTCTTCTCTCAGGTTGGCTGGCCGACCCCAAAAGCCATTCCGATATCAAGACTCTTTTAGAAAAAGAAAACGGTATGGCTACCCTCTCGGGACTCTTGCAATCGGAAAGCGTCAGCTGCTTTATCCAACTGACCAACGCCCTTGAGGACAGTTTAAACACCCAATTCGCCACTGGAGCCATGTTTCAGGCCAAGCCCGGCCAGGCCTAATTGATATTCGCCTTTCAGGTTCGAATTTAAGTTGCTAAGGCTTCTTTAAGCCGAAAAAAATAATAATAATGGAAACGGCTTTATTCGGGGTTTGCCCAAGCCGTCCGAGGCCCCTGACAAGGAGGGCCAACCTAAAGACCATCACAGCGCGCTGCCATCAACTTCGGTTTTAATCCGACAACCATAACGGAGCTGGCCCAATCGTTTTAAGCCACCTTCGTCCAAACAGTCAGCCCCACCAGAGGGGCCATCGTCAACTCGAACCAACCCGGCCAATTATCGGTCGATTCTTGATATAAACACGGTCCTGAGAAATCAATCTCTGGAACCAAGTTTCTCCAACGGGGGTTTCCCCCCCCGGCATTGAGGGCCACTGACGACCTAAATGGTCGTCGGCCCCTCAGGCGCCGAAACCAGGTTGCCTGAAAAACGCCTAACGGGTACAATCACAAAGCTGAGCCACCGAATTTGCCATTGTTGGCTCTTTTCCAAAAATACCCGGTCCTTGCTCTATATCATCGAACTATAAGCTCAATTAAAAAAATAAAAGACTAAAAAACTTGGTTTGCTTTCCTTTAGGAGTATATTAATGAAAAATACGGTTAACCCCCAACCTTCTCAAGGTAACAACCAAGGTTATGAGCCGAAAAATCATTCGTTAATTGATATCGAAATATCACCCAATTCCATAAAAAAGACCCGCAAAGCTTTAGGTCTAACAGTTGAACACTTCGCTTGGTTATTCGGGGTAAGTCATTCTTCGATTTTCCGGTATGAAAACACCGGGGTCCCAACTCTTCACCACGGAACGCTGACTCGTAAACTTCATCTATTGGATTTTTGGCTCAACGAGTCAGATTCGAAGATAATTTTAAGTCAACTTTTAACTATCCGCGACGGCCTGCCGACTTTGGCCTCCTTTTTGGAATTTGGGAGCGTCCTAATGTGTCAGGTCCCAGTCGAGCCCCGGGGGACCGACAAACCTCAAGGGGGCAAAAGCGGTCAAAAGACGGAAAATCCTTTAAAAAACCACCGCGGCGCCCCCGCCGACCCCATCGGTCCCGATGGGGTCTTCAAGCCGCCGACTATGACCGAATTAGCCAAAAGATGGTTACGGGCCTTTGGTCTGGCCTCGGAATCAACGAACACCCTGGAAATGCTTCGCCTCCCGGCTCCCGAACAGAGCCGTTCCCCCTTGCCAGAGGAGACCGCAGCCCGCAAACTGGAAGCCGAGGCCCAGCTAATTGAGGCTGAGGCTCGCAAATTGGAGGCTGAAGCTCGCAAATGCGAGGCTGAGGCCAGAATCGCCAAGGCCAAAAAAAGCCTCGACTCTCCAGGCTAAAAAATCCGCCTTCAACCCAAAACGGGCGGACGCTCGCCAGAAGCGCCTGACCCGTGGCTGTCGTTGGGTAAGCCGTCGTCCTTAAAGACGACGGGACCAAGGGAGGCGGTCCTGTCCCCGCTGGGCCCCAAAAAAGGGCCAGCGGGGACGGCTTATTTTAGAGTACCTATTTTGAGCTTTGGCCCTCCGTAACTGTCGCCTCCAATTTACCATAAAGCCGCTTCCAGACCAGTTAGATGGCCTACTCCTGACAATTGCATCATCAATTGATGGGAAATGGCAGATAGGCTACCACCGACAAGGCGCCCGCCTAAAGACCCAAAATATTTCCGGCTGCCAGCACCTGACTTTAAATACGCCAGACAGTCAGATTGCAGCTGATTAAAGAACCTGAGTAACTCAATTAAGGGGATGTTAGAGTAATGCTTGACCCCAAAGATATTGAGCCTAAGTGACGGGCGCAAGGCGCAGGGGAGACGTCCGGTAAGTAAGGGGGTGAGCCGTTTATCCGAGTCCCCTGGCCATGGATTTATTTGAGGAGTCTGGTCAGCGGATAAAATACAGTTAAGACCTTGGAAACAACCCAAGGTCTGGCCGGATGTTTTAGGTCCATCCCGACAATATTTAAAGTGCTTCTTCGCAGTTAACGATCAGGTTCCAATCGGCGACCAGGTGCCCGTCACGACGATGGGAGCGATCAAGATAGTGGGGCTGGTTGGGCTTAAGCTCGGATAAGGCAATCAGATGCCTTTGGGCTTCTCCCAAACGCTCCAAACGGTCAAGCCGGCCAGTCAGATAATACCCGACCTTGGCGGCCGTGGTGGAATTACCTAAAGCCCGGGTGTATTCAACGACCGCATCAAGATCTGGGTTTTTAATCAGGGCTAACAACTTGACGGTATTGACCCAGCCGCCAGCTAAATCCGGCCGGTCAATTAAATCCACCAAGGTCCGCTCCAAAGAGGCCACCTTAATGGTCATGCCCGAGCTGGTCGTAGTCTGGGTCAAATAATGCTGCTGACCGCTTCTGACCAGAGACTTGGGAAACTTAACCCCCCGATAAAGGCGGCCTAAAAAGGCTATGGGATTGTAGGGCCGGCCAGCCGAATAGAATACCTCCCCGCCCTTTTCCGGCACCAACCCTAGAAACTCCAAAACCGAACTGTGGGTGATGATCGCATCAGCTGTCAACCGGGCGGCCACCGCCAAATGGTCAACCCCGCAAAGCTCGGGTTCTCCATCAACGGTGGCAAACAGACCCCGCCTGACCCGAACCACCCGGCCGTCACGTCTGAGTCTGGCCAAAAATGCGACCCGAGACCAATAGGGCTGCCCGGACCGGCCTCCCAAAAACTCTTCGAGTTCCAAGTTGGTAAAAACCGGTTTGTCCTTTAAAAATTCCTCTGCTTCCATGAGTTACTCCTTGTCAGTGGTCAGTCTTTCTTCCGGCTCCAGATATGGGAACCGTTCTACCGGAGGCTGGCGCCTGGCTCGGTCGGTTGCTTTTCCCCACCACTGGACGCGCCATCAAGAGGGCCGCAAAGACGTCAGGCAATGGGATTTTTAGCGCTCTATTTTAACAATTAACAATAATACCTTAATCGCCGACTAATAAACCTGGCTTATCCCAATTCCTTTGAAATTAGATAAGATGGACTAAAATATTACCAACTCCTCAAGACATCGCTTTAATTGGACCAAAACTGACTCAGGTCATCGTCCGCCAAGTTCCAGGAGTAAGGAACTTGTTTAGGTTTAGTCAACTTGTCGGCCTTAGGTCTTTCCCTTAACCGAGGCGAGCTGTCAATTGAGCATTGATTATGGTCAATTGTTCAGGCCAAAATGCTCCTGGCATTCTTGTGGTTTCTCCTGGGCAGATACCTAACCATTGACAACGGTCCCGGCAGCAAAATTTGAGATCGAAGCTGACCTTCCTGGTTAACACCCAGTCCACCAATAAAAAAAGCTCGGGACAACTCATCCCGAGCCTTCAGCGAAAACTGATCAGCCTGTACTATAAAAATCAAAACTTAAAATACTAAAACTTAAGCCGCAACAATCCTGACCCATCGAAAAGGGTGGAAATACGATTTTTTGATTGTACCTCAACTCTGAGGTTTTTGGCAACTTATTTTATAAGTCTTATCGCAGAAAACCGGTAGACTTTAGTCTAGCGGATGAATGCGTTCCGGTCCTGATTAACCTTGATGCCGAATATACTCTTGTATTGTCGATAAACTCGCTTGCCC
>JAISWF010000030.1 GCA_031271165.1 Deltaproteobacteria bacterium
GGAGCCATGCTCAAAGGCCCGGTCATCATTGGGGCCGGAACTCAGGTCCGGCAGGGGGCCTACGTGCGGGGCTCGGTTTTAACTATGGAGGACTGCGTCATCGGTCACGTTACCGAAGCCAAAAACGTATTGATGCTCAAAGGTGCCAAAGCCGGACATTTCGCCTACCTCGGTGACAGTATCCTGGGCTGCGACGTCAATCTGGGCGCTGGGACCAAGCTGGCCAATCTGAAATTGCTCAAGCTCCCATTTAAATTTCAGATCGGCTCGGAAACTGCCACCGTTGACCGCCGCAAGTTTGGAGCCATTCTGGGCGATCGGGTCGCCACCGGTTGCAACAGTGTCACCAGTCCCGGTGTTATTTTAGGGCCCGATAGCTTGGTCTTGCCCAACGTAACCGTCAAGGGCGGCTGTTATGCCAGTCGTTCGGTTATCAGAAAATAACCACCCCAATCTTGCGGGGCTGTTTATGTGGACCGTTTTCAAAAAGTCTCCCCATGACAGCTATCGGCCAGCCGGAAACCCGCCCGGATATCCGGCCGGCGGGCTCAGCTGGGTTGGCAGCCACTCTTGGTCCGAATCGTGGCCTTCATCAAGCTCTTGTGGGTCTAAGAGCATAAAATGGTAAAAACCTTGGGAATCGACCGCCAAAGCCTGGAAATTGGCTTTCAGAAATTCCAACAAAAAGGCCCGGGTATAGACATAGTCTATCTCCTCAAAAGTCGCAGCCCCGGAGCGCTCAAAGGCTAGACTCTCAAGTTGGTCATAAATCCAGCCAACGGTCGGCTCGGGGGGGCCAGCTCCGGCGTAGTTTAACCAACGATAATATTCGGTTTCCACAGCTACGGCAAATATGGTCAGCGCTAGCTGCCAATTCTGGGGGTCGTCTCGGTGATAATAACGCTCGGTATTTTTGTTGGTCCAAAGTCCGTTGGAGCTTGGTGATTGGACCGAACTCATGGGCCCGGAACCTGAAGGCGGCGTTGGCTGGGCCGGGGTCGATTGACGGCCTTTTTCCGGAGGAAGAGGGGGGTTTGAGACCCGGTTTTCGGCCCAAAGCTCTGATTTAGCCCAATCCGTCCCCCAGGGTATCCTTTGGTTGAAGCCAGCCTCCAACGCCGCCTGAGCCCCTGGGAGGCGGCCGGTCGCTTCCGATAGACCACCCAAGGTCTCAGAGGGAGCGGTAGCCCAGCTGGTCAAAGCGGCGCAAGCCGTCCAGGCTGCGGTGGCTGCAATAATAAAAATCATCTTCATTCTGGTTTCACCTTTGGAACGTTGCATGACCCTCGGTTTTGAAACTCCTGGACAAACAGGTTATTCAAACAGGTTATTCCTCCCAAGGATAGTGTCCGTTTATTAAGACCCGTTTAGAAGACCGATGATACCTGTGGTCAAGACTTTTTTCTACCAATTTTTCTGGTAATATGTCAAAATGTCTTAACCAATATGTGAAGGTCCAATTGGTTTTGTCAAACGTCTTTCAGTCTAATTAGCTTCTTGATTTTGAATGGGCCTTTTTGATATTTTTTTATCACTACCCTGTCCTCGAAGAAAATATGTTTTACCGAAAACTTAGGTTTTTTACTAGATACAAACATCTTGTTGCTTCGATTAAGTATTGTTTATTTTTATTTTGATCTCTTCTGAACTGCCGCTAGTTAGTTGATCGACCTTTTGGCTGAGATAAGCTAAGTTAAAGGGATAATCAAAATTAATTCAAAATAAATTTGTTAACTAACGGTCAGTATTGACCCAAAATATGTTGACGATTTTATTAGTTAATCCAGATAGTTTACCATAAAAGCCTTAAGTTAAGAGAATTACCGAGAAAATAACTCATGTTCAAGCCCCAAGCCCCCAACCCTTTCCTGGATCTTGATCTCCATACCCTTTGCCGGGTTCTGCACCGGGGTAACATCGGATTATGGGAGCTAACCCTGCCGGAAAAAGATTTCCCAGAAGGTTTGTTAATCGGCGATCAATGCGCTTTAAACATCTTAGGAGCCCCGCCTCAAACTCCTCTGACCCAGCCCATGATGCATTTTTTCGAAACTTTCCTCCATAAAGATGATTGGCCGATTGTCCAGGAAAGACTACAAACCCTGGCCGCTGCCGACTGTCTGGACATGGAGCTGCGTCTTAAAAACTTTAGTACTCATTCTTGGCATTGGTTTCGGTTGTCAGCGCTACCCACCGCCCTGAACCAGCAGGGCAACCCAGCCAAACTTATGGGAATTATCGAAGCGATCCAAGATCGATTTGAAGCCCAGCAGGCCCTGCAGAAAGCTCTGGCTGAAAAAGAAGCCGCATCCAAGGAGCTTTTGCTGGAGCGTGAGCGACTCTCTACCGTCATTGAGGCCGGGGACCTGGGCACTTGGGACTGGGATTTACAGACTGGAAAAGTGGTTTATAATCGGCGCTGGGCGGAAATCATCGGCTATAATCTTGAAGACATTGAGCCCACCGTTGCAACCTGGGAAAAGGCCTTGTTTCCCGGTGATCTTATGATTGCCAACCAGGCGGTGGAGGCCCATTGCGCGGGCTTGACCCCTAAATACCAGGCTGACTTCCGACTCCGGCATAAAAATGGCTCCACCGTCTGGGCTCAGGACCGGGGCCGGGTGGTTGAATTTGATAAATTTGGCCAAGCCAAACGTCTGATGGGCGTCATGCTTGACGTCTCCAAACAAAAGGCTACCGAGCAGTCTTTGTTTGAGAAAAATGACCAGCTGGAGCTGGTGTTTAAAGCCGCCCGCATCGGGGCCTGGGACTGGGATATCACTTCCGGCAAGCTCAATTTTAATGACGTTTACCTTGGTATGCTGGGGTATGAGCCAGTAGAAATCAAGGGAACAATTGAGGAATGGAAGAGCTTCGTTCATCCCGATGATCTGGAATCCACCAACGCTGCTTTGGAAAGGGCCCTCCAGGGTTTCGACGACATGTACGCCCAAGAAATCCGTATGCGCCACAAAAATGGGCACTATATCTGGACCTACGACTTTGGCCGGGTGGTCACCCGCGACGAAAATGGCAACGCCTTGCGGATGATCGGCGGACATTTTGACTTTGACGAAAAGAAAAAAATGGAGTTCGAGTTCTATCAAATGCGCGAGCAGGAACGTGAGCTCAAGTTGGCCCGCGAGCTGGCCGAAGAAAGCACCAGAGCTAAAAGCGAGTTTCTGGCCAATATGAGTCATGAGATCCGAACCCCGATGACGGCCATCATCGGCCTGACTCACCTGGTTTTAGACACCAATCTGACCGAGCAGCAGCGATTTTACATCACCCGGACCGAGGCCGCCACCCAGTCTCTTTTGCGGATCATTAACGATATTTTGGATTTTTCCAAAATCGAAGCCGGCAAATTGGAAATGGAAGAAACCGGCTTTAGTCTCGGCGATGTTATCAACTCTTTGGTCGAACTTCTGGCCGTCAAATTCGACGAAAAAGGCCTCAAATTTGGTCTCAATATTAGCCGCGAAATCCCCCAAAGGCTTTTGGGTGACCCCATCCGCCTGGGTCAGATCCTCAACAACCTGGTCAGTAACGCCTTAAAATTTACGGCCGAAGGTAGCGTGGATTTAACGGTTCGGTTGATGGAGAAAAACCCCGACGATATCTTGATGCTTTTCGAGGTCAAAGATACCGGCATAGGCATGACCACCGACCAAGTCCAGGTGTTGTTCAAAGCCTTCAGCCAAGCCGACACCTCAACCACCCGTAAGTATGGAGGGACCGGACTGGGGCTGACCATTTCGAAACGTTTGTCCGAGATGATGGGCGGTCATATCTGGTGCGAAAGCGAATACGGCAAAGGCAGCACCTTTGCTTTTACCGTCCGGATGAAAATCAACCACTCTTCCTCCGTTCAAGAACCCCTCAATGTTCTTAAGGCCATTTCAGATAAAAACTTAAAAGAGCTTATCAAGACCATTTGCGGAGCCAAAATCCTTTTGACCGAAGACAACGAGGTCAATCAGCTGGTGGCCAGCCGGATTTTACTTAAAGCCGGCTTTGAAATCGACATCGCCAATAACGGCCTGGAAGCAATTGAGCTGGTCCAACAAAATATGTACGACTTGGTCCTCATGGATATCCAGATGCCCGAAATGGACGGATTATCCGCTACCCGGGCCATCCGGAACCTCCCTGGCTTACAAAATCTGCCTATCGTGGCCATGACCGCCCACGCCATGAGCGGGGACCGCGAGTTGAGTATTGAAGCCGGTATGAACGATCATGTCAGTAAGCCCATCAACATTTCCGAGCTTTTCCAAACCCTGCTTCGGTGGATCAAACCGCTCCATCCGCTTGAGTCTTCAGACGATCAACTAAGCGGGACCAAAACTGAAGTTCTTTGACAATCGCTACTACCTAACGATGGAAAAGATAGTAGCGGTATATCGTTGAAATGTTTGAGCTGGCTTTACATTAATTGGGCGGATTTGGAGAGGGGCTTTTGGGGGAACCCAAAAAAATGGCCCCTAATTCCGAGAGCAGCACCCCAAGGATGATGATTCCGGCGCCTAAAATGGCTTTAAACCCCACCGGCTCATCAAGCCAAAGCCAGGCTCCAGCCGTAGCCGTAATCGGCTCAAACTGGAAACACAGCATGGCCTGGACCGGGGTAGTATACTTCTGGCAGGAAGTCTGGATAAAGACGATACAAATTGAGGCTAGAATCGCACAATAAAAAAGCCCGGCCCAAAAATACTTGGTAGCCGTCAGTCCCTTGCCTAAATCGGGATGGAGATAGGGCCAGAGCCCGGACTCAAAGACGATGGTAAAGAGCAAAACCAATGGAATGGCTCCGACAAATTGCAACACCAGGAGCTTGACGGTCAGGTGGGGTTCATCATTGCCTTCGGTAAAAATATTTATGTAAATCAGATATAGGGCCCATAAAGGTACGGAGACAAAAGCAATAATATCGCCTATTTTTAAGCCATTAAAGGTTGGATCCAATAAAAGATAAAGACCAAAGACGGCTAAGATAATTCCTAAAAGGTTATTAACCTTGATCTTTTCCCGAAAGAGGATAAACGACATTACCGGGATGGCTGGCAGAGTCAGGGCGGCAATAAAAGCGGCCCTGGAAACCTCAGTGAAGTTGACGCTGTAATTTTGTAACAGGTACCCTCCGCCCATCAAAAAGCCGAGAATGACTCCCCGGCGGAAGGTGGGCCGACTAAGGCCTCTTAGGTGACGACCAAAGAGGGCCAGGGAAATAATCAGGGCCAAACCGAAGCGAGTTAATAAAAATAAAGCCGGAGAGCAATCATTTAATCCCCAACGGGTAAAAATAAACGAAATCCCCCATATGGTAGCCGCCCCAATGATGGCCAGATCGGCCTGCCATTTTTTCATGTCAAATCTCCGTCACCACAATATCGGAAAACGCATTTTGGGCTCTCATCGCCCAAGGCCGCTTAAGCCGGCTAAAAACCAGTGTCCCGGTCGACTGACAAGCGGCGGCCAATATGCCCTCAGACTCTCATTTGAGGTGAGCGGAAAAAGCTGCAGGCTCACCCAAAAGAGCCAGGTAGCTTTTATTATAGGGTAAAAAAATTTAAAAATCACTTTTATCTCAAGCAGCTGCAGATTGAGTCTTTCAAGTCAGAGGTATATGGGTATCTAAACGCTCCTGCATATTATTTTGTCCGTCACATTGGCTAAGTTATTGTTAACATGGTTATAGGCGAGAGGGCCGTTAGTCGAAAGCGAAAGCTCAAAGAAAGCATAGCGAGACCCAATTTTTAACCAAACTTGTTTCCAAAGCCCAACAACCACCCATAACGCCAATTAGCAATGAGTGGCCCTAAGATTTTTACCTTTTAGGAATCGGTTCTGTAATCCTCTTGTATTAGAATTTCAATTAATAAGAAAACCTAGATGGCCAATGAAAACGATTTCGAGCTTGAAGGTGATGAGCTCAACCGTTCAAAGAGCAGCCAAACTAAACAAGTGATGTCCCTCCATAACATCCGGCGAAATAACTAGCCGACCAGACAGGCCCGAGTCGGTTCCTAATTAATGAGCTATTTTATATTCAAAATTTCTGCCCATTTAATGCTAAATGAAAGAATATTAAAGATAATATTAGACGCCAATCTTCCAAGATGGCCTTGGACTCCCAGCCTGAATTTTGGGCAAAAACTAAAAGGAAGTTAATTTTGATAACGAAATGCTTTTCGGCTTAAATAACGTCTTCTCTTGCCTAAAATATATTATGTTCAACATATCATAAGGCAATTTAGCCTAATAATTTTGAGGAAAGAAATCATAATGAACAAAATTTTATTTAAATTCATTTTGGTCTTAGCCGCTTTCGGTATCTTTTGCTCCGGGTCGGCTGGCGCCCAGGATCGACCCAACTCAATGATTGCTGCTCCTGAAATCATGCCTCCTCGGCCCAATGCAGGCCAATACAAAGTCGAGGCGGTAGAACTTGTGGTGACAATCAACGGTCAAAAGGCCGAGGTCTTGCTGCGGCAAACCGTTTTCAACCCCGGCAGTCAACCCATTGAACTTGATTTTATGGTGCCGCTACCGCTGGAGGGGGCGGTTTCCGGGCTGAACCTGCTGGCTGGCGGAAAAGAGCTAGTCGGGGAAGTTTATTCCCGAGATGAAGCTTTTCGGATTTATCAAGACATTGTCAGAACTCTTCGGGATCCAGCGCTTTTGGAGTACGCTGACCGAGGTCTTTTCCGAGCCCGGGTTTTCCCAGTAGAACCAAATAAAAGCACCACTTTGGAACTCTCAATGAGCTACCTGCTCCCCAAGGATAACGGCCGAGTTGATTTTGTTTTCCCCCTGGCTGGCCCACTGACTGCTGGCCAAGCAGTCCCGCGCCAGGAGGTTGCCATCACCGTCAAAGGAAAAGGTCTTAGCGGATTTTACTCCCCCATACCTGGTTTTGAAATCGACCAGACCCCCGATGGGGCTCGAGCCGAGCTAAAAGTTGCATCTGAAAAAGTTACGCCATCCGTTCGGCTTCATTTCCTGGAAGAATCAGGACCCATGGGAGGGCTAATAATCAGCCATAAGCCTGATCCCAAAGAGGACGGTTTTTTTCTGTTTCTAGCCGACCCGGTCAGCCCGGTCGACCCAGAAAAAGGCAAAATACCCAAGACCGTCATTTTTGTCCTCGATCGCTCCGGCTCCATGGAAGGGGAAAAATTCAGGCAGGCTCAGGCGGCTTTAAAGTTTGTGCTGGAACGCTTGGAGCCGGAAGACAGTTTTAATCTGGTTGATTTTCAAAGCTCGGTCGACATCTTTAAACCGGAACTGGTGGTCATGAATGCTTCCAACCGTAAGGAAGCCACCAGTTACGTTGATCGCCTCAGAGCCGGAGGTGGGACCAACATTGGTGCGGCCATGACCAAAGCTTTGGGTCAAGTTCCTTCGGGCCGGCCCACCTACGTGGTCCTTTTAACCGACGGCGAACCCACGGATGGAATCACCTCCGAAAGCCAACTAACCAACCACATCGAAACCGAAAACAGCCAACGCTCCGCCAACATCTTTTGTTTCGGAGTTGGCTATAATGTCAATGCCCGGCTTTTGGATCAAATAGCCGGAGCCGCCTCAGGCTTTGCCACCTTTGTGGCCCCCGAAGAGTCGATTGAAGACAAAGTCGGGTCCTTTTTCTCCAAGCTCACCAGCCCAGTCATGATTAAGCCCGAACTAACTGTCAACCTTGAAGTTAACCGGCAGATCCCGGCCAAGCTCCCCGACATTTTTCAAGGCAGCCAAACCCTGGCCGTGGGACGCTATCCCAAAGGCGGGGCTGCGGTTTTTACTCTTAAAAGCAGGGAAGGGGACCACGACCTGGTTTTTAACTACCGGACAGTTTTGGCTAATACCCCGACTGAGGGGGGTGATTTTGTGGCCAGACTCTGGGCTCAAAGACGAGTGGGCCAATTGATTGAAGAAATCGATCAAGCCAAGGCTAAGGGGGCGACTTCGGCCGCCAACGAGATCTTGGATGAATTGGTGAACCTGGCCAAACAGTATGGAATTTTGACCCCATACACCAGCTTTCTAGCCCTTGAAGATCAGTCTTTCAGCCAAGAGTCCGAAATAGTAGAACGAACCAGAGCTAACCTCCGAGGGCTTGACTCAGTAGTTGGAGACTCGGCCAACAAACAGCGTGAGCTTAAATCTGACTACCTCCAGGCTCCTATGGCCATAGCTCCTGGGGCGAACCCGATTATGGAGTCGGAAGCATTTGCAGTCGACCACAAACTGGCTGCCTCCCCAATGGCTCAACTGAGCCCGCCGAGAAACCTGGCTGACAAGACCTTTTTTATTAAAGATGGGCAGTTGGTTGACGGAAGTATAAACGAGATCGATCCCAAAAACCTTCAAACGATCGTCAGATTTAGTGACGAATACTTTAAACTGGCTGAAAAAATCGGCCAAGGAAATATGGTCTGGCTCAGCCAGGCCGAACCAACCATTTTTAACTTTGGTGGCGTCAACTACCTGATTGCCGACGCCAAGTGACAGTTTTTAGCAATCAGACCATTTGGTAAAGATCGCAGCCCCCGTTCAAGCTCTTTGGGCTGGGGCTGTGGTTTTTAACATGTGTAATATACTGAATTAACATGTTTTTATTGTCGGGGCAAAGCCGGGATGTCGTA
Organism: Deltaproteobacteria bacterium; assembly: GCA_031271165.1. Taxonomy (GTDB): domain Bacteria; phylum Desulfobacterota; class Desulfarculia; order Adiutricales; family Adiutricaceae; genus JAISWF01. The sequence goes on from JAISWF010000030.1 coordinate 8,649, forward strand.
TTTTTGAGCAAAGCAAACATGATCGACCAGTAGAAAGTCTATTTTTTTGTTCTTGTCATTTTTAACATCTTGAGATTACTGGCAAAAAAAGTTACGAATTCAGGTTTTTGAGGGTTTTTACCGGTTGATCAAACATGTCGTCAGGGTGTTACTTGGATAAGGGGGGGTCCATGCCTATCCCCCGGGTACCGGGGGGGAGGCTTGGGATAGAAATTGCGACAGGGTCTTTGGGACTTTATGGAACTGATACATCTAACTATATGATGATTAGAATAATATACCATATAAAGATTGAAATATCACACGCCAGCCTTTTTAAAGAGCGTAGTTGCAATATTTGTTGTTGTACCTAACAGCCATCCGTCCATTGAGCCGACGCTCGACGATCACCTTCTTTTTTGAAAAACATGGGTCAGTGGAAGTGACCAGGATTTGATACTTCTTGCTTCCGATTCTGAAGGTGTAATCGTTATTGACATAACGCTCATCCTGATAGCTTAATATGGCCTCCAGGTCGAAACCGTCACTTGGTCTATGCACATCGGTAGAGCCATTGGGTTCCCTGCCGAACCTACGATTGAACTCAGCTATGAAACTGTTCTCCAGAAAGTCATTGGCAGCCTCAATGGTCTTGATTCCGTGAAACCGTAAAGCAAATACCAGTCGATCCTGTAAAGTGGAAAAACACCTTTCCACCCGACCTTTGGCCTGCGGGCTATGCGCTAAAATTAACTCGCACTGGAGCTCATCAAGCGCTCTACTGAACTGAGTTTTAAACTCGTTATGAGAGATGCTCCGAGGTGTTAAGACCTCTTCACAGCCAGCTGTTTGGTCGCCCTGGACCTTAGTCCGCTTGGTTTTAGGCGGCCTGTTGAGCCGCCGGCCTTCCCCTTGGTTGAGGTTAAAAACAACGCCAAAATCAGTGTAGAAACCAAGAGGTCTTCCGAAACGTTCAATGTACGCCTTCAACACGGTCATGTTGTTTGCGGTGTTGTCAGTAGCGAAGAACCGACAGAAAATTCTGCCAGTAGCGTCATCAATAGTGTTTATTAAATATTGGTATT
>JAISWF010000054.1 GCA_031271165.1 Deltaproteobacteria bacterium
ATACACTACAAACCATTGCTTAGTATAGCCTGTATAAGAACTCAAAATTCATAGGTGGCGTCAACCAGAAAAGTTGTATGCCGATCCTTTTTGTTGACGTCAACCCGATATCTAGATTAAGTTATTACCATAGCAATGTCAAATGAACTGCAAGACTCTTAGCAATTGCTATTTTCTACCTTCAGTTTATATTGTAATGAAACTCTAACATTATTTCTTGTATTTATTCAACAATTTTTTCGTTTTTCCTTATTTTTTTTTGACTATCTATATTTAATTAACATTATAACAAAAAATATCATGCTATTTAGACATTTAACATTTAAAACACCACCTTAAAAGCTTAAAAATTAAATCTATTGCATATAATTTATTGCTTTTTTACTTTATGTCTCCATTAAGCTTGCGTTATTAAAAAATCATAATATAAATAATCGATTTCTTTATTTTGTTTTTTATAAAATAAGTTAGCTGATTCATAATTCTGTTGCCACATTAAATAGCGTAAACGTAATTATAATATTACAAATTTTAATAAAATCTAATAAAATCCTCTATAACCTAAAATCAACAAAAATCAACGGTGGCCTTGACTAACAACCCTTTCGGCGTTAATATTGAACGGTTAATTAACCTTGGCACTTTAGCCTGACGTGCCCGGTGAGGGGCGGTCTAGGGAATTTTATACTCGAAATTATGGATTTACGGTCATGCTTTGAGCTATTACAACCACACTCACCGCTCCTCCTAGCCCGTTCCGACCCAAGGGGCCCGGGCGAAAAGTTGATCAAACGGCAAAAAACTTTAACCAACAAGTAAAAAATGTATTTTTTACTTTTAGGTTTATTATTAATTATTTAATTATTTAAATTTAAAAATTAGACCTATGATTTTTAATCGTTGTCTGACCACCTTTCTGGTTCGACCACGCTTTTATATCTATCCTCAAATTTAGTCCTTATTGACTATCTCATGGCGAGTCCGCATTTGATTTTTAAACAATTAGGGGCTTTTTCTTCCCTCGACCAGGTCGAAGGGTTTTTCCGGGAAACGATTATGAAAAAACTTATTTGGCTTTTTTCAATCCCTCTTTTGGTGCTTTGGTCTATCTCCTCCGCCCAAGCTTTCAATGTTACCATTCACCAACTGGTGGAGCACCCCTCTCTTGAGGAGGCCGCCAACGGTTTTAAAGCCGTTTTGGAGGAAAGCGGGCTGGAGGTAAAATTTACCGAATACAACGCCCAAAACAACGTGGCCACTTCCCAACAAATTGTAAACTCAATTATCAGCGAAAAACCTGATCTTATCCTGACCGTCGGCACTTTGACCTCTCAGTCGACTGTCAATAAAATCAAAGACATCCCGATCGTTTTCACGGCGGTAACCGACCCGGTTACCGCCCAGCTGGTGGCCAGTCTTGAAAAACCCGGAGCCAACGTGACCGGGACCTCCGATATGACTCCGATTTCGGATCAGATCGCCCTGATCAAAGAAATCCAGCCCGACCTTAAAACCGTGGGGGTCATCTATAATCCCGGCGAGGTCAACAGCCAAGTCCAGGTCGATTTAGTCAAAAAAGCGGCCCAGTCCTTGGGCATCAACGTTCAGGAGGCGGTAGCCTCAAACAATGCCAATGTTTATTCCGCCGCCCAGAGCTTGGTCGGAAAAGCTGAGGCCATCTTTATACCCACTGACAATACCGTTATCTCCTCATTTGAGAGCGTTTTAAAAGTTGCCACCGACCGTAAAATCCCTGTCTATCCGGCTGAGGCCGACTCCCTCAAAAAAGGCGGCACTGCGGCCCTGTCTCTGAGCTATTACGAACTCGGCCGGCAGACCGGCCTAATGGCCGTCAAAATCCTCAAAGGCGAGGTTAAACCTTCGGATATTCCGGTCCAGACCCAGGAAAAGTTTGATCTGTTCCTCAATTCCGACTTTAACAATCTCATTGGCCTGACCATACCCCAATCCATTGCTGATCGAGCCCAAGAAGTTACAAAGTGACCTTTTTTGCCTTTACCGGGGCCGTAGAGCAAGGACTGGTCTTCGGCCTCATGACTCTAGGGGTATTCATCACCTTCCGAGTCCTTGACTTTCCCGATCTTACCGTTGACGGCAGTCTCCCTTTAGGAGCTGCCGTCTCCTCGATCCTTATCACCAAAGGCCTAAACCCTTGGCTGTCGCTTCCGCCGGCCATGCTGGCTGGCTTTATCGCCGGTATGATTACCGGATTTTTGACCACCAAACTTAAAATTCTCCATCTTCTGGCCTCTATCCTGACCATGACCGCCCTTTACTCCATTAATATCAAGGTCATGGGCGGACGACCTAACATAGCCCTCATCAACAGTCCCACCGTCTTTGAGCCCGTCCGCCAGTTCCTCATCAGCCTCGACCTAAATCCCTGGTTGACCTCCAGTTTGTTGTTTCTGGTGCTGGTTTCCATCGTGGTCGGAATTATGATCTGGCTATTGCGCACCGAATTCGGGCAAGCCCTTCTAGCGACCGGGGACAACCCTGGTATGATAACCAGCTTGGGGGTCAACACCCATTTCACCATTGTGGTCGGAGTAGGCTTGTCTAACGCCTTGGTGGCTCTCTGCGGGGCCCTGGTGGCCCAAAACCAGGGAGCAAGCGAAATCAGCATGGGGGTGGGGACCATTGTGGCCGGCCTGGCTTCCATTGTCATCGGCGAGACCATCTTTGGCACTCGCTATTTGATAGTCAGGGTCATAAGTGCAGTTTTAGGCTCCATCTTCTATCGCCTGGCCATCGCCTTGGCCCTGTCATTTAATTTTTTCAATCCCTCGGATTTAAACCTGATCACTGCTATCCTGGTCGTAGTTGCTCTATGCACTCCCAAGATAAAGGCTCATCTGAGGAATCGTGGCTACCGCTCCAATGCTTAAAGCTTCGGGACTGATTAAATACTTCAATCGCGGGACTATCAACGAGGTCAAGGCCCTTAACGGTCTTGATCTCAACGTCGCCCCAGGGGAATATATCTGTATCATCGGCTCCAACGGTTCTGGAAAAAGTACGCTCATGGGCTGCATCTCCGGCACCTCGCCTCCAGATTACGGCCGGACCGTTTTAGACCAGCAGGACATCACCTACTGGCCTGAACACAAGCGGGCCGGCCTCATCGGCCGGGTTTTCCAGGACCCACTGGCCGGAACCTGCGCCTCAATGACCATTGAGGAAAACATGGCCTTGGCTTTAAGGCGGGGCCAGAGACGAGGTTTCCGCCGGGGAGTGGGCAATCAAGAACGGGCGAAATTCCGCGAAGCCCTGGCCCGGCTGGAACTGGGTTTGGAAAACCGCCTGACCGATCCGGTCGGCCTGCTGTCAGGCGGGCAGAGACAATCTTTGACCCTGCTAATGGCCACCCTGATTAAACCCAAACTGCTGCTTTTAGATGAGCATACCGCCGCCTTGGACCCTAAGACAGCTGGACTAATCATGGAGCTGACGTGCAGTCTGGTGGATCGAAATCAGCTGACCACTTTGATGATCACCCACAATATGCAGCAGGCCATATCATTCGGCCACCGGCTGATCATGATGCACCAAGGCCGGATAATTCTCGATTTCAACCAGACCGACAAAGCCCGGCTCACCGTCCGCGATCTGATCCAACAATTTCACAGTGCGGCCCCGGATCTGTCGGGCCTTCTGTCCGACCGGCTGGTCTTGGGCTGATAATGGACCAAGGTCCCGCTCCCCAATCAAATCTGCTTATGCCCCAAGAGCCCCATGGTCAATCAAACCAGGAGGCCGTACCTGCGGCCGGCTCCAGCCGCCAGGATCCGGCTTCACTTTTGCCAGGCGAACAGCCAGACCGAAGGGACATCGACAACATCGCTTCCCTGAAAGCCGGATTTTTAGCCGGCTCCCCGCTTTTAATCGGCATAATTCCCTTTGCGCTGATTTACGGAGCGGCGGCCAGAGAGACGGGACTGACCCTGATTCAGACCGTATCAATGAGTTTGTCGGTCTTCGCTGGCTCCGCTCAGCTAATCTTTGTCAACCTCTGGGCCCAACAGGTAACCGTCCCGGTCCTGGTCCTGACTTGCTTGGCCGTCAACCTCAGACTCTTGATCTATGGAGCTTCTATGAGCCTGAGGCTGGAACCACCCAAGGGTCCGGCCGAGGCCCTTGTCCGCTCATACCTTTTAACCGACGAAAGCTTTGCTGTCAGCATGTCCGGCTTTTACAACCCCGGCTTCGGCTATCGGCGTCTGGCTTATTATTTGGGTTCGGGGCTTCCCACCTGGCTGGGTTGGCAAAGCTTCGGCCTGGCCGGCTACCTGGCTGGGGCCGTCCTTCCAGAAAGCCGCCCCATCGGGGTGGCCGTTCCTCTTATTTTTCTGGCCCTTTTAATTTCCATTATCCGGACATCCAGCACCGACCGCCGGCCAAGGCTGATCTCGGCCGCCGCTGCCGGCCTACTGGCCGTGCTCCTCAAAGGTCTTCCCTTAAACCTAGGGCTGATGGCGGCCATTATTGTCGGCATTTTGGCCGGTCTGTTTTCGGAGTCTTTCTTCCGCCCCAGGAGAATCCAATGAGCCATTCCTACTGGACGGCCCTCCTGTTGGTCGCCTTAGGCAGTCAGCTGTTCCGTCTTACTTTTTTGGGACGCCGTCTGACCCCGGCCCTGCCGGGCCCGGTCAGGCGAGCCTTGGACCATGTCCCGACTGCGGTTCTGGCTGCCCTGCTGGTCCCGGAATTTATTTCGGCTAACCCAGATTGGGCGGCGGTGGCGGCGGCCGTAGCCGCCATCGTGGCGGCTCTCGTTACTCGGAAGGACTTTCTAGCCATCGTAGCCGGGCTGATCGTTTACTGGCTCTTAATTTAAATTATCCCCTAACAAATTGTCTGATTTTGGCTCTTCTTGGGCCCCAGTCTTAAGGTTTTTTCAACTGACTAGACTCCCCTCGCCACGAATAATCAGCCATTGAGGCGGCCCACCACCATCATCAACCCTCTCCCAACCCAAAACCGCTCCTAACGGGGTTTCGTCGACCGGCGATTTTCATGGCCCGTTTTGCTCCCCTCAAAACCACCATAGCAATTTCGTTATCTCTATCGACAAAAAGCTGGCCCCCACCAAAAATCCTGTTTCTCTGATGCTCTTTATGGTCTGGTCCAAAAATTGGCCTGCTATTTGCTTTGTCCTATGGTCACCCGGGGACTTATTAGACCAAAGTCCTCGGTGACGGAGGAAATATGATCGACAATTTGAATAAAAACCTCTTCAGCAGCCAGTTTAACATCATGGGCGGTAGCCTTGGCCTGAGGTTGACCCGACACAGTTTTAGTTCCAACAACCTGGCCAACATGGAAACCCCAGGTTTTCGGGCCAAACACCTTAACTTTGAAAAAGTTCTAGCCGAAAACTTAGGCAGCGGGCTAAACGAACTTGATGTCCGTCAAACCAATGCTAAGCACATCCCCAGTCGCGATCCTGACGGGGCTTTCAGCCGGGCAGCGAGGGCGATAAAAAATTCGCCTTATGGTTTCGATGAAAATGATGATGACAATCTGGACATCGACCAAGAAATGACTTTACTAACCAAAAATCAGTTAATTTACAACACCACGGTCCAGATGCTGGCCAAAGAATTTGATAATCTTAAATACGCCATTGGCGAGGGTGGAGGAGCGTAATCATAATGGACTTTTTAAATTCAATGGACATAAGCCAATCAGGCCTGACCAGTCAGCGCGAGCGCATGAATATGGTGGCCATGAACCTCAGCCACATCAATACCACCCGCACCCCCGACGGTGGTCCGTATCGGCGCAAGGTGCCTATTTTCGAAACCGCTCCATATTTCAGTGGAGCCCAGGGCGGCCGCCCCAAGCTCGACGGCGAGCTTCAGGACTGCCAGGTGCGGGAGATCATGGAAGATCGACGGGATTTCAAGCTCATTTTTGATCCCAGTCACCCTGACGCCGACGAATTTGGCTATGTCCTGACCCCCAACATCAACGTGGTTCAGGAAATGGTGGATATGATCTCCTCAAAACGCAGTTACGAGGCCAACATTACAGCCGCTACCGCCGCTCAGAACATGGCGCTAAAATCACTCGACCTTTTGAGATAACGAGCCTGAAAAACCCTCAATCCCAAAGGTCTTAAGCTTCTGACAGGTGTCGGAAATCCGTCAACTCCGAACCCTTGACCTAACCCCTGGCGGTCGGAAAACCGACCGCCGCCATTACCAGGAAAGCCGATGTCGGCTCAAGCCCATTACGAGGCTAAACATGTCTATCTCCAAACTCAGTCTGGCTCCCGATCTGTTTATGACTCCGGTCAAATTCTCCAAAGACCAGCGACCTGGCTTTGTCGACCACCTGAAAGCCACTTTGGAAAACACCAACGCCATGCAATTTAACGCTAAAACTGCCATGGAGGAATTGGCTACCGGTCGCAACGGCAACATTCACGAAACCCTATTGGCGATGAGTAAAGCCGAGACTTCGTTTAAAATGGTCATGCAAGTCCGCAACAAAATCCTCAACGCCTACCAGGAAGTCATGAGGATGCAAATGTAAGGGAGGAATAAGAAGCTTGGCCAGACAACTGGACTTAGCGGCCATGATCGAAAAACCTGGAAAAACCTGGATAGATAAACCTTCTGGAAGAGTTCGAGCAAAAATTACGATCAATTTTCTGCCCAATATAAACCATTGACTTCATTATAACATGCATTACAATGGCAGGACCAATATAAAATCTACAGGTCGCTTGTACCCGTTCACGGCTGATGCGATCACTGCCAACTTCGCAAACCCGAAATAACCTCACGACTACAGAGCAAGCCTGAGCCAAGATTATTATCCACATCTTCAGTCTATAAACCTCTCTCTGGTTGGTGCTTTCTGGTTAAATTTTTTTCATTTTGTTCTGGCCAAACCTAATTAAGTTAGAGAAATCCAAACGATCCCGATGAGCCCGACATTGATGGGGTGGGCAAGATAGCTAAGACTGGCCAAGTCTTGAGGTCAAAGCGAGAACCCGCTCAGAGATTCAGACCAGAGGTCCTTAGACTGCGACGATTTCAAGAAGGCCAAGAACTTGGCCAAGCGATTTACCCCATTGGCCGGATGACTACTATCAGACATTTTTGACAGATGAGGGGCTGGCTTTGGACATTGAGCCCACTAACATGCCGACGAACAAAGTGTGAGGTGGTGGTCATAGACCGCCACCTCACCCAAGGCAACAACCAGTAGCGATTAGATGAGGCATCGTCTGGACTCGGCCACTTTAAAGTTACGACCCGCAGAGGCCGGAAGGTGTGTCTTTGGTGCAATCAAGCTCCTTGGACAAGGAGACTTTCATTTTTCTCGACCGAGCCAGACTTACCATTATCCCGCCCGGATGCAGTATGGTCAGAGCGAGCGACGCTTTTTTTCTTTTCCCCTACGGCATCAGCAAACTCAAGGTCTGCCTCAGAGCTAAAGCCCGTACCCCAGTCAGGCCATTAGCGTGGGAACTAAAATTAATTGGACTTGGTTTATTCTGGCATTTAGTACCTAAACATATATTTAAAGACTTAATTTTTTGTGGTTTTGAGGCAACCAATTTTTCCTGCTCGACCCCACCAACCCTCATCATTTGATGTTGTAAAGTGTTCCATATTTTGCCATAATAAACTAAACAATGAGAGGCATCCAAGACTATTGACCATCGCCAAAGCGCATTCAACAGAGGAATTGATGAACACCCCTAAACCAATGGCTTAGTTTAATGTGGCGTTCACCCAATTCGGCCGAAAGCTCAGGCTTCACCGGCTAACCATCCAATAGAAAAACCAAAAGACATCGGTCTGGTGTTAAAATATAAACGATGGTTTATAGCCTGAATCACTCCTCAAAGCATTTTTTAACTTCACCTGGAGGGCAGGGAGCTTTTAACCATGCTATTATTACCCCTTGGTGTAGAAAACTTCGAAAAAATTCGCGGTTTCCAAGAAGGAAAAAAAACCGAACCAGAGCATATTTATGCCGACAAAACCGGACTACTCTATAATCTCTTAAATACTAAGTCCCCCTATTTTTTGTCCCGACCTTGCCGTTTCGGCAAATCCCTTCTGATCGATACTCTGGACAATATCCTAAGAGGCCGCCGGGAGCTTTTTGAAGGTCTCCAGATTTACAAATCCAACTATGACTGGAAACCTTACCCAGTCATTCGGTTAAGCCTGGCGGCAATTGACACAGAAAGCGTGAGAACGTTAAAAAGTGATTTAATTGCGGAACTGCAAGCTATCGCCGATCGGGAAAATTTAACTCTTAGAGGTTCCACCCCACCCGCCGTATTTAAGTCGCTTTTCGAAAAACTTTACTCCAAGTACGATCGAGAGGTAGCTGTTTTAATTGATGAATATGATGCCCCGATTCTAAGTAAACTTCACCAGCCTAAGTTAGCCGATAAAATAAGAGAATGCTTGAGAATTTTCTATCTTGTCCTTAAAGACAAGGCATCTCAGAGGGGGTTTACTTTTATTACCGGGGTAACCAAGTTCGCTCAAGCCTCCATTTTTTCGTCTTTAAATAACCTCGTCGATATTACCCTTGATGAACAATATGCCAGCATCTGTGGTTTTACTGAAGATGAATTTAATTCACTGTTTCCAGAGTATATGGAAGTAATGCTAGAGCGTTTAAAAGCCCGCAGCAACAAGCCGCCAGAATACACATTAACCAACCTCTATGACGCAATCAAAGATTGGTATGACGGCTATACTTGGGACGGTCAGACGAAAGTTTTCAATCCCTGGTCCATCCTGTGCGCTTTTCAGAAAAATCGTTTCGGTGACTATTGGTCCAAAACGGGAGGAATCCCAAGTTTTCTGGTCAACCTTGTTAAAACAGGTCTGGTCGATTTTAAAGCGTTTAGGGCCAAAGAATCCATCACTG
>JAISWF010000084.1 GCA_031271165.1 Deltaproteobacteria bacterium
TGCGGCCTCTCTCTCTCTCTCTCTCTCTCTCTCTCTCTCTCTCTCTCTCTCTCTCTCTCTCTCTCTCTCTCTCTCTCTCTCTCTCTCTCTCTCTCTCTCTCTCTCTCTCTAAGCCCGCCGCTCTTGGCTCCAATGAGGGGCGCCTAACCCCCTTGGCCTGTCGGTTTCCCAAAAACAGGTTCTGGCTGGAAAATTACTAGAGCTCCACACCTAGCCCAGGCCGCCCCTGAAGGGTACCACGAATAACTGGTGGTGGGGCTTATGGCCAGCTGCAGCTGACCAACTTTTAGCTGGTAAAAAAGGCTCCATTTTGCCTGGTCTTAACTGGTAAAACCCACCAAAGAGACGATATACCAGGATTATTTTCCGAAAAAAAGCCCCTTAAGCGAAGCTTTTAGGGCTTTTTAATAAAAGAACTGACTCTTGAAACAAAGCTGATTCCGGTCCCGCTCGCTGGTTTAGGGGATTAGACTTTGTATTTCGCTTTCAATTTCCCGGAGCCGTTCGGCAAATTCAGGCTGGCTGGCCAAAAGATTGCGAGCCTCAGACAAGGCGGCGGCCGCTTCGGCGATACGGCCGTGATCTTTTAAGACCCGGGCCTTGTACCTCAAAGCTGAGGTTTGAATGGCCAGGGCCTCACGGCCTGGCGGAAAGCCGGGATTGGCTGCCAGCTCGTCTAAAGCCGCCAAAAGCGAGGCCATGTCTTCACTTTCTTCCAGAAATTTTAAAAAGAGGCTTTGATAGCGCCGGTGGGCCGGCGAGCCCAGGCCGTGGGTTTGGGCAGCCCAGGCCAAGGCCGCATCGATCATCGGTCTAAATTCATTGAGCTGGCCCAAAAGTTTGAGGGCCGATAACTCCAGGCGCATGACTTCGGGACTTGGTTGAATCATAGGCCGGGGATCACTTGGAAGTAAGACCCGATAAAAAACGGTCAAATCAATGGTATTGGCATTGCGGCTGGAGACCCGCTTTAGTTTGTCCATTAGGGCCGAAAGAGAGTTGTAATACTCTTTTTTTTCAGGCTGGGCTTTGGCGGCGGAGGAAATGGCCTTGCCCGCCCGGTCCAGATAAGCCCGGCTGTCGCTTTGCCGGTTAATGGTTTTAAGAATTTGCCCCAGCCTCATAAACAAAACTGGCGCTAGCGGTTGGAGGTTGAGATCACTATCTTTTAACAAAGCTTCTAGTTTGGTTACGGCGGTCGTCAGTTCCAGCTCGGCTTCAATGGGGGGCCGGCCCTGGGCGATGAGGTTGTCGGCTAGTCTTAGCGAATTGGTGATGAGCTTGTCAGCTAGGGCTTGCGCCGTCTCAGCTGGCTCAGCTAAGGAGCTGGAAGCGTTCTGAAGCCCGAGTCTTAAAAATTTTTCGGCTCCCGGCAGATCCCCGGTCGAGGCCAGATAGGCCGAAAGAAGTTCGTTGACTTTAAAAAGTTTTTCGGCAGTCCCGGGGAGGGTTGGAGGAAGGGCTGAAAAGTTTTCCAAAATTCTGACCATTTCTCCGCCCATTCCCAACCGGCCGTAGCCTCGGGCCACCTCAAGACAAAGGTCGATAATCTGGGGAAGATGGTCGGAAGAAAATGAACCGGAACAAGCCGGAGAGGCCCCGCCGGTCAGGCTGTTTACGATGTTCAGGGCCAGAGCTGGGAGCACGGCGCTGTCGGGATGGGCAGCTTTGAGTTCCATCAGGATTCGGTTGGCTTCTAAGATATCGATCGGAGGCTCAATTGCCGGCTGAGATAGCGCCTGAGCAGTCTCATCGCCGGCTGGCGGACTCCCGGACGCAGAGGCCGGTTCATTAGCTTCATCCAGGGGCCGAAACAGAATTGAGAGTTCATCCTCACGGCCTTGAGCCTCAAAGGCCAAGGCCAGGATGGAAAGGGAATCCAAAAGAGAGGGGTCAGACGGCTTGGTGCCCTCTTCCAGAGCCTGATTGACGGCCTCTAAAAGCAGATCGCCGGCCGCAGCGGTCCGGGAAAGGGCGATGAGCGAGGTAGCCATGATGTTTAAAGCCGCCAGAGTCGGGGGGGCGGTGGCACCGAGCTTTTCTTTTCGGATGTTCCAGGCTTGGGAGGCCTCCTGGAGGCTGCCGTCGGGATTTGGTTCGTGAAAGAGACACAGGGCCAAGCCCAGTCGGTCGGCGGCCTCGGACAGGTCCCCGGTCATATTGGTTTTGTTTCTCAGAGCTAAAGCTTCAAGATAAAGGGACTTGGCCTGGCCGTAGTTGAGGAGCCTCAGGTTGGCGGCAGCTTGAAGTGACACCAGCCTCGGGTCGGGCGGAAGGCCGGCTCCAGCCTCCTGAAAGCTGGCTAAGGCTTGGTCGTATAGCTCCTGAATAAATTCTTCCGTGCCCCGGGCTAGAATTGCCGACCGGCCTCCGGCTTGACGCAGTTCGGTCAGAAAGGCCGGTCTTGGCGGGGGTTTTGGGGTTTCAGAACCTTCGACCCAGTTAGTGAGTTCGCCGATATAGGTTTCATAAAGGATATCAGGGTCTGGAGCTGGGCCTGCAGCCGGCACCGGAGGCTTGGAGACAATAAGCCAAACGGCAGCGGCGATTAAAAGTACCAAGGCCCCGGCGGCCGTGATGAGGATGGGCCGAGGTAATTTTTTTAGGCGATCTATAAGCCCTTTAAATTTGGGAGGGGCGAAGAGGAGAGGTTCGGTTTGTTCTTGGCTGCCGCCGGAGTGGTTGGCCTGGGGCTGCGCCAAGGGAGGCTGGCCTAAAGAATGGTCCGCTGGTAAATTGGTTTGGGAGGGGCGATTGGGAGCCGCATCTTGCCGGGAGCCGCCTGCGGGAGGCTTTTGAGCCTCTAGGTCTGGCTGCTGTGATAGGTCGGGCTGGGTCAGAGAGTCGGCTGGGCTGGGCCGTTCTGGTGAGATGGATTTGTTTGATAAACTTGGCTGAGTTGTTTGACCGGGCTGGTTTGGCGAGGAGGAAGGAGCCGGCTCCAGCTCTCCTGGGGGAGGATCCCGGCGGCTGCGGGGTGTTGGTTGGCGATAGTCAGCCACGGATTATCAGCTTCGCCCCGGATAAACGGCCGGGGAGGGATTGACAATTATGGTATCGTGCAAAAATCTCTGGTCGTCGCAATTGGGCCAGGTCAGGCTGTAGTGCAGGCCGCGGCTTTCTTTTCTGGTAATGGCGCATTGGATGATCAGATCGGCCACCACGGCGATGTTGCGGACCTCGACCAGATCGGCGTCGACTTCAAAATTGCGGAAAAAATCGTCGATCTCGGTTTTCACCAGCTCCAGGCGCTTTAAGGCCATGCTTAGCCTCTGGTCGGAGCGGACTAAGCCGACATAGTTCCACATAAAGCGCCGGATCTCATCCCAGCTGTGGGTGATCAAAACCGCTTCCGACGGAGCCGTCCCCAGGCGGCCATTGGGCCATGGATTACGCTCGGAAAGTTGGGGCATAGACAGGGCGGAAACTTCCTGATTCGAGTAAGCCGCTGCCCGGTCAGCCATGACCAGGGCCTCCAAAAGGCTGTTGGAGGCCAAACGGTTGGCGCCGTGCAGCCCGGTACAGGCAACCTCTCCGACGGCGTAAAGGCCGTCAATGGAGGTCAGGCCGTTTAAATCTACCAGGATGCCGCCGCATTGGTAATGAGCGGCCGGAACTACCGGAATGGGCTGGCTGGTGATATCAAGTCCCAAGGACAGGCAGGTGTTATAAATTTTGGGGAAGCGGTCGATGATAAAGTCGGCTGGCCGGTGGGTGATGTCCAAAAAAACGTTGTCAGCCCCTGTTTTTTTCATGCGGGCGTCAATGGCCAAGGCCACCACGTCCCGACAGGCCAGATCCCCTTGGGGGTGCCCTTCCATAATGGACTGTCCTTGGTGGTCAATTAATCGGCCGCCCTCACCGCGGACAGCTTCAGAAATCAAAAAATTGCGGGAAAGATGGTGGTAGAGGCAGGTGGGGTGGAATTGAACAAATTCCATGTTAGCGACTTTGGCCCCGGCCCGCCAGGCGATGGCCAAACCGTCGCCGGTGGCCCCGTCAGGGTTGGTGGTATAAAGGTAGGCTTTACCAGAACCACCGGTGGCCAGGACCACCACTTTGGCCAGATAGGCCGACAGCTCTCCCGAAAGAGAATCCAAAACCCAGGCCCCCACGGCCCGGAGACGGCCCTGGGAATCATTTTCCAAAATTAGATCCAGAGCCTGGTGGTTTTCCCGGACGATAACATTGGGTAAGGCCAGAGTTTTTTCGCCCAGCACCTTTTGAACGGCTTGACCGGTCATGTCTTTGGCGTGGATGATCCGGCGGTGACTGTGTCCGCCTTCCCGACCGAGCTCTGGAAGGTCGGGGTGATCGACCTGGGAGGTAAACGGCACCCCCAGTTCCTGAAGTTCGGCGATCATTTTCGGACCGGATTCGACCACCGTTTTGACCGCCTCCAGGCGGCACAGTCCGCAGCCGCTCTCAAGGGTGTCGTGGATGTGGTAATCCAAAAGATCGTCTTGGCCTAAAACCGCCGCAATGCCGCCTTGGGCCAGGTTGGTGTTGGTGTCGCTGGCTATGCGTTTGGCCAAGATATTGACGGAACCGGTGCGGGCGGCTTTGAGGGCAAAACTAAGGCCGGCCACGCCTGTACCGATAACCAGGTAGTCACTGGAGAAGTTCACTTTGGGCCCCTCCCTTAAGTTTCGGTTAGAAAAGTCCAGGGTTAGAGCGCTGGAATCAGGTACTCCAAAAGGGCTTTTTGGACGTGGAGCCTGTTTTCGGCTTCATCGAAGATCACCGAAGCTGGGCTTTCCAAAACTTCATCGGTGACTTCTTCGCCCGGATGGGCAGGTAAACAGTGCATGAAAATAGCGCCGGGGGCTGCTTTGGCCATCAAGGCGCTATTGACCTGATAGTCCCTGAAGTCTGAGAACTTCTGGTCGGGCTCCCCTTGCTGACCCATAGAAAAAATAACGTCGGTGTTGACCGCTCCGGCCCCGGTCACAGCTTCAGCCGGCGAACGCATGAGCTTGATGCCAGGGTTGTCGCGGATGCCCCGTTTGAGGATTTCTTTATTAGGGTCGTGGCCTTCGGGGCAGGCCAGATTGAGACTAAAGCCCAGCACGGCTGCCGCTTCGATCCAGGTGTTGGCCATGTTGTTGCCATCCCCGATCCAGGCGACGAGCTGCTTTTCGAGAGGCCGGCCGTTGAGGTGCTCGGTCAAGGTAAAGATATCGGCCAACACCTGGCAGGGGTGATGAAGATCAGTCAGGGCATTGACCACCGGAATGGAGCCCCATTTGGACAGTTCGACCAGCTCATTTTCATCAAAAGTGCGGATCACCAGTGCCGAAAGATACCTTGACAAGACACGGGCCGAATGGCTCAGGGGCTCCCCCCGGGAGAACTGGGTGTCTTTGAGCTGCAAGACGACCGCATGCCCGCCCAGTTCGTTGATGGCACACTCAAAGCTGACCCTGGTCCTGGTCGAGGGCTTGGCAAAAAAGAGCCCGACCGGCCGGCCTCCCAGATGAGGTCTCATGTACTGGTTGCGCTGGCGTTCGGCTTTTAACTTGGCGGTTCTGGTAAAGAGGAAGGCACATTCGTCGGCCGTAATATCTCTGAAAGTTATAAAATGCTTGGACATGTTTACTCCGGGTACACTTCTTTGATTGCGGAGATAAGGGCCTCCAGAAGCTGGTCAATTTCGGCTTTTTCCACCGTCAGGGGGGGGACAAAACGTAAAACCGTTGAAGCGGTGGAATTGACCAAAAAGCCTTTATGACGGAGGGCTTCGGAGACCGGTCCAGAGGGGCGCTTGAGGTTGAGGCCCAACATCAGGCCCAGACCCCGGGCGTTGGCTGTTTGATTGGGTAAATCGGCGGCCAGTTTTTGAAGACCGTTTAAAAAATAACGGCCTTTGTCTTCAACGGCCGCCAAAAAAGAGGGTTCAACGATTCGGCCGACCAATTCCAGTCCCAGGGCCATGGCCAGAGGGGCCCCGCCCAAAGTAGTTGAATGGGTGCCCGGAGTCAGGGCCTTGGCCGGTTCCTGGGCCGCCAGCAGTGCCCCGGAAGGGTATCCGCAGCCCAAAGCTTTTCCCAGGGTAAGCAAATCGGGGGTTACGCCGAAGTGCCGGAAGGCGAAATCGCAGCCGGTCCGGCCCAGACCGGTTTGGATCTCGTCAAAAATGAGCAGGACCGATTTTTTTTGGCAGAGCTCGGCGACCTTGGCCAGATAATCGGGCGGGGGCGTGATTACCCCACCTTCGCCCTGAACCGGCTCAAGCAAAACCGCACAGATCGTTTGATCTAACTGTCTTTCCAAGGCCTCATAGTCACCAAAGGGCACAAAGACAAAACCGGGGACCAGCGGCTCAAACGGAGTTCTAAATTTTTCCTGGCCGGTGGCCGAGATGGCCCCCATGGTCCGGCCATGAAAGGAGTTTTCAGCGGTGATGATGCGGTGACGTCCAGGTCCAAAGCGGTCAAGGGAATATTTGCGGGCCATCTTGATGGCCGCCTCATTGGCTTCGGCCCCGGAATTGCAAAAAAAGGCCTTGGACAGTCCCGAGGTTTTGGTCAGAAGCTCGGCCAAAAGGACCATGGGCTCGTTCCAAAAGAGGTTGGAGACGTGCCAGAGTTTTTGGGACTGGGCAGCCAAAACGTCGTTGGCAAAAGGCGGGCAGTGGCCAAAGGCGCAGGTGGCGATGCCAGCGATAAAGTCGAGATACTCTCGCCCTTCGGCGTCCCAGACCTTGGTTCCTTGGCCACGGATCAAAGCCAAGGGTTGCCTGGTAACGTTGCCCAAAAGATGCTTTTCGCCTAAAGCGATTATCTCGGCAGTAGAAAGGGTCATGATTAAGGCTTCTTTCATTGACAAGAAATAAAAACAATTGCTGACTGTACCGCCGGAGGTTAAAAATCCGGGGACTGACCCTTTACAGGTATTGGTCAGCTCGGGGTCACCGCCTTAGACTGCCGGCTTCCCACGCTGGGCGGGACAAAACTGACAGCAAAAAGAGTTAGCCCGCTTCTATTATGGCCTTAAGAATATCGTTTAATAGCCGCCAAAGGCCAAAGATCTCAAGCTTCAGGGGCCTTAAAAAAACTTGGAACTGGGGCGCCAGCACCATCAGGCTCCTAAAGGCCTATTCCACTTGGAAAAACCTTAGGGGCGTCCAGGGGCTATGGGTATCCTGCCCCAGCCTCGTGCTTGGGCTGACGGATGTTAATATTATCGCAGGTACCCTTTAAGATACCGATAAATCACCAGGAATTTTTTCGCTGGAGCTTGGGACGTTGGCGTTGGCCGAAATTTCGGTCCCGCAGCCCTGATCGGTAAAAATTTCTAAAAGCAAAGCGTGAGCCACCCGGCCGTCGATAATGGAAGCGCTTTTGCAGCCGCCCCTTAAGGCGCTCAGGCAGCAGTCAAGCTTGGGCAGCATTCCGCCGGAGATGCCGCCGGAACGCTTGAGCTCGGTGATTTGGGACTCCCCCAGCCGTTCGATAAGCTGGCCGTCGGGTCCCAGAACGCCCGGCACATCGGTCAACAAAATCAGTCGGGCCGCCGATAAAGCCACGGCCACCGCTGCCGCTACGCTGTCGGCATTAATGTTGTAGGTCACTCCGGCCTCATCGACTCCCACCGGGGCGATGACCGGAATAAAACCGCCGCTGGTCAGGTGCCGCAGCAAATCAACGTTAATTTTAACCGGCTCACCCACCAGCCCGATATCAATAATCTCCGGGGACAGATCAGTTTCGACCGGGGCTTTGGTCAGTCTTTTGCGGACCGCCTTGATGAGGCCGGCATCTTTGCCCGATAAGCCAATGGCGCCGCCGCCAGCGCGAGTGATGCGGCTGACGATGTCTTTGCCAACCCGGCCGCAGAGAACCATTTCCACCACGTTCATGGTGGCTTCATCGGTAAAGCGCTGCCCTTCGACAAAGTGATAGTCGATTTTCAGCGTTTTCAGAAGTTCGTCAATTTGGGGGCCGCCGCCGTGAACTACCACGGGGTTGAAGCCGACGAAGCGCAAAAGAGCTACGTCCTGGGCGAAGCGATCGCGTAGCGCTTCATCGACCATGGCGTGGCCGCCGTATTTAATGACTAAGGTAGCTCCCTGGTAGTTTTTAATGTAAGGTAGGGCCTCAACCAAGAGGTCGGCTCTTGATTCATTGATCATGCGAAAAATCCCGGCTCAAGGTCCATAGGCGACCGGCCATAAATAGAAAAGATTGATGTTTGAGCCTTTGGCAAAGCTCTAAGTTGTTAATAATATCCTCAGAGAATAAATTTCCTCAGATCCTCGTCTTTGGCAATCTTGTCGAGTTTTTCTTTGACATACTCGGGGGTGATCACTACCTTGGTCGGGGCGATGTCGGTGGCTTCAAAGGATACCTCCTCAAGGAGGCGCTCCATAATGGTATAAAGACGCCGGGCGCCGATGTTTTCGGTAGTCTCGTTGACCGAGTGAGCCAAAGAGGCCATGGTGTTGATGGCTTCCTTGGTAAAGGAGAGCTCAACCTTTTCGGTGGCCAGCATGCTCTGATACTGGCTGATTAGCGAATTGGTGGGCTCAGTCAAGATGCGCTGGAAATCGCTCTTGGAAAGCGGGGCCAGTTCCACCCTGATTGGGAAGCGGCCCTGGAACTCCGGCATCAGTTCGCTGGGCGTGGTTCCGTGGAAGGCTCCGGCGCAGATAAAAAGAATGTGGTCGGTCCGTATACCGCCGGTCCGGCGGTGAGGGACGACGGTGCCCTCGACGATGGGCAAAAGGTCCCTCTGGACCCCCTCGCCGCTGACGTCACGGTTTTGGCTGCCGCCTCGGCGGGAGATAACTTTGTCAATTTCATCAATGAAAACGATGCCTTGCTGCTCGCAGCGTTTCTTGCCCTCCTCCAAAATGACATCCTCATCCAGGAAACGGGTGGCCTCTCGGTTGGAGAGGATTTTCATGGCTTCCTGGGTGGTGACTTTCTTTTTGGAGACCTTTTTGGGAAAAAAGGTGTTAATGGTGTCGGCCATCGACTTTTCCAGTTCTTCGAAGTTGGAGCTGGCCATCATGATGGGAATGGAGGGCTTGGCTTCGACTTCAATTTCGACCATGGTGTCGTCGAGTTTGCCTTCCCGGAAAAGCTTGCGGAGTTTTTCCCGGGTCGACTCGTGGGGGCGGGCAGAGGGCGGTCCGCCGACCCGATCGGACTCTTTAGTGAAACCAGGCAAAAGAAGACTGATGAGTTTTTCTTCGGCCGCTCTTTCGATGGCTTCCTGCTGCTGCTCTTTTTGTTCCTTCGTCACCATGGCGATTGAGGCTTCCATCAGATCCCGGATAATGCTCTCCACGTCACGCCCCATGTAGCCAACTTCGGTAAAAGTTGAGGCTTCCACCCGGACGAAAGGGGAGTTGGTGAGTTTAGCCAGACGGCGGGCAATTTCAGTTTTGCCGCAGCCGGTGGGGCCGCTCATAAGAATGTTTTTGGGCGTGATCTCTTCTCGAATGTTTTCGGGGACCATCAACCTTCTAAACCGGCTCCGCAGGGCGATAGCGACGGCCCTTTTGGCCTCGGTCTGACCGATGATGTAGCGGTCGAGTTCGGCGACGATTTGTTTGGGAGTCATCTCCAGGCCGGGGTCCAAGGTCGCCGCCGGGGCGGGCAGAGTGGCCTGGGCTTTGGTTTTAGTTAACTTGGCGTTACTCATATCTTATTTCGCTTAAAAAGCGTCTCCTGACAGAAATAAAAACCGGTCCAAATTGGAGCGGGGCTAGGGCTGCTTGGAAAGTTAAAACTTGGCGCCGGACAATAGTCGTTGCTTTGGCCCGAGAAAGGATAGATAAAAGCTACTGGCTGTCAATCACTTCCAAAACCAAGTGATCGTTAGTATACAGACAAATCTCGGAGGCGATTTTTAAAGCCTCCCTGGCAATGTCTGGAGCACTCATTTTGGGGGCGTGTCTGACCATGGCCCGGGCCGCCGACAGGGCGTAGGATCCGCCGCTACCGATGGCCATGACGTTGTCGTCGGGTTCAAGCACGTCGCCGTTGCCAGAGACCTGAAAAGTGTCGGTGGCGTCGCAGGCCAGCAAAACCGCATCAAGCCGGCGGTAGCGGCGGTCAAGGCGCCATTCTTTGGCCAGTTCCACGCAGGCCTTGGGCAGGTTCGACGGAAACCTTTCAAGGTGTTCCTCAAAGAGTTCAAGGATGGTGAAGGCATCGCTGGCCGTGCCAGCGAATCCGCAGAGAACCCGGTCTTTGTTGACCCGTCTGACCTTTTTGGCGGTCGATTTGGCGATGGTGTTGCCCATTGAGACTTGTCCGTCACCGCAAACGGCAACCTGACCATTGTGGCGGACGGCAAGAATTGTTGTGGCGTGCATTGGTTCAAGCAATGGTCTAAACCTTTCGGGGGCGGAGCCCTCAGTCGTTTTCGGTGGTCGGCTCTTGGGCTCTGGGATGGGCCAGGTAAGCCAGGCGGATTTGTTCCAAATCCAAGTGAGTGTAGCGCTGGGTAACGGCCAAGCTGGAGTGGCCAAGCATATCCTTGATAGATTTAAGATCAGCTCCGGCGGCCAAAAGGTGAGTAGCAAAGCTATGCCTGAGACTGTGAGGGCTTAGCCTTGCATCAAGCCCGGTTTGGGCCGTCCGTTTGGACATCAGGCGGCGGACTTCGCGGTCTTGGAGCCGGCCTCCGCGCCGGCCCAGAAAAAGGGCTGGTGTGGCAGGATCGTTTGGCGCCAAGAAAAGGGGCCTTAGCTTGAGCCAAGCCTTTAGGGCCGTTAAGGCCGGTTGGCCGACCGGGACCAAGCGATCTTTGCCGCCTTTGCCATGTCGGACCAAAACCCGGGCTTGGGAAAAATCAAGATCGCCGAGGTCGATATTGACCAGTTCGCTGACCCTGAGCCCGCTGGAGTAGGCCAACTCTAAAATAGCCTGATCGCGGGCGGCAATCGGGTCGTCTGAGCCGGCCGAGCTGGGCGACTGCGGGGAGCCTTGGGAGCCGGCGGAATCGCCCAATCCGGCGGCCGGCCGGGCCAGGCCCTCTTGATGGGGCTTAAGCGAGGGGTCCAGCAAAGCCCGGGCGTCGGTCTCGGTCAGAAACAGGGCCCGATTTTTGGGGAGTTTGGGGTTTTTGACACCAGCTGCCGGGTTAGACAAGGTTATGTTGGTATCAATCAAATATTGGTAGAAAGACCGAAGGGACGAAAGCGTTCTAGCGATGGAGGCGTTGTCCCGGCTGGTCCGCAGTCCAAAGATAAAGGCTCTGACGTCTTGGCGCCTGGCTGCCAGCAGGTCGATTTCCTTACCGGCCAGAAAATTGGTCCAGAGTTCCAGATCCCCGAGGTAGGCCCGCCGAGTATGAGGCGAACGGGCCTTGATTGAGGTCAGGTATTGGGCAAATTGTTCGACCAGCGGTAACACGGTGTTTTCCGGTCCTCAGCCACGGGCCGGGACGATTGGCTGGCGGTGAGTGTAAAGACCATCATCTAAAACAACCTGCCTGGCCAGGCGGCTTTTGGGGTTGATGGCCAACGGGCCCAAAAGGTTGGCCGTCATGTCCTGCGGTCTTCCCGGCGGGATGGTAACAATAGCAAATAAGGTGATATCGCCTTCCTCGGCCTTCAGTTCCTCCGACAGGCTGGCCGGAAGTTTGGGTGCATAATCGGCTTTAAAAAGTGCTGGGTTGACCAGAACCAAAGCCATCGTCGGGTCATCAAGGCTCTGGAGCCAGTAAAAAGGGGCGTCGTTGGGCCTTTGGAGCAGCACATATTTTATCAGGCTTGGAAAGCCAATGATACCCTCTAATATCGTGATCACTGATTCTTGCGGGAACTCCATCGGCCCAAATCTTTGAGTCTCTATCTTGACAGTCTGAGCTTGGTCAGCTCCGGTGGACGAGGGCCGGTCGGTCATTGAGAACCCCCTTCCGGCTTGCGATCGCCAAAGAGTCGAACCGCATTTTCCAAGTCGGTCGTCAGCGTGGAGACAGATTCCAGGTTTTGTTGGTGAATGCGCAGGAAAATCTCTTCGCGGTGAACAGACCATTCCGAGGGTGCAGTAATACCCAATCGGACCTGGCGGCCCCGAATGTCAACCACCTGAATTTTGATTTCGTCGCCGATGGTGACAGTCTCACCGACTTTTCTGGTTAGTATCAACACGTTACGGCTAAAGTCCTAACTGGCGGTCAAAAACTGGGCGACCGTCGAAAGTGAGATTATACCTGAGACTCAAAAATTAGCAAGAGTTTAGTGGTTGATATTTCCTAAATTTTTTATGTCACTGTTCTAAGGTAGACCCGGCCGATGGATAGAAAAGAAAGGTCATTTATTAATGATCCATTGGTAAAAACCCTCAAACCATGAAATTGATAAAATTTTTATCAATAAATCCAATATATTAAAAACGGGATTTTGCCAAAAAAGGGGTTTTTACAGGAGCATCATTAATTAACAGGGTCAAAAAACTAATGAAGAATCGGCAGATTTTGATTTTCGATCGGCTCGTTTACCCGGTTAATTTGGTCTGGTCGAGGGCTGGGGTGAGCGTGATCAGTTGAAGGCTAAATTTTTAGTAATTTAGAGTGTTTATCTAGTCAGTTAAAGGGTTAAAGGCAATTTTTAGGTAGTTAAAATGCTAATCTGGTTAATATGATAAGACCTGGGGTGCCTCAAAAGATCGTCTATTTCTTTTTTACCCTTATATGGCCATGGTGTCAATGCTTAAGTTGAATATAAGGCTCTTGGGCTGGTTGGAATAGTAAATGATTTAGCGTTAAAAATTTATAAATAGATTTATTGTGAAATTGAGTAACTGTCAAGGCATTAAAATTTAAAATTAATGCAAATTAAAGTATTTTTTGGTTGATTATTGAAAGGTCAAAGGCACCAACTTTGACCTAGCCACAGGCTCATACTGGTTGGCCGTCTTTAGAATTGGGAAACTAATTTTTGGCAATTAAAACTGTGGTATAATCTTAAGAGGTTTAGGGAGTTTTGGGGTTGAAGCGCAGTTAACCTTCGGTTTAAAGTAGGTGAGCCGAGCCGGCCTTAAAGACGACTCCAAAAGAACAAAACCTCCCAAAGGAGAAACTTAAAGTGTCCGTCAGTGGCGCCATGTACACGTCGGCCAACGCTCTCAACGCTTTTGGCGTCGGGACGCAGGTTATTGCCCACAACTTGGCCAACGTGTTGACTAACGGCTTTAAATCTAGCCGGACCATGTACTACGATCTCCCGGCCCAAGCTGGGACCGCCGCCACCACCCAGAAACTCTTTTCACCCACCGGGCCACTAATCCCCGCCCAGGGCCTGCCCCCCAATCCCAACTCCTCGCCGCTGACTCCGCCCGGTTTTGTAGAAGGCTCAAATACCGACATTGCCACCGAGATGGTGGGTTTGATAGTGACCAGTCGAGCCTATCAGGCCAATGCCAAGGTCGTCCCCACCGTCGATGCCATGTTGGGGACCATCATTAACATCAGGGTGTAAGGGCGGGTTTTCCTACCCTTCTGATGTCAGCTTTAGCCAATGTTCG
Organism: Deltaproteobacteria bacterium; assembly: GCA_031271165.1. GTDB lineage: Bacteria > Desulfobacterota > Desulfarculia > Adiutricales > Adiutricaceae > JAISWF01. Next base: position 13,485 of record JAISWF010000084.1, read on the forward strand.
ATGGATTCGGCTCTTTTTACAATTGGCCCCAATCGGCCTGGACCATGGTAAGACTTTAACCAGGCTCGGAAAAGCCCCGGCGGTCAGAGGGCACCTCCGAAGTAGCCGCAGTTTTTAGTCTGGTTTATCGTTATAAAGTCCGAGCTTAATTTTAAGAGTGTTGAGATAATGTCTGGTGGGGTTGGAGACCAGACGGACGACGGCGTTGGAGCGGTTTACTTTGATTCGGTCCAGGGGCTCTAAGGGGATAAAGGTCTGGCCGTCAGCGGTCAAAAGGGCGTCCCCGGCCCTTTCCCCGATGGTGACCTCAACGTTGAGGCGCAGCGGCAGGATCACCGAGCGGGTGGAAAGCGTAAACGGGCAGATGGGGGTTATTAATACCGCTTCAAAGTCCGGAAAAACGACCGGCCCTCCGGCCGAGAGGTTGTAGGCGGTTGAGCCGGTCGGTGAGGCCAGTATCAATCCATCGGCCCGGTAGGTCCAGTAATCGGTCCCGGCTACCGATAGCTTGAAGTTCATGATTCTGGCCGGAGCACCTTTGTTGATGACCGCATCGTTGATGACTGTGGAACGGTATATTTCTTCCCCGGCTCGAGTGACCGAGCAATCTAAGACTGTTCGATCCTGGATTTTGGCCAAGCCGCTAACAGCGGAATTCAGAACTACCGGCAGGATCTCGGGTTCAATTTCGGCCAAAAAGCCCAGCCGGCCCAAGTTGACCCCGACAATGGGCACCCCGCCTAGTCCCCAGGTTCTGGCGGCATAGAGAAGAGTCCCGTCCCCACCTAAAGACACAATCAATTTAGGATTAAAGTTAGTCGGTGGTTGAGTGCGCGTCTCAGGAGAGTTGGAGATCTCCCGATAGACTCGGAAGCGTCCCCCCAGACTGGCCTCCGTCTGATCGGCTAAAATTACGGCAGATGCGTCGTTTTTGTAAACGATGACCAAATCATCCACGAATGTCCTCCCACAAAATTAACAACTAAAGCGATTTTGGAATCTATTGGGCCCAAAGGCGAACCGGTTTAAAGATAAAAAAAACCTCAGTTGTCCAAAAAAAAGAATCCACTGGAGCTTAATAAGTTTACGGTTTCCCGGCCCAAGATTGTTGTATTAAGTATATATAACTAATACAACAAGCGCAATTGTGTTTAGAAAGCATTGTTTTAGCGCTATAATTATTAAAAAATTAGAGAGCAGGGTTCGCTTGTTTGTCTAAGATATGAAAACATGCCTTTTTAGATATGTTCCCCTCGGATGAACAATGGTTTAGGTCAAGGTTCGGTGAGGCTTTGCGGTGACTGGCCTCCGTGAAGTAGAGTGATGTCAGGCTTTAGCCTGACGCCGTCCTTCTAAAGTCTAAAGTACAATTTTTTCTCGGTCCGAACCCAACGCCGTTACAACCCAGCTCTGCATTGGTCTAAATGAGCTTCGGTCTAAATGATCGTCTTCTGAGATACATGCCAGCGGTGGCCAAGGTGAATTGGTGCCTCCCACACCTGTTGGCTGTGTTCCGGTTGGCTCTTCATCTGCATCGAAACGTGTCCGCTTGGCTGGAAAGAAAGCACAAGTTGCCACACAATGCCTTGGTCAGATGGAAAACCTATACCGGCCAAGCTATTATATGTCATCTTGGCGGTTTTTGGCTTTCTGTCACCAGGCCCAAGTCGGGGCAGACCAAGGTTTGTTGGACAACTAAACCACGAATCCCTAGGCAGATCTGTCTTAAGGAGATGAATCAATTAACACCCTCAAACCGTCGCCCCGTAAGGGCTTGAGAGGGTTAAGTACCCAACTGGGAACCTCCCTTGGGGGGAACGTCCCAGAGCCTTTTTGGGGGACAACTCCTTGGAGAATTGGCTTAAGGGGGATAGAATTTCTAATCGCCCGTTATAGACGAAGAAGTGGGCTTATTTCCCAGGGTTTATCTTGCCCAACACCTGGCCTGACGATTTTCTTGGATGGCTGTGGAAAAAAACAATTAAAATGGCCAAGACAATTTCTTTTAAAACACCGGATTCCCCGTGGATAGTCCTTGTCAAGAAAAAACATCAATATGAATTTTCAGGCCGGTAACTGGACCAAAAAAATTGTATCACGAAACCACGAGCGGGTGAACTACTGCTACTCTAAACAATGTCAACAACTTAAGGATATTTCTATTAGCTAACATCTGGATATAATTTGCTTTTCTGGCAAACAATCCTTCGATAACATCTTAAAAGGATGCCGCACTGTCGGTCTCTTGAGAGGCTGAAATAAAACTTGCTCTACAAAGGCCTAAGAACTAATTATGTGAGCGCTGACAAATCACCATCGACCGAGTGTTTTGATATCTCTGGCTCCCTCACCGTTGATTGCCCATTCTTTTTGGAAAAGTCGATTACAAAGGTTTCTGAGAAGTTCATCAATGCAACCAGCGTAGTACGGTAAATCAAGCCTGGTGATTCTCAAAAACAGTTCTTGAAATTATATTCTTGATTGTCGGTCATTAAAAAAAATTTATACGGTAATGACTGCCCCACGATTATAAAAGTTGGATACACTCGTGTCTCGACTCAGGCCTTGAATTGCCATGTCCACTACTGTCCGCAGCTGGGCGCCAAAAGCTCTTTGAGGCAACTAAAAAGAGGCTAACGGGCCGAGCACCTTGGTGCGCCTTGATCCAAGGTTCTTGAAATACTTCATGAGGGGGCCCCCTGGTTGTTTGGAAATTCAACCGCCTGAAGCTGAAGGGTCAAGCGCTAGGCCGATCTGGGGACCGAACTACCAGGACGTTCAGTTCAAAAGACCAACTAACGACCTCGGCCCTGGCACCACATTAGGCCGTTTATTTTTCCCCTCATGGCCAGTCTGCCGAAAAGGAAAGTGAGCGGCTCATCGAACACGCTCGCACCGAACTGCTTGGCAATTTGGTTTCCAGGGCGTCGCAAGCCAAAGATGACTGGCGATAAAAGATCGAGTCAGCCAAGAAACTGTTGGCCAGTGGCGCCCCGCCCAAGGATGTTGCCAGTGACCTTGGCTTGTTATTCTAACCCTTTCTTGGGCCCACTGTGCTCATCAGATTTAGTATGCGTTTTCGCCCGGTCAAGTCAATGTGACTATATCGGTCAAATTTTGTATAATGTCTTACTGGGGGCTGTGCTAATTTTAGAGGTCAAACATATAATTTATGCTATAAAGTAAAGTCTTTAGAGAAAGTTGTCTCTTAAATGTAAAATATGAATAAAAAAGAAGCGAAAAATGAATAAATAAAATTATTGCCTAGAAAAATGTCTGTCAGCGAAATTGCTTCTATAATATGTCTTATAGAAACTGAAATTTGAATAATTTAGTATTTGATTTGGTAACCGTTCACAAAATTTTCTGGCGGCCCATTAGGACCGAGCCGATAACAATGATATACTGAGCTGGAAGCCAAAGACTGGGCTATTTAGCACCTTTTCAACCCTCTGAGCCTGGAGACTCCCCATGCGAGCGTTACCCAGCGAAGGCCAGGATTTTACCACTATCCGTAAGAATAATCTACTTTACGTGGACAAAACCCAATATATTTATAAAATAATTCAAACTGAGGGCTATTTGTTCCTGTCGAGGCCACGACGTTTTGGTAAATCGCTTCTATTGTGGTCTATGGCCGAGATTCT
>JAISWF010000181.1 GCA_031271165.1 Deltaproteobacteria bacterium
TTTTTGTTTCTGATGCGAGTTCACGCCTGGATCACACGGGAGTCGCCTTGAATTGGTAAGTGGCCGTGTGAAAAAAAGCCGCCTTTCGTTGCCTTGGACAGGGGGGCTGAATAGTTACAATCAATTTTTAATTAGCGCTGTTTAAAACGGTTAAGGCAAACTTTTGGTCAAACTTTTCCGAATCCGGTTTTTAATGAGCCTTCTGCGCCAAACCGAAGCCAAAACCCCGGCTACCGCCGGAAATAGCGGCCATACCGACCAAAGCCTGCCTCCATGCTGGGCCATCAGAGCAAAAGCCCCCAGACCAGTCAGACCAAAAATCAAAGTCTGAAGCCAAAGCTCCCTTAAAACCTTTTGCTCAGTTCCCGAATCCTCCGGGGCTGCGGTTTTGAGCCCAGTTGACCAAGTCTGACCTATAGAGCGGGCCGCCTTTAACCGTCGCTGGATCTCGCTGAACTGCTGGCTGAAAAACTGGCCAAAAATTGGCTTTAGCGGTGAATCGGACGCCTGACCGGAAACTTGGCCTTCTTTGAAGGCGGCTGGCTGACCAGAAATTTGCCTCTCTTGGATGGCGGCTAGCTGACCAGGCCGGCTTTTGCTGACAATGGACTCCCTCTTCAGTCCGCTATTGGGGATTAGTTTGGTTTTTGGGCTCATGGTGCCTCCGATCCTATCGGGATATTTAATTTTTTCAGTCAGTTACCACAAACTGCCCAACTCCCCAAATTCTAGGGCTGGCCCTGACCTTGACCAAGCCGGCCTCGGGGAGTTGGGGTGGAAGTAGCCGGATTAAGCATCCTTGAGGACAATCCCCCGGCTTGGGCGTATTCCCCTTGATTGCGGCGGACATCTTCGACTTCAGAGAAATGCTGGGCGTGGGTACCAATCCAGGCCATCACCCGCTCCGGGAGGTGGGAAATCAAACCAAAGAGTTTCCAGGCGGCGGCGACGACGGCTAAGCCCAAAATTATGGAAAAAGCCATAAAACCTGACAGACCAAGAAAACTTTCCCCCAGCCGGTCAAAGCCAAAGACGGCAAAAATGTAGCCCACCACCCGGCCGGTTCCGGTCATCAAGGCCATGGCCGTTAAAAACCCAAAGACCATCAAAGGCGGTCGGAGCAAAACCCCAAGCATCAAAAGGTACCCCTGGCGGCCGCCGTTTCCGGCCAGCCCGTCACCTTCCGGAAGAGCGTGGGCGGCCACCCACAAAGGGGCGGCGGCCAGGGCTTCGACCACGGTGATCACCCAGGTGATGACTCCGGCCAGATAGATCAAAAACGGCATGGCCGGAAGAAAATAAGCCAGAAAAAAGCCGTAACTTATTAAAAGAAGACTTAAAATCAAAATGTAAGGTCCGATTGCTTCGACTGTACCCACCGCCGCTCCAGCGGCAAAACTCGAAAGAGAGCCGGTAAAAGTCGACATGATGTTGCCCAAAAGGCTGCTGGAAGACTGACCGGTACCCTTGACAGCGGCGTTGGAGGCAATTTTTAAACCAATGACCATTTCCGAAGTAGCCACTAAATAGCGGCCCAAGGAAGCCAGGACCATAATTGGATCGCCGCTTTCCAAATTCTCAATGACCTCTCTGAGGGTCTGGCGCCCGAGTTTTCCAGAGAGGCTGTCGCCGAACCAGTCGGCCGACGGAAACTCTGACGGCATGTTTTCAGCGGAAGTAGCCCGCTCGGGCTTAAAGGCCCCCTGGAGGTAGCGGTTTAACCGCTCAAAGACGGCATCAAAGTCATCTAAGACTTCTCCGTCAAGGTCGGGGTCGCCCTCAGACCAAGTGGCCGTCGAATACATAAGGTCCCCAGCCGCCTCGTTTAACCGGGCGATGGTCCAGTAGTAGGCCCCGGCCGTGACCCAGCCGTTGGTTTTAGCGGCTTGTTTAAATTCTCCCAGTGATTCTTCCAGTTGGTCGGCCTGTTGGCTCTCAATCGTCTCCAGCCATGGAGAGACCGACAATCGGTAGGCTTCCACTGCCCGGGCCAGACGCCCTGAATCGGTCAATGTCAGTTCCCGATCGGTATTGGCCAAAATCTCGGCAATGGGCGAAAGCGCGGTGATCAGAGTTCTGACCGCCGACAATCTGGCCCGGCACAGGTCCACCGATGGATCTGGGCACGGCAGTCTGAGCCGGCCCAGGTCCCCGGCTGACAATTGCGATCCTTGCGGGATGGCCAGGGTCAGGACCAATAGGCCCCCAGCTTCCGAGGTGGCCGGCGGCCAGTAGATTTCCGGGGCCACCGGCCCCACCACCCCCAAATCCAGCCGCTGCCGGTAGTACTGCTGGATGGTCAGGCCTTTAAGAAGGCCCCGGCCAAGCTCAGCCGAATCGTCAGTTAATACTTTCGGGGCAGTCAGCGACAGCCGGCCCCCGTTTTCCACAAATCGGTCCAGACCTTTTTCCCAGACATAGTTGGCCAAATTAACCGATGACCCTACGGCCATCAGAATTAAAACCTGAAAGACCGAAAGCCCTTTGACCACCGGGGCCAATAAACCCATGGCCCCGGCAAATCTCAGCGGCATCCACAGGCTCGAGTATCGGCGCCCTAAAGGAACGCCCTCGCAGGCGGTGGATGCCACCCCCTGGATGATGACCACCACGAAAAGCAAGCACACCCCGGCTAAGGCTACCCAGTTGAAAGCCGATAGCAGTCCGTGGACTAGTCCGGCCGCTCCAGCCGCCGTCCCTTCCCCGGCCAGGCTGTCCCAGCCGGGACCCAGGATGTTGGCTAGTAACCTTGCTCCCTGATCGTCGAGGGGGACGGCTCCAAAAAGCGCCGACTCGATGCCCATAGTTAGCCTTCCTTTCTCTCCGATCCGCCAGCTTGCGGCTGGAAGCTGCCTGAACTGCTAGCTGAACTATGGCTTGGCTCGATGTCCTGAGGACCAAGCTCATCTGAGCTTAGCTCTAAGCTTGCCTGGAGATGATTAAGGTCCCGCCAGGTCCTGGCTAAATCAACAACCTGGGCCCACTTGGGATCAAGAAGATCCGACAGAGCGAGCGACTTTTGACTTTCCGGCAGAACTAGCGGTGGGCTCTTCTCAGCCTGGGCGGCTGGGCTGGCCAGGATAAGCTCGGCCAAAGAAGGCTTCTGGCGGCATTGGAGGGCCAAGAGGCTAAACTCAGCCCAATTGTTGGAGCTTAAGGTGGCCTTAACTAAAGCCTCAAAGCACTCGGGCAAGTTGTGGTCGTATTTCGGGGAGTCTTGGTCATCATCTTGGCCATCTTCATGCCCCTCTTGGTCTTCGTTGTCATCATCTTCATCCTCATCTTCTTCTTCGCCATCGTCGCCGTCGTCGTCTTCGTTTTCTTCCTCTGCTTGGCTTTCTTCATCGTCACCGCCTTCATCGTCTGGAACCGCACCGGCCTTTTGATCTTCAAACGTATCTTGGACCAAGCTCTGGGTCTGACCAGCGGCTGGACCGTCGTGGATGGCTTGGATGACTTGGTCAACTTGGTCAGCAGCCTCAATTGGGTCAGGCTTATCGGGCTGATGGTGTTGGGTTTGTTCGTTTTTATTATCTTTGTCCTTTTCCTCCCTGAACTCGGGGATTTCCACCGCCGCCTGGGGCATTTTTTGGTCGTCCCAGTCATGACCAACCTGCCAGCCGGCGCAGTTGTGGTCACCGAGGACGGCCAGAGGCTCTTGGGGGATTACAACCACAACACTATCGGGGGCTTGGTCCGGTTTCGGGTTTTCAGGGCCAAGGCTCTGGCCAACCGGGGCTTTCACACCAGATCTTCTGTTTCGGCCAGCGGAAGCGAGCCAAGTTGAAGACGCAGTATTCGGGGAAGCGGCCTGACCAACGCAGTTGTTGGAATGTTGATAAAATGAATTTTTTCTCATAACTTTCTCCTTGAGATTTTTTGGGGGGAAGGATTTCCCGATTGTTCGGCTTTAGCTACGGCGGCCGACTCGGTCGCCGATGATTTATCAGCCGGATTATGGTCGGATAAGACCGGGCTGGAAGCCCGGCTTTTCCGAAAGCGATTTTGTTTGACCGCCCCGGTCACAGCCGATACCGGGATTTTTCGGCCAGGGCTCTCTTGAGCCTTGTCAGTGTCTGAATCTTCGATTGGACCGCTCCAGCCTGGGCTGACCTGGCCCAAAGCATTGGCCGTCTTTTTTCTGGCCGAGCCAGTTTTTGAATGCGGCCGGTTCAGGTGAGTTCGGCTGGCAAGTTCAGCTTCGCCTCCAGAGCCGGCCTCCAAGGCGGACCAAGCTTTTTTGGTCATCACTGGGGCCAAACATGGCTCCCAGGCACGAGCCAAAGATTGGCCGAGGATTGGGGGGTGGTCATAGATTTCGGCAGCGGTATCGGTGAATTCTTCGGCAGCAACATCGGCAGCTTCATAGGAAGCAACATCGGTGGCTTCATCGGAAGCAACATCGGTGGCTTCATCGGCTGCCTCCGGCCGGCCCTGGAGCCAGTGAGGCTCCCTCAGCCCAAAATTTTGGCCGGTTGAGTGTGGTTCGTCCGCCAGGAAAGTTTCAGCCGGCCGAATCAGGCTGATTTCCAAACCCAGGCTCTCTAAATACGGAACAGCTCTCACGGTTTCCGAACCGCTCTGGAGGTAGGCCTTGGGCACCGGGTCAGCCAGCGACATTAAGACCACATCTCCGCTTTTAACTCCCTGCTCCAAGCAGCCCACAGCCTGATCGCCTTCCAGGATCACCTGGTGGAAGATCCGCTCGGAACTGGCGGCGGTCGGATTTTGGAGCAAGGTCAAAAGGACCTTTGGCGATTTACAGACGCCGCCTGGCCGCCAGCTCACCACATGAATGGTGCCGACCTGACCCATGACGTAATGTCTCTGCCACCGGGAAAAATCGTGATTATCTGGATAAAAAATCATTAAACCTCCCTTTTGGTTAAATTCAGGCCAGATTTACTGCCCTAGCTCGCTGCCCAGAGACCGGCGATACTGAAGCCTTAAAGCTTCCCCATCGCTTCGCCTGAGATTGTCCAGGCCCTCCAAGGCCATCATCATGGCGATATTTTCCAGGTGCTCGTTGCGCTTGCGGCTTAGCTCAAGCTCGACGGCCATCATTGCGGTGATTTCCCGAAGCAAGCCCGCCTCAGGTAAAGCCGGTAACACCTGCTCGTGCCAGTTGGCCGAAGATACCCGCAGGTTGGTTAAGAGCCAAAATAGAGCTTCTTTAGACATCCGGCCGTCGACTACCCCTGGCGGCGGTCCGTCGCCGCCCATGAGCGCCCATTTGTCGGCCGCCCAGTCGGCCAAACCCTCAGCCGTTGGAGCCCGGTCGGACAATCGGCGGGCCAAGACGCTCTGATAAAGATTTTGTCTGGTCTCGTAGTCCTTTTTCTGTATTTGATAGACCATTCCCGCAGGTCCGGACGCCGCTCCCTCCGGCAGCTCGGCCGGCGGAAGCGGCTCGGAAAGGGCTTCCAAAAATCTTTCCGCTTCTTTAAACTCGTTGGCCGTATAGGTGCGTCCGGCCGAGAGCCCGCCGAGACTTTCCGAAATTAGGCCGGGATCAGGAAACGTTTCCATCTCCCGGAGATAATCCACCGAACGGCTATAACGGCGCCGCCTTTCGTCGGCCTTGTTCATGACCGCCTGTCCGGCCTGGCGGGCAGTTTGTTCGGCTCCCAGCAGCACCCCGCCCATATGATCGTTGTCGCAGCCGGTCACCGGCTGGGCAGTCAGATCCCAGGTTTTTTCAAAATCTCGCTGAGCTTGGGCTTGCTCGGCCGATTTGACCGAGGCCGAAATAGATTCCCCAGCCAGCAGCACTGACTCCCGCAGGGCCACCAAATCACGGTGTAGATTTTCAGTGCTGTAGGAAGCTGCCTGTTGGATGCTGGTATCAAGGGGACCAACAATGCCGCTGACAATTGTCTGAGCCGCACTTTTGACGACAGTGGCAATAGTCCCGCAGTCGCACGAAGCATCGGCTGAGCTCGCCCGGACCAAAATCAAGCCCATTACCAAAAGAGCGGCCCAAAGCTTGGCCTCAAAAAGCCGGCTCAGCCCCCGCCCCGAGCGGGGGAGGCCGCCGGCTGAGAGCCAAGTCCCTCCCCCCGGACCGGCGGGGAAGGCCCCGCTCCGGGCCCATTGGCCCGAGGCGGGGCGGCCCAAGGCAGCAGTGCTCAAGGCGGCTCTGCCACCGGCCACTTCGCCCGAGGTGGCCAGGCCAGGAGCGGCGCTGCCAGAAGATTTTTGACCATGGTTATGGTGGGTTAACCAATTGGCCGGACTGACTAAAGCCCAAAAAGGCTTAAAAATAATGACCAATGCAGCCATAAAAAATTTCCTTTCACCAAACAAAATCTGTTATTACTCTTAAGCTCGGATGATCTGGGCCTGATTGGTTTATATCCAATCTGAAGAACGCTTAGCCTGGCTCACCTGAGACCCGGCCGGCGGACAGGACCCTCAGGGACCTCAGCGGAGGTGGCGGAGATTTCTTCAGCCGTTTTGGCCTCCAGATCCAGTTCAGCTTTAGCCCGTTGTGATCCCTTAGCCGGGTGACAGGGTCCGGCGATGGGGTTTTCTGGAGAGCCCCAGGTCAAATTCTTTCGCGCATCCCTATCCAAATGAGGCTCTTGGGAGCCTGGTTTTCGGGCTTTTGCGGCGCTGGCGGAAGGTGCTTGCGGGGCAGCCAAACCGGCCGAAGGGACTGAGGAGTTCCGGCCAGACCGGGCCTCTGGAGCGGCCAGGGTGCTACCCCGGCCGGCGGCCAATACCTTGGGCCGATATTTTGATGGGGTGACGGCAGCCCCTTCCGGAGCTTGCCGGTCATCCCGTCCTGGCGGTTCTGACGGTCCTTTAAGTTCTTGCTGTCCTTCCCGGTCGCCCAGTTCTTCCGGATCGACATTTTGGCTTTCTTCCCAGTAGGGGTCGTCGGGTTCGCCATCAAAGACCCAGCCGTCATAGACACCGGCCAGACCGCCGCCGCTCGGGAAAGCTCCCCGGGGGACTTCGTCCATAAAGTCCCATTGACCACGCCTCGGGTCCTTACTGGGCCTAAATCTCAAATCTTCGACCGCCGAGGTCCGGTTCAGGCGGTCATCGGTTGACCGAAAGCTGCTTTGGGGCCCAAAGGGATCGTCATCGTCAGTGTCCCAAGGCACCGGCCGGCCAAGGGACGGCTTGGCTGGGGAGCTGGGCGATCTTGATGAATCCTGGAAACCTCCGGCCGGAGGCTGCCCCGGACCGCCCTTTTGGCCGGAGCCGGGCTTTTGACCGGATTTATCTTTGAGGCGGATGACTTCCAGTTCTTTTTGACCGCCGGTCTCGGCCGCCGCTGCGGGCGAAAACTCGCTTTTAAACCTCAGATCCAGAAATTTATCGACGTGAGCTTTGAGGACGGCGAAAGGTTGTCCCTGGGCGTTGATTTTGGACATAACTTTGAGATCTTCGAGCCGGAGCATGATGGGATCGCCTTTTTTAAACCCCAGTTCCTCAAAGATCTTGGCCCGATAGCCCCAGATGACGCATTCATAGCGGGTGGTATGGCCTCCCCCAAAACGCCGGAGCCAGGGAGTGACGTCAGCCGAAAAATTGACCATGTATTGACCGGCCGATTTAAAACCAGGCTCGACGTGCCCAACTCGCCCGATGATGATGTGCTCGCTGAACCCGGGAGTTGCGGCCTGCATGTTTTTGATGATACTCACCAGCTCACCGCTGGCTGACCGGCATCCTTTGGACTCGCCTCTGAAGGGCCTAATGAAAGGCCTGATAAAGCACCTGATGTAGCGCTAGATGAAGGGCCTGAAAAATCAGACTGCTCTATATCAATAGAAATATTTAGTCTCATATAAAACTCCGTATAGTTATAGAAATTAAAAATTTTCTTTGCCATATCAATTAGTCATTAATTCCATCTCAAGTCAGCCGGCGGCCGAGCCGGTCTCAATCAGGGCAGCCAAAGATTCGGTCAGCTCAATTAAGACGTCGGCCGGTTTTTCCAAGCTCCGGCCCATTTTTTTGAGCAGACGGAGGCGTTCGACTTCGGCTTTCAGACCGTAAGGGTGGCGCTCGGAGAGGACTTTGAGGGTTCTGGTCACGCCAAAGCGCTCATAGAGGGAGTTTCTAACCGTCATGTCCTCGCTGGTGGTACTGAAGGCCCACAGCAGAGCTGGCGGGACGGTATTGGTCAGAAGGTGCTTGGTGGTGCCTCCGGCGGCCCGGAAAAGCGCTATCAGCTCCGCTCCGGCGGCGGTAGGTTTCCCGAGCCTTTCCAGGGCCGTCTCCAAATGGGAATCGAGTCCGAAAAGCTGGGCCAGTTCCCGGCGGCCCTGCTCAGTGCCCGAGCCCAAAAGAAAGACCGAGGTGGCTAGTTCGACGATAACTTTCGGAAAATCGGCCCACGACTGAGAGCAAAGGCCCAAAGAAAGGTTCCATTTGCGCTATTCTCTGGCCGAGGTCTCCAAATCACCTACCAGTTGATCCCGCAGGGCGGTTAAGCCCGTCACCCGATGGAGTTCGTCATAGCAGAGCCTTTTGGGCTCCCTTCGGATTCGGGCCACTTCAGCGGCGTGGTAAGCCCGGTAGGGCGGACTGATTTCACCCAAAAGCGACGGGGTCAGAAAAAACTTGCTCCCAGCCAGGTGGCGAGCCAGCATATACATGACCGCCGTCCGGCGATCGCCGGCCGCCCCGCCGCCTCTGGTGGCCACCTCATCGAGATCGAGGGAGACCACTCTGGCTTCCCCCAGGGAAAACTTGGTCGGGCCGGCCAGGCAGCGGTAGCCGGCCACCGCCTCAGTCAACTGCCGCCAGACAAAGTCGAGGATGTTTTCACTGGTGCCGCTGACCGTAAAGCCGTAACTGGCCTTAAGACCAGGGTGCTGCCTGACTTGGGCGGAGATGTCGGATAAAATCGGGACCGCTCGTCTCTGGGCCAGATGGGATTCGTGATAGAGCCCCTGCTCAAAGAAAAAATCCGTCAATTCCCACCACGAGCTCTGATCATCGCTCCCAAAGCCAGAGTTAACGGCCAGCTCAAAAAGCTCCGGTTCAAGCGTCCGGCTTATCAGCCGGGGCCGGTCGATCAGCTCGCGGTAGGACGAAATTATGGCCTGCCGGACAATCCCTTCCGTTCCGGTCGGAGGCGCCTGGGCGTCAAGAGGAGTACACAAAAGGCACAAGAGGTTGACCAAGAAGGCCAGCTGGGTCGACAATGGCTCCCGGCAGCCCAACGGGGTATCAAAAGGGTTGACGGCCTGGGCCGGGTCCATGGTCAGCCGGTGGCTGGCGGCCTGGTGCTTGAGGCCCCGGGGCAGAGCCGCCTTCAGAAGCCCGATCAGACCGTCGGAACTGGGGCCGACATCGATGATGGAAACCAGGGGCAGGGTTGTTAAGCCGGGCTGAAGACAAAAAGCCAGATTTAAGGTGTTTAAAAGGACCGATTTTCCGCCGCCCATGGGAGCCAGAGCCAAATCGATCCAGGCTGACTGGACCGAACTCATGGGAGCAAAGGGCATGATTTTTCCGTCCGAGGTGCGGAAAATCAAAGATCCCCGGCCAAAGGGAGAAGCCGGACGGACCGGGATGAAGCCCAGAGCATCTCTGAGCGGGGCCGCCGCCCTTGGAGCCACTCCGCCGTGGGGCATGAGAGCCGGAAGACTCGCCGCAACTCCCAAAAGCGGATCGCCAACCACTTCCCCCAGCTGGGCTTGCCCCCAGCCGGAAATTTGCCGGGCCAGACGTCCCCGGCGGGATTTGAGCTTGAAGACGGCCTCAGAGGGGGTCTCGTCGCCCAGCAAATCTAGGTGAGTATCAAAGGCCATCGATAGTCCGACCACGGTTGAGCCGCTTTCAGCCAAACTTTTCAAGCTTTTGACGGCCGCCGATATCTTGCGGTTTTCGGCCGACGAAAAACCTAAAATTCCGGCCAAAGCCGCCTTTAAACCCAGACCGTCAAAACCGTCCGGCGACAAATTGATCGACATCCTCAGCGGATCAGGGGGCTGGTTGTTACTCAAAACCCTCATGAGCTCGGCAAAGGGTTTGGGGGACATCGGCGGAACGGTCATGATGAAGGGCGCATGGAGCCTTTGGCCGATGCGGATCAGATCGCGGTCAATGATGAAGCCTTCCCGGGCAAAGAGCTGGGAGCCCAGGGAAGGCAGCAATACACTTTTTCTGGCGTCATCGCCGAACTCGGGCAGAAGATGCGGTCTTTTATCTCCCGGCAGAACCGCTTCCCAGTCGGCCGGCACCCACGAGGGATCCAGTGACAGCCGGATGTCTCTTAAAATGTCGTGAGCCCCCATAACTTTGGCCGAAAGATTGGCGCTAGCCAGCGCCCCGCTCAAAACTTCCCCCGCCCCCCGGTGGGCGTGGCGCAGAGCGGCTACCGCCCGCCCCTCGGTCTGGGTGCCCGGGATTTTGGGCAGACCAAAAACCGTCTCTTGGACCGCCTTCTTGCGGTCTGGCTCAGCCAGAAGCCTGGTGGTGGTCCACCAAACCAAGGTTAATTTTTCCGCTCCACAGTATTGGGACAGAGTTTTCTCCCAGTCGGTCAAAACCGAACCCAAAGACAAAAAACACTCTTCCGCCGTAACCCGGCTGGGCTCAAGCAGTCCGGCAATCTCCACCGCCGCCGTTGCCGGGTCATAGTCAAATACCAGCTGCAAAAAATGCCCGGGTTTTTCTAATAACACCCCGGTCTTCTCCGTTATGATGCTAACCAAAAGCTCAAGCCGACTGCGGTCAACCGGAACATTGGTGCCCTCAATCCTTAAAGCTGAAATAAGCGATCCATCATCGGCGACCAGAGTTACCGGGTCATCAGCGGTTTCCAAACGGCAATAACTTGAGACCGGAGCCTTTAGAAGCGACCACAGGCCGTAAGAGGCTCGGTTGAAGGCAGCGAAAATAGACATGGGACTCCTTGTCAAAAACCTTAAAAATATTAAGACCTGAGCCGAATTGCTACCGAAGTTGCCAAGAATTTGGGACAAAACTTCCCTAAGCCATCAAATTTTTGGTTTAAATTTTTAATAAACCTTAATTTTATGGTTTTAATTAATACTTATATTGTGAATTAGTTAACTGCTTTTGCTCAAAATCATCTGCCGAATTACCACTCCCCGGGGGTTATTGACGGTGTCCGTCCTTTTGACCTCCACTTCCGCCAGCAGTTTCTGACTGGCCACCACCCCGGAGGAAGACTCATAGGACAGGGCCAGGGGCATCTCCAGCTTCCAGGTCATCACAGCATTTTTAAGCCCGCTTTGGGTGACCACCGGAGCCCCGGCGATGACGCAGGAAAGTGAAAGGCGTTCCTGTTCAATTTTTTCCAGATGGCCACCGCTTTTGAGGGCCTCCAAAAAGCTGTCAAAACCCTCCCGGTCGAAATTTTCCCGAGATTCTGAAAGGGTCCGGCGCCAGGACAAGAAATTTAACGATAAACTTCCGGTCACCGCATCAGCCGCCCAGTTGATTAAAGCTTGGTTTCCGACCACCGGTTCGGAGAGCGGCGGCATCTCCAAAACCCTCAAATCCCTGGTCACCGCAAAATACTTGGGCTGGGGCCTAAAAATCGAAAAATAAGCGTTCAGACCCAGGCTTATCAGGAGCACGGCCGCCGTTATGGTCAGGACTTTAAAGAGCTTTTCGTTTTGGCCCAGGTACCAGTTGCGGGATTCGATGACCACCTCAGTGCCGTGAGGAGGGATTTTTAAGTCCTCCTCACGGTCGCCGGAAGGCTCTGGCCGAGGCGGCTCGGACCGAGGTAACTTAGAGGCGGTTAACCGTTTTTTATTTTCTTTCCCTGCCTCGACCGCTCCTTTGAGGGGTAAGTGAGGCTCTGAAGAATCCAAAGGCCAGGGCTCCAGCGAAGACTTGGCCAACTGACCAGAGGAGCTGGGGAGGCTTTGGGGAGCCTTGGAAGCTAAAGGGCTTTTTAAGGGCACTTGCCCGGCCTGGAGGTCATTGGGAGCCTCAAAATCGCTGCTTGGGGCCGGAGAGGGCTTTGGGGATTGGTAAACCTTCTGAGCCGGCCATTCGACCGGCCCAGCCCCAAAAGCTTGGTTGGATTGGGCCGGAGGATCGGTATAGCCTTCGATACCCACAAAACCCCCTTCCCCGACTTCTCCAGGAAGATGGGCTGGTTTTGAAATAATGGACTCATGCTTTCCGTTTGGTAAGGTCGCCGCCGAAAGCTCAGAAGAGACCAGGTCCTGGCCGGAGGGACCTGGACGGTCCGTCTGGCGCCTCGGTGAGGGGTCCGTTAGGGCCGGCGAAACTGAATTGGTTACGGCGGCTTTAACGGCCGCCGGCTTTGGGGCCGGCTGGGGGCCGAGTTCCTGGGTTGGGGACGTTTTGAGGCTCGAATTGCTCTGCTCGCTACAAGCGCTCCTAGCGCTCAGCTCGTCGGACAGGTTCTCCTTGGAGCTTACGGCAGCCGGCAGTTTACGGGTGCTTGATTTGGAGGCCGGCTTCTTCAGGGATGCCGTTTGGGCCTCGGCTAGCCCGAGCTCGGCCGGCTTAAGCCCATCGGGCTTTAAAGAAGTTGACTCTGGGGCCGACTCTTTAGCCTCCGACTTTATGGGAGCGGACTTTTTGGCCGGGGCCTTCTTCGGGGATGCCGTTTGGGCCCCGGCTCGCTTGAACTCGGCCGGCTTAAGCTGATCGGGCTTTAAAGAAGTTGACTCTGGGGCCGACTCTTTAGCCACCGACTTTATGGGAGCGGACTTTTTGGCCGGGGCCATGGCCGGGGCTACAGCCGGAGTCAGTTCAGAGGCCTGGGATAATTCCACAGGCCGCAGCCCAGCTTTAACTATTTTTTTCGTCATTAAGCAACCATTCCTTTTGGGACAATTTCTCCGAAAAGCTGCTGGCCTTTGAGGCCTGAGCAGCCCAAAATATTATCTGTTATCACAGACCAAGTCCTCCTAAACCGGTTCCCGATTCGTTTCCCCCAAAGATAGTAGTGGAAAACGAAGATATCAAAGCATCCACCGCCAATAAAGCCGCCCCGACGGCGCATTTGGTGATGCCGCCTTTCAGTGAGGCATCATGCTGGCGGCCGGTATGATAGAGTTCCATCAAACCCATAACCACCAACGTCAAGCCAGCGACAAAGCCAAACATCTGAATGGCTTTGGCTATGCCGGTAAAGTTTGAGGCCACGTTTAAGCCCAGGCTGCCCAGACCAGCCGCCCAGCCCTTGGAAGCCGACAAAAAGCCTGAGGTCAGGGCCGCTCCGAAGGCCGCCTTCCGAGGCTTGCCCTTTTCAGACTTACTCTGGCGGGGTTTACCTTGGCAAGGCTTACTCTTTTGCTCCTTGAAGGTGCTGCCCACCAGGCCAGTCCAAGCTCGCCCCGACCCCATAGCCGCCCCCAGCGGTCTTTCGGCCGGGGCGGCGGCCTCCGGGCGGCTGCGATCTAGCGATAACGCAGTAACATTACCCATAAAAATCTCCTTTCTTATATCTATAATCCTAGTAACCATAGGGACTGACCCAAGGCCGAGATTTAGACTCCAAAATTTAGACTCCGGGTTTAGGCTGGGCTTAGCCGATGACCGAAGTAATGAAAACCTCGACCTCCCCGCCAAAGCTGCTGGCTAAAATCCGTAAAAACTCAGGCAGGTTCAGGCATAAGATGCCGCCAGCGAGGTGGACCAGAGCTCTGGCCAGTCCTCCTCCATCACCCGGGGAAAGCCGCAAAATATATAGTCCCCGTCCCACCCCAACCAGTCCGGTCAAACCGACGGCGACAAAAACAAACCTGATAATATCGGTGCCAACTTCGGTCGGGGGACGGTATGAGAGAATTTCCGACGAGTCAGTCCCAAAGATGGTCCGGGCTAAAGCGTCAGAAAAGACACTAAAATTGAGCATAAGGATCCCGGCCACAATGGCGATCAGGGCTTGATGGCGCTGGCGGCTACCGGAATCGGTTAGGCCGGCCAGGCCTTTGACCACCAAAAACAGCCCGATAGCCGCAACTATCGTCTCTACTACTCCCCACCATATCTCAAGGTGGGCAATCAGGTTATTAAAAATGTCCATCGTGATGACCACACTTTAACTTGGCAAAGAAATTTCATTAGTCTCAATCAACCCTCAGAACCCATCATTAAGACCCCGATGGGGCTTCCAGCCGGAACAATCACCGTCGGCGGCCGATCAAAGCCTTTCTCCAACTGCCCGGCGGCTCTGGAGCCGACCCGGCCCAGAGCCTCTAAAGAGATGTCCCGGGCCGAAACAGCATCCCGAACAGCCACCACCACATCACCGTAGGCGTGGACGGAGGTGCCGCGATTACTGACCGCCTCACCAAAACCTTCCAAAAAACTGGCCGCCATCAGAGCCCCCCAACGCTCCCAAAAATGGGTGTTGACCTGACCGGGGACAGCCGGAGAGTTGGTGCGGGCATCGACAGCCACCGCCTTGATCCCGATAGCCTTGCCGCCTGGCAGAATAATTTGAGAGAAGGCGATCGACAAAAGCCCGCCTTGCAGCTGGAAACCGCCCAAAAGTTTAGAACCCTTAAATTCTCCTTCAGCCACCACCGCCACTACCGGTGAGGGGACGTCACTGTTGACTCCCGAGACCGTGACCGCATACATCAAGCTGCCAGTCGGCGGAAGGTTGACCTCCGGCTGACTGCTGCCGGCAGCTGCGGCTGCCGCCGGGGCCGGCAGCTTGATGGAGGCCGTCACCCAAGCCCCGGGAGAAGGGTTAACCACCCCTTTGAGGTCGCCGGTCAGAGATTCGCTCAGTGCCGCCGTCAGATCCGGCTCCAAGTTGCCAGGGGCCACCCGCTCCGGAGCTTTAGCCAAAGGCTGGGGAGCCATCTGGAGGCGCTGGGGCCTCTGAACCGGGGCGGTAGCTTCTTTGGGGCTGGCGGCCGGAGGTAATTTTTGCTCTCCGATGGGGGTGTCAACAAAGGATTCGCCTTTTTCCCGGGCCAGAGAGGCTCCAGCCCGATTGAGCTCATCAATCATCTGGTTGTACTGCGGGCTGCCAGGGCCGCCGACTGTGGAATCGACCTTTCTTGGGGTTAGACCCGCAGCCGCCGATTTGGCTGCCTGCTCTCCCGGACCAAATAAAAATCCTATGGCCGCCACCAAAGTCGCCCCAAAGCCCACCCCCAAAATGAGACCGTATTTTCTGGGAATTGAGCCGACAACGGGAAGACGGCTTAAAAAACTCTTACTCACCCGCTCTTCCTCCTAGCTGAGCCGTCCGGGGGGCGTCAATACCCTCTATGGTCAGTTCCCCAACCTCTCCGCCTGAGGACAGCAAAACCACTGAGACCATTGGCAGTTCGTAGACCCAGACTCGACCCGGACCAGCCACCCGGGCCCTGGGAGCCGGCCACAAAAGGCTCCGTCCGGTCCGAAGGTAGATGCTGCCGCCCGATTCGATTGCCCGCTCCCCTTCCGGAGCTGGAGAGGTCTCCAGCAATCGTCCCCCTGGGGGCACCAGACCATCTAAAACGGCGTAGATGCTATCGTTAACCGGTATTGGCAGCCTGGGTAGCTCCCCGGTCGTGAGAGCTGACGGACCGTTTCCAGCTACCTGAAAAATTATGAGCGTATCAACTTCGCGGCCGCTTTTAAGGGCTGAGGCTGTGGCCAGCCTGATTACCATGGGGATATCGTTATCTTTAAGGGTCACCACTAAATTGGAGTGGCCGTGGTTGGAAAGCGGTGAGATGATAATCTGATTGCCTTTTTCCACTTCCAAGACCTCAGTCCGAAATAGGGCCCCGCTTCCCAAAACGCTGTTGACAATCGGCCAAGGCTGGCCGGTCGAATCGGTAAAGACCAAGGCCGTCACCAAGTTGGGGGTGAGCTCGACTAAGGGCGGCTTAAAGCCAGGCTCAAGTCTGACTCTTTGAGTCCTGGTTCTCATGGTATCGGGCGGCTCATCACTAAGGGCCTGTTCGCGCTGATCCAAATTTTGACGGTAAGTGCGTATCTCTTGCGGAGAACTGGGCAAAAGAGCCCTCAAAGACCGCTCATAAGCCATCTGGCGCTCACGTTCAGCGCTCAGACTTTGACTGCCCTCCTGAGCTGGGTGGCTTTCTTGGTCGTGAGCTATAAAATCGCTCTCGGGGCCCGAAATACTTTCGGTCCTAACCAAAGACTGGGAATCCTCAGCCGGGTTGGCCGGCTCAGAAGCAGCCCGAACCCCGCTGGAAGCAGCTTGCTGTGAAGATGTCTCCTGGGCCGGGTTCTCCAAATTTAGCAGAGAACTAGCGGGCCCTGGAGCAGCCGGGTTGCTGCCGGCCGGGTCCATTAAAGCCGTCTCGGCTGAAACTTTCGGCTCAAGAGTTTTAGCATCAGCCAATGCGGCTGAGACCAGGGCCGAGCCCAGAGCGGCTGCCAGCGCCGCACTTGAGCCCAGAAAAATTAATAGTAGTCTTCTTCCCATATTGTTTCTCCTTACTCTTGATGTCGGCTTTAAACTTGATAAGTTTTTAAGTAAATACTTATAATTAGTATAAATTTTTCACCTTAAAGGCTTATTTCTTTTTCTTAAGCCGATGGTCTCAAGTATTTTTTCGGCCCTTTAATTTTTATAATGGGCGGCTGGGGCAGCGACCCAAACCTCCGGCGCCAATCGTCGGCCCTCTAATCAATTAAACTCCCAACCAGGGCCGAGCCGCCAAAGGCGATGACTTGATGATTTACGAAAAATTCAAACCCACCTCAATAATGGACCTGAGAAGTCTCTTAAAACCGGCTCCCAGTGGCTCGCTTCGTTGAGTCAGGTTGGTCGAAACTGCCCCGGGACTATCACAAATCATTAATTTTGGCTCCTTTTCCAGAGTTCCTAAAACCAGCATCTCATTTTTAGACTTGATCTCTGTAGACCAAAAATTGACTGAGGCGATCAAAAAGTATGTTTTGGCGGGGGTATCCCTTTTAAGTGTTGGAGTTGGTTATATTTTTAGGCCTAAAATTTTTTTAATTTTTTTTGCCTTTTTTATCTTTTTGTGGCTTCAAACTGCAAACATATTTCAACCTAATCTTTAGTTTCCTCCGTCATTTTTGGCCAGGATTATTTGTTTGGTCAGCAATATTCTAATCGACCAAGATTTATGACCGAGTCCTTTGGAGTCTTAAAAGTCCATCCCCAGCAACGGGTAAAAACAGCATCTCATTTTTAGACTTGCTCTCTCTAGACCAAAAATTGACTGAGGCGATCAAAAAGTATGTTTTGACAGGGGTATCCCTTTTAAGTGTTGGAGTTGGTTACGTTTTTAGACCTAAAATTTTTTTAATTTTTTTTATCCTTTTTATCTTTTTGAGGCTTCATACTCCAAAACCGTCTTTGAATCTACTCCAAAGTTTTCGCCAGCCATTATTAGCCACCACTTTTTAGCCTCCTTCTTGGGGCCCGGATTAATTCAACCGGCCAAGGTTTATAACCGAGCTCTTTCGGGTCTCCAAAGGTCGCCCCCCAGCGACCGGTAAAAACAGCATCTCATTTTTAAACTCGATCTCTCTAGACCAAAAATTGACTGCAGCGATCAAAAAGTATGTTTTGGCGGGGTATCCCTTTTAAGTGTTGGAGTTTATTATGTTTTAGAGCTAAAAATTTTTTAATTTTTTTTGTCCATTTTATCATTTTGAGGCTTCAAACTCTCAATCAATCTTTGAACACAATCCAAAGTTTTCGCCAACCATTTTTAGCCGCCACTTTTTAGTCTCCCTCTTGGGGCCCGGATTAATCCGACCGGCCAAGGTTTATAACCGAGCTCTTTCGGGTCTCCAAAGGTCGCTCCCCAGCGACCGGTAAAAACAGCATCTCATTTTTAAACTCGATCTCTCTAGACCAAAACTTGACTGAGGCGATCAAAAAGTATGTTTTGGCGGGGGTATCCCTTTTAAATGTTGGAGTTGGTTATATTTTTCGAGCTAAAATTTTTTTTATTTTTTTTGGCTCAATCAATTTTTTTCCAAGTTTTGACCTTGGCCACGCTTAAAAACCTCCAACTGGATAGAGACATCCTAATCCGGGCCGTTTTAGACCGACTCTTCAAGCAACTTGGTACTGGAAAGATTTTTTGATGGGCCAGAAGTGGTTCTTGGTAATCATTAGTGGGGTTGGTTGAAACGAGACTGCGCTATGGTTAAAAAAGTTGGGATGGCTTTAGTGGCCCTCCAGCAGTTTTTAAAATAAATGTAACTATTCAGGGGGAGGCCGGGGCACTGTCGACCCGCCTCCAGAATTATCCTTTGCCAACATGAAATTTGGCAAAATTCTAAGGTGCTTTCAAATAATTCATGAGTTGGCTGAAAAAATTTCGCCTGAAAGGGTTGACAAACTAAATACTTAGACTTATTTTAGTCCATAGAATCGGCTATCACCCAATAGAACTATTGGTAATTCCCTTAC
>JAISWF010000203.1 GCA_031271165.1 Deltaproteobacteria bacterium
TTAAAGTTCGGGCAGTATTGGACTTTGCTTTGTGTTGCAAGCTCGTCGGCTTTAAATGGCCTATATGCGATTTCTGTTCGTCGGGCCGAGGGTTTGCCGCCGACTTCTTTCAGTTGTCCCTCACGGGATTCCCCTTGTCTTAAGCTACAGTTCCTACTGCCAAGTCTGGAGCGGACATTTCACCGCTCTGGATAACGCCCATGCCGGGCACACCAAAAATGGGGTGCGTTCAGCCCCCCACCCTTGAGAGTCCGAGGAGGGGGTTAGAGTCATAATGAGAAACATAATGGCTCAGGTTATTTTTCCCATTTTTGGCTAACCCTGTTCATTCGAAGTCATCAGCCCAACTAAGCCAGATTTTTTTGTTCGATCTTTAAATCTAAAAGACGAATAGCGTATATCCAAAGCAATCCTGATCTGCGCAATCCATAGGTCGAGGGCTGATTTCGCACACGTCAGCATTTCAGAAACAGTTCCGAGTAGGCTATTGTCCAGATTCCGGTGGGCTGTGGCAAAACTGGGCTAATGGCGCTACTGCCTTTCGAGATCGCCCATAGGCGGGTGCTGGTGATCGCCCCGAACCTTGAGATTCGACAGGGCATCTCCACGGCCTTCGATGTTGCCGGGTGCGAATGCTTCTGGACTTCCACGTACGTTCTGACCGACGTGAATCATGGCCTCTCCGGCCGTCCTGGACGGCCAAGATGCGAACACCCATGACTATGAGAGTTCGCATATCGTCGTCATCAACATCCAACAACCGGCCAGCCGAGCAGACCGCTGGCTTTCCTCCTTTGCGGATGATTTCAACGACCTGATCCTCGTCGATGAAGGGCATCATAATGTGGCCAGAAGTTGGGAATGGGTCTTCGAGCGGTTCCCCAACACCAAGGTCGTCAGCCTGACCGCCACGCCTTTCAGAAGAGACGGACGCAGTCTCGCCCCCGAGTCACTCGGGCTTTCCCGCTAAAATCTCCGCCAGCGCCTCATCCAGGCTTGGACCTGCGAGAGCGTGGAGCCCAGGGAGGTACCGATCACTCCCTAGCGGCTACCGCCAGGAGGCCAGCCGAAGACTCAGCGAGCGCTCCATGGCCTTGGCCAGCCGCATTCTGTACGCCCTCGACGAACTCGTGGTCGAAAATATTATCAGTCCGTTAAGGGTTGTCGGGGCCTGTATATTTTGGCGGCCTCAATATTAGCGGCCAGTAAAGGGGAGACTGCCTAAAGACCCTCTAAAACCTTGACCAGAGACTCAACAACATAGCTTTGATCATCATCACTAAGACCAGGCCAGATAGGCAAACAAATCTGCCGGGGAGCAAGCTCTTCCAAAACTGGAAGCCTGGTCAGCGGTGCAGCCAGGTACTCCTGGTTGGTCGACCAAAGCGGCTGAAGATTTCCAGCCGTGGCATAAACCTCACCCGCCAGAGCTACTCCGTAATTATTTCTGACCCGCTCTTTAACCACACTTCGCTCAACTCCGGGCGGCAGGAGCGCCATGTATTTGTAATATGACGGCTTAAGACCAGGGACTGGCTTGATGGGAATCACCGGCCCATGTTCTAGGAGCCGGTCATAAACCGCCGCCGCCCGCCTCCTTTGCTCGACAATCCAATTAGCTTTGGCCATCAAGCGAAGCCCCAAAAGGGCGTGGATCTCTGATGGCCGAAAGTTTAAGCCAAACGACTCGTGGATATTTGAACCGGGTTTACTTTGTCCGTGTTGCCGCAGAGTCAAAAGTCGCTCAAAAAACCAGGCCTCAGAAGTAGTAACCATCCCTCCCTCCGCCGTAGTCAAAACCTTGGTCGGAAAAAAGGAAAAGGCTCCGGCCAGGCCCAGGGCCCCGGCCTTAAGTCCGTCTATCTCAGAGCCGTGAGCGTGGGCAGCATCCTCAATGAAGGCGGCCCTATTTTGGGAGGCTATTTGTTTTATCCGGCGCCAATGAGGCGAAATAAACCCGCCCACATGAACAAGGACTACCGCTTTGGTATCGGGTCGGATCTTGGCCGCCAGGTCGTCAGCACTCATCTGAAAATCATGAGGCTCGGAATCAACCAAAATTATTTTGGCTCCAGCGGCCAAGGCGGCCATGGCCGTGGCCATGAAAGTGTTAGCCGGTATGGCGACCGAGCCGCCTTGGACTTGAAGGGCGCGAAAAATCATTTCCAAAGCCGCCGTCCCATTGGAGCAGCCGCAGGCGTAATCGGTTCCGATAAAGCGTCTGAACTCCTCTTCAAAGCGGGCGACCATTGGCCCCATGGCCAGACGGCCTTCTAAAAGCATCCTGGTAAGCTCACCAGATATCTGGTCGGCGTCTTGTTGGTCAAAGGGAATTTTCAGGATTGGGACTTTTAACGGAACTACGGTCATGACAAATCAACCTCGGAAACGGTTTGGACCATTTTTGGCTCCCTTGGACTTTCCCCTGCGGGAAGTCTCAGGGGTAAATTATCCCACAAAACCAAAGTGTCGGAACTTTTTTTAGTCCCCGCCAATGGTTTTGTCAATACTAAAACTGCTCGGAAGCAAGGCCCTGAATTTCTTCTCTGATCGGCCTTTGAGCTCATGTCCCAAGTTTTTATGGCCAGAGCTGGTTATTTTTTTCGGCCTTTTCTTTCTAGACTTTTCTTTATAAGCTTTCCCAGCTGAAAATTCTGATGACTATATTTTCCAACCGACTTTTGGGCTGCCCATTTTGGGATTTTTGGTCAGCCGGGTCTTGAAAAAAATCCGGCTCATGATATAATAGCCGATATTTTGAGGATATACCTACAAAAAAATTTTTTTTGGGTTATCTTGGTTATTTATTTTTTTAAACTGTCTATTTGTTTAATTTATTATTTTACTTCGTTTCAAAGAGGGCTCCCAGCCCAGTCCGGACCTCCAACGCATATTTTTATGCTGCTAATAGCCCCCTCATTACTCGCTGCCGACGGTGGCCATCTAGCCCAGGAAATCTCCGATATGGAGAAAGCTGGGGCCGACTGGCTACATGTGGACATTATGGACGGCAATTTCGTCCCTAACCTCTCCTTCGGACCCTCTTTTGTTGAGATGGCTAAAAAGAACGCCACCATTCCCTTGGACGTTCACCTCATGCTGGCTGATCCCCTGACCTACGGCCCGATTTTTGCCAAAGCCGGGGCCGATTTGGTCACCATTCACGTTGAGGCGACCAGCCACCTCCACCGGGCTCTGAGCTCCATCCGTGAAGCCGGAGCTAAACCAGGGGTAGTTTTAAACCCGGCCACGCCGATTTCTGTCCTGGAGTACTGTCTGGAGCTGGTCGATCTGGTCCTGGTGATGAGTGTTAATCCCGGCTTTGGCGGGCAGCCTTTCATTAAAACCACATTTGACAAGCTCAAAACTCTTAAAGAACTCATGGCCAGCAAAGGTGTTGACGTTCCCATTGAAGTCGACGGTGGGGTTAATGACTCTAACGCTCCCCGCCTGGCCGCAGCCGGCGCCAGCGTCCTGGTAAGCGGCTCTCATCTTTTCAATTCGGCCGATTATTCCCTGGCCGTCAGCCGCCTCCGGCAAGCGGCCCTCTCGGGCCTCCAGCCCGGGCCGGTGTCCGATAAATTTTAAGGCTTTTTTTTAGCCTCTATTTTTCCCAATGTTTTAAGGAGATTCAAACCAAATGGCTGACTTATGGCCTAACTATACCAGAGAAGAGCTTTTCGAGGTTCAAAAAAAAGGCCGCAAACCTTGGCACGACAATTATTTAGTCATGTTTTCCAGCGTCTGGGGAGGATTTTCCACTGACCCTCACCTCTGGGGGGTCCCGCCCGATGACCATATGGTCCATCGCGGCGATGCCGTCTTTGAAGCTTTCAAGGTGATCGACGGGCGGGCCTATTGCCTCAAGGAGCACTTGGCCAGGTTTCTTAATTCGGCGTCTTTCCTGGGCCTGGAGTTGCCTCCGGAATTTGATAGAATCGAAGACATTTTAAAACAAGCCTACCGCTTGGGCGGACACGAGGACTTCGTGGCCCGGCTGACCGTCTCTCGCGGGCCCGGCAGCTTCTCGGTTAACCCTTACGACAGCTTCGGCAGCCAATTGTATCTGATAACCATGAAGTTCAAAAAACCCTCCCCTGAAGTTTATGAGCGAGGGGTAAAGCTCTCCACCGCCCCATTTCCGGCCAAGAGCGAATTTCCTGGGATTAAGACCTGTGACTACCTTCACAATGTTCTAGCCAAAAAATCGGCCATTGACGCTGGCGCCGATTATGTGGTCAGTTTTGACCAAGACGGCAATCTGACTGAGGGGGCTACTGAAAACGTGGCTGTGGTTACCGTCGACGGCCAACTGGTGGTCCCGCCTTTTAGCAAGATTCTAAAAGGTGTAACCTTGTTGAGGGCCATGGAGCTGGCTTCCCAGCTGGGTGCCCCTCTTCTCCCCAAAGGCGTCATCAATAAAGATCTTAAACGCTCCGAGCTCCCCAATATAGCGGCCGAGGTCTTTTTGACCACCACTTCCTTTAACGTTCT
The DNA here is from genome assembly GCA_031271165.1 of Deltaproteobacteria bacterium. Lineage (GTDB taxonomy): Bacteria > Desulfobacterota > Desulfarculia > Adiutricales > Adiutricaceae > JAISWF01. The sequence continues at coordinate 4,495 of JAISWF010000203.1, forward strand.
GGCCGTCACCTCCTGGGACAATCGACCGGTGGGCAGCGGCCGCCCCGGGCCGGTAACCACCGAACTCAAGCGTCTCATTGAGGCCGAATTAAGTTCCGATGGACCCCACACCACCGCCCTCGGTTAAAAACCGCCCGCCGTCTGCGGCCCCGGACAATTCTACTAACGGCTTAGTTTCCGGCCGGTTGGCCCGGCCGGAACCAGAGAGCAGCTCACCGGCCCGCCGGCTCATGCTGGCTTTAAGTTTGCTGCTAACAGTCGCCTTTATTGGCGGCATCGCCTGGTTTGTAACGGCCAATCTTCAAGAGTTTAAAGAAATTTGGCGCCAGCCCATCTCCAAAACCATACTTTTTCTCCTGCCTCTAGCCTGGCTTTTAATGATCTTTATCAACAGCGAGCTTTTGCGCCAGTGCCTTTACCCCTACGGGCTGAAGCTGACCATCATTGAAGGCCTGGCGCTAACCATGGTCACCAGTGCCGTCAATTACGTCATTCCCCTTAAAAGCGGCTCGGGGTTTCGAGGAGTGTATTTGACTGTCTGCCGAGGCATGACTGTCACCAACTTTGTGGCCGTGCTCCTTTGTGTCTGCGCCATGACCCTGACCACGGCCTCTTTTTTCGCCTTCGCCGGACTAATCAAACTGGTCATTGACGGTCACCCGGCCAATGCCCTGGTTCTGGGGTACTTTAGTACGACCACCTTGGCCGGACTTTTGGCGGTCCTGTTTTTAGGACGCCTTCCGTTTAAGCTCCCCAAGCGGCTGACCGCACTGGCCAAAGGCTGGGATTTGCTCCGCTCCACCCCGGGACTCTTTTGGACCCTTTTGCGGCTTCAGGTAGCTTTCTTTCTGAGCTGGGCCCTCCTCAATTGGCTGTCTTTGGCCGCCTTCAATGTCTATCTTAGACCGTCGGAGCTTTTTTTCTACTCCGCCGGTCAAATCCATACCACCATCGTCAACCTTACCCCGGCCGGACTTGGGGTGGTAGAGGCCTTCAGCGTTTATGCCGGCCGAGTTTTGGAATTTACCCCAGCTCAAGCCATCTCGGCTCAAGCCTTATCCCGCCTGACAGCGGTGGCTCTTTTGGCCGTTTTCGGACTTTGGGGCTGGTTTTACTTAAACAAGCTTATCCGCAAATCCAAAAGCCGGCTCCAACCGGCCGCCGATGCCGACCAGACCTTTACTTCGCCTTCGGGAGGCTGAAATGCTCGCCATCATTGATTACCAAGCCGGAAATCAAACCAGCGTCCACCGGGCCTTGGACCATCTGGGTTTGGAATCAGTCATCACCGATAACCCCGAGACTCTTCATCAAGCCAACGGCCTCATCTTCCCCGGAGTCGGGGCCGCCGGTCAGGCCATGGGTATTTTAAAAAATCGCCGCCTGGATCTGGTCATTGCCGAACTGATTAAGGCCGGCCGGCCTTTTCTGGGCATCTGTCTGGGCTGCCAGATAATGCTGGAATTCAGCGAAGAAAATCAGACCCAGACCCTGGGGATCCTTCCAGGCCACAACATAAGATTTGCCGAAGGCCAACTCGACGAAGACGGCCGCCCCATCAGAATCCCCCATATGGGCTGGAATACTGTCAACCTCGTCAGCCCAACCGCTCTTTGGAACGGACTCTCCCCGGAGGACCAGTTTTACTTTGTCCACAGCTACCACCCGGTTCCAGGACCGGGACTGACCTTGGGACTGACCAGGCACGGTCTGGAGTTCGCTTCCGTCTTTGGCCGGGAGGGCCTGTGGGCCCTGCAGTTTCATCCGGAGAAGAGCGGCCGGCCGGGCCTGAGGATATTGTCCAACTTTCACCGCTATTGCCTGGAGGCCGCCCGTGCTAAGTAAAAGGATTATTCCCTGCTTGGATGTCCGTAACGGCCTTTTAACCAAGGGCATCAAGTTTCAAGACAACCTCGATCTCGGGGACCCGGTGGAAGCGGCCCGGCGCTATTACGAAGAAGGGGCCGACGAGATTGTCTTTTACGATATCACCGCCTCAGCCGAGGATCGAGGCATTTTTTTGGGCGTAGTCGAAAAGGTGGCCGAAGCCATTTTCATCCCTTTTAGTGTTGGCGGGGGTCTGTCTTCGGTCAAACAGATGCGCGACGTGCTCCTGGCCGGCGCTGAAAAAGTCTCTCTTAACTCGGCCGCCGTTAAAAATCCCGATCTCATTGCCCAAGGCGCCGCCGCCTTTGGCTCCCAGGCCGTGGTTTTGGGACTGGACGCCAAAAAGGTTCCCTCTTCCGACCGCTGCCCTTCGGGCTACGAAGTGGTCATCAACGGCGGGCGGACCCCAACCGGCCTCGACGCTCTTAACTGGGCCCAAAAAGCCCAGGAGCTTGGGGCCGGAGAAATCTGCCTCAATTCCATCGACGCCGACGGGACCTTGGACGGCTATGAAATAAACCTTACCTCAATGATATCATCAAAGGTCACCATTCCGGTCATCGCCTCCGGCGGCGCCGGCCGGCCGGAGCACCTTTACCAGGCGCTAACCGATGGCGGAGCCTCGGCGGCCTTGATCGCCTCCATCGTCCACTATGACCAGTACCGGATTAAAGATCTGAAAGACTACCTTCAAGAGCGAAAGCTCCAGGTCAGACAAATCTGAAGGGCCCCGATATTTACGCCAAACGTTTCTAAAATGACCACAGTGACCAGATCGAGCTCAAAAATTCCAACACCAGGGCCCATTTTAGGGCTCTTAGAGTCAAAACTTTAAGGCTAGATCTCCTTTGAGGAAAGACCCACCAGGAGAGCCCCTCCCCAAGCGAGCCCCCCAGGATAGACCCCAATGCTTAAACCGGTCCTGATTCTCAAGTGCGGCGCCGTACCCAAGCGGATGAGCCTGGAAGATTTTGCGACCATGTTTTTGAAAACGGCCGGCCTTAAAGATGGTCAGGCCCGGGTGGTGGACGCTACTTTACGCCGAACGCTCCCGGAACCTTTGGATTTTTCGGCGGCCATGGTGACCGGCTCCCTTTCCATGGTCACCGCCCAGCCGGCCTGGAGCCTTCGGCTGAGCCGTTGGCTGGAAAAAGCTTTGGCCGACGAATTTCCGGTCCTGGGGATCTGTTACGGCCATCAGTTGATGGCCCAGGTCATGGGTGGGCGAGTCGGCTTTCACCCAGGCGGCCTGGAAATCGGCACCTTTGACGTTCACCTGGCCCCCCAAGGAGCGGCCCACCCTGTCTTTGAGGGGCTCCCGCCGTCGTTTCCGGCCAACATGGCCCACAGTCAATCGGTTCTTGAGCCGCCGCCAGGGGCTACGGTTTTAGGCAAAAGTGACCACGATCCCTGCCAGATCCTGGCCTACAGACCCAAGGCCCTGAGTTTTCAATTTCATCCGGAATTCGACCGCCGGATCATGGCTGCTTTCCTGGCCACCATAAGACCGCCGTACCGAGCAACGACCGGCCGTCCCCCAGGCTTGGTCAAGGCTCCGGCCCGAGACACCCCGGAGGCTGCGCATCTTTTAAAAAGTTTTTTAGCTATATTTGGCTAGATCAAATTTCAATCTTCGGGTCTTTTAGAATGAAAGCACTCCAAAAAAGCGGCGAGTTCCCGACAAGACCCTGATTCGAATTGAGCCTTGACGCCCCTTGCAGGCCTTATTAGCCATTTTGGAGCAATAAAGGCTAAGTCCTGAAAAAAAACTATACGTTTTTTTTTAATTTTTTCTTGCAATCGTACATTATCGTGTGGTAAGCTCCCAAAAGTAATGGGAGTAAAGGCATTTTTGTCAGCTACTCACGTTCGAGAGTTTGAGCTAGGTCATTGCTTCCGATATTTTTTCCTTTGTGTATCAAAGACCAAGTTCATCACCGCAAAAGCCCTTGCTTAGGCTTTGCTTAGGTCTTGATTGCCTAGCGGTACTTCTCAGCATTCCTGACTAATAAACGTGGTTAGGGATGGTCTTGATATTTTCAGGCTAAAAGGCTTGACCGGGTTCGAAAACGTTCCCGTACGCAGTGTCAAGATGTGATCAAGCTGTAACCGGCCAACATTTAGGTTGGCCAACTTCGGACTGAGCCGGAGTCATAACAGCTTGCTTGATAAAGAGGGAGCATTATAGGATAGTTAGACAGATGGCGGCCGCTTTTCAGCGACTTATATTGGAAAAGTCCTGTAGTATATTGCCCTTAAAACCCTCAGCCCCCGGCTTATAGCTTGGGTAGGTAAATCAGTCAGTTCCAGCCTTAAATCCCGCCCCGATTAATCCCGGGATTCCAGCTACTGACCTTTTTCCGGGCCTGTTTTTTGGACTCAATTACGGTTCCCTTCTAATTAATCTACTACACATTTTGACAGTAGTATATAGCGACAAATTAAGACAACTTCATTCGGCCATACTCCTTCTGTCTGGTCCGAAGCCTTGGGAGTCAGTTGCGATTTGCCTTTATATATGGGTGATGTTGGTTCGACCTGACAGGACCACGACTTGATTTCCGCCCTGTTTGACAGGGAGTGAATGCGCCACGGAGTAGTGCAGACATGAAAACGATTTATGTTGGTAATTTGCCTTTCAGTTCCACTCAAGCCGAGATTAGTGATCTCTTCGGCCGGTATGGAACCGTCCATTCCGTCAACCTTATCAGCGACCGTGAAACCGGTCGTCCACGCGGTTTCGGCTTCGTGGAAATGGATCCCGACCAAGCTCTAGCTGCTATCGAAGCCCTCAATGGGACTGAGTTAGGTGGCCGTAGCCTCCGGGTAAACGAAGCCCGCGGCCGCGAGGAGCGCGGTGGTGGCGAGCGCCGTTCTGGCGGCGGTAACTACCGCAACAACTACTAGTCTCTGCTTTCCCTGAAAGCTAAACTCCCGGCGGCCGCCTTAGGTTTCCGGGAGTTTTTTTAATTTCATATTTATTTAATTTCATGGCTATGACCGGAAGCGCCAGCTTCCGGTCTTTTAGTTTCAGCCCGGCCGTCACCCCGCCAGGCTATGGCTTGGGGCAGTGACCAAAGCGCCGGGTGAGCCTAGAATATATAAACGGACCGCTTATTATAACCACCAAAAGCCTCATAATTTGCATGGCCATGATAAAGGACAGATCGGCCCCCGAACCGATGGCAATAATGGTCACGGCATCAAGCCCGCCGGGACAGGCGGCCAGGTAAGCGGTCAGAGGAGTCAGTCCCAGACCCTTCCACAACAGTAAACTAAACAGGCTGCAGCCAATGATCATTAGGAGCGTGGCCGCAAACAGGGCCGGGAGTATTTTTAAGGAAGAAATCAAAATCTCCCGATTAAAAGTCAGCCCGATCCGCCAGCCGACCAAGGCGTAACAGGGGAACATAATCCATGGCAGAAGGGTCACCGGCCGCCCGGTAACTGCGGCTACGGCTACGGTTGCGAACATGGGGATCAGCAGGAGCCCTCCAGGGACCGATAACCGGTTGGCGACGAAAACTCCGGCCAGGACAGCGCTGACCGTGGCCGCCAAAGCCAGGGGCTCAAAAGAGGGAAAAAATCCGGTCGGCGCAAACGGAGCAGACTGGCCGTCCAGAAATAAACCCGAGACCGCAACGGCGACCAGGGAAACTAACAACACCCGTAAGTACTGGGCCAAGGCCACAATTCTCATGTCGGCCCCGAAAGAGCCGCTAATTAAGACCATAACCGTGGCCCCGCCGGGGGAAAGACACCAAAAGGCCGACGCTCCCGGCAGCACCTTGAGCCGAAAGAGAAAAAGAGAACCCAAAACCCCCATGACAATACCCCAAACGGTACCGCCGAGGATAAAAGGCCAGCCCTGACCCAGCACCACCAGAGATCGGTGGGAAATCAAGCTACCCACCATGGCTCCGATAAAACCCTGGGCCAGGGCAAAAAACCAGGGCTGGATTTTAGGGACCGGCCCAAAAATAGCCAAGCCCACGGCCGCAGCCATGGGTCCTAGAAACATGGAGGCCGGACAGCCGGCTTGCCTTAGGAGCCAGGTGGCGGCCATGGAGGAAACGATTAAAATCGGCCAAGCCGGCCAAAATCCACCGGCGGCGGGAGGCCCAGGGTCTAGGCTTGAGGCCAAGTCCGCTCGCGTCTTAAAAATTCCTGATAAAGGGCCACATCGTCAGGAGAACCAATAATCAGCGGAACCCTCTGATGGATATAGGTGGGCTCAATGTCAAGGATGCGCTCGGTACCGGTGGAAGCCACCCCCCCAGCCTGCTCAATAATGTAAGCCAGCGGGTTGGCCTCGCACATGAGCCTGAGCTTGCCTTGAGGCTTGAGTGGATCCTTTAAATCGGCCGGATACAAAAAGATTCCGCCGTAAAGGAGGTTGCGGTGAAAATCGGCCACAATCGACCCGATATAACGGCTGGTGTAGTGAACACCGTGCTCAGAATAGCCCTCTTTGATGTAATTGATATAGTTACGTGTGCCCTCATCCCAGTAGGTATAATTGCCCTCATTGATGGAATAGATTTTTCCCCTCCTGGGCGTCTTAATATTGGGATGGGACAATAGAAACTCACCAATGGAGGGATCCAAAGTAAAGCCGTTGACTCCCTGTCCGGTGGAGAAGACCAGGATGCAGCTTGAACCGTAAATGATATATCCGGCCCCGACCTGCTTGATTCCTGGCTGCAAAACATCCTGATTGGTGCTTTCCGAGTCCGGCGGTGACAGTCGGCGATAAATGGAAAAAATGGTGCCAATAGAGACGTTGGCGTCGATGTTGGAGCTACCGTCTAAAGGGTCAAAGTGGACAATGTAATTGCCCTGGGGATACTGCCTGGGGATTTCAATGACGTCCGCTTCCTCCTCTGAGGCCAGAGCGCAGACCTCACCAGAGGCCGAAAGGCGCCGTTTGATGGTGGTGTTGGCCAGTTCGTCGAGTTTTTGGACCTCTTCGCCCTGGATGTTAATGGCCCCAGAACGGCCCAATACATCGACCAGACCGGCTTTGCCAACATCTCTTTGAATGATTTTACAAGCCAAAACCAAGGCCTGAAGTAATCTGGTAAAAGAGCCGGTTGCGCCCGGGCTTAACTGCTGATTTTGCAGGAAATGGTTTGAAATTGTGATTCCAACTTGTTCGCTCATGGCAATCCTCCTGTCTCAGTTACATTAAGTAACGAAAATGGGTGCGTCTTTCGATTTAAAATTTTATCTTGGCTGGGAAAAATTCGGTTATCAATTAAATAAATGCAATAAAAAAAAAGGCGACCAATCAGCAACTGGTCGCCAAAAAACAAATCACAAGTCTGTTCGCTCAACTCCTCGGCACCCGCCTGGCCCTTCTGGCCAAAGCTTTACGGAGGCGGCGTTTGGACTCGCGCTCTTTGCGCTTGCGGCGTTCACTGGGCTTTTCATAGGCCTTCTTGCTTTTAAGTTGTTTAAGCAGACCGTCGCGGGCAATTTTACGCTTCAGGGCTTTGATGGCTTGTTCCACGTCGTTGTCGCGGACGGTCACTTCAATGCCCATGTTGTTTTTGCTCAAGCTAAATCACCTGCCTGTCCGGCTCAAAATTAAGAGATTGGCTCGACCTGATCGGTTTGGCCCACACACTAAAAGCCTCGTCTAAATCTACTTAATTGACAACCGGTTGTCAAGAGTTTGGGTCAAGGTTTTTTTCCCTAAAATAACAGTTTGACTACTCGACCCCGAAAAAAAGCCGGTTAGTCAGCTGCCAAAGCGCTTTTTAAATATCAGCTTGGCCCTTTGGTCAGACAGTCGGTCGGCTCCAGAGCCAAGCCGGAACCAGCGTTGTCAGTCGGCTGCGGCCGCGCTCTTTGGGCCGACCGCCTCAATCAGTTCCGAACGGCCTTGCCCTGAGAGGGAGGAGAAAGCCACCGGATAGCCTCCTAATAGGCTGGCCAGGGCGGCCAGAGCCTGTCGCGCTCGGCCGGCCGAGAGTTTGTCACATTTGGTGGCCACCACCCGGTAATCAATTCCCAATGAAGTAAGCAGGCCCACCAGACTTAACTCCTCGGCGTGGACCCCGCGCCTGATATCCATCAGCAATAAAGCCATCCGGGCTCCACGGTCGGCGGCCAGATAATCTTCGACCAGCCGCCGCCAGCTTTCGACCATATCCTTAGGGGCGGCGGCGTAACCGTAGCCTGGCAGATCGACCACGTATATGGATGGAGCCCCAGCAATCCAGGTCACCTTAAAAAAGTTGATCAGCCGGGTCCGGCCTGGAGTGGCCCCAACCCTGGCCAGAGACTTGCGGCCGAGCCAGCGGTTGATCAGAGAAGACTTGCCGCAGTTGGAACGGCCAAGAAGAGCGACCTCAAAAGCCAAGGGTTCGGGAAATTGACGGGCCATTGAAGCCGAGGTCGTAAAAACGGCTTCGGTGGCCGGAGGATAATCAATGGGGGTTTTAGGAGTGGAAATGTTCAGCGACATAAGTACTCATAAGTCTAACCTGAAGCCGCCTTGGGTTGACCTAAAAAAACTGGGGGCAGTTACTTAAAACCGGCCCTAAACAGCGGCCCGGGTTTGGCGACAAAGGCCGCAGATAAGGCCGGGGATTTTGATTAGGACGGCCTTAAACCTGGCGGCTTTAACCTCTCTTGGATTAACGCTGAGAGATAAAGCGCCTCAAACGCTCTAAGGCTTCGATGATGTTTTCCTCACTGGTTGCGTAGGAAAAACGCAAAAAGCCTTCGGCCCCGCTCCCAAACTCAGCCCCCGGGGTCAGCCCCACTCCGGCTTTCTCCAATATTTCAAAAACCAAGCTCCGGGAGTCAGGATTGATATGATCAGCCCGGGCCAGAACGTAAAATGCGCCCTGAGGTTCCACCATGATCCCCAGGCCCAGGTCTCTGAGGCCTTTAATGAGGAGCTTGCGGCGGCGGTCAAAAATCAAACGCATCTGCTCAACTTCAGGCCAGGCTTGCTGGAGGGCGACGGCAGCGGCCAATTGGACGGCGGCGTTAACGGAGATGATAAAGTTCTGGGCCATGCTCCGCAGGGGCCTGACCAGCTCAGGAGGTAGAATCATAAAACCCACCCGCCAGCCGGTCATGGCAAAACTCTTGGAAAACCCTCCCACCACCACGGCCCGATTGGTATACTCCAAAATGGTGTGATCGCGTTCTGGTCCGTAACTGAGCCCGTGATATATCTCATCGGAGATGATAAGCTTATCCAAAGCGGCTATTTCTTTTAAGCGGGCGGGCTCCAAAATGGCCCCGGTCGGGTTGGCCGGAGAGTTGATTAAAATGGCTTTGACCTCCGGTCCCAGATGTTTTTTAAGCTCCGACGGCCGAAAACGAAAACCCTCGCTTTCCTCCACTGGGACGGGCAAAGGCCGGCCTCCGAAAAAAGAGACCAAGTTGGGATAACAGCTGTAATATGGGTTGGACATAACCACAGCGTCGCCCGGCTCCAAAAGGGCCCCAAACAGCAGCATCAGACCTGGTGAGGTGCCTGGACAGATCAAAAAACGGTCGGCGGAAACCTCGACCGAGTAGCGCTCGGCGTAGTGCCGGCTTAAGGCCTGCCGCAAAACCGGATCGCCCTGGGAGTGAGTATACTTGAAAGCCCCCTGCTCCAAAGCCCGGTTCATAGCCTCGACCACGACCGGAGGCGTCCGGAAATCAGGCTCCCCGACCTCCATGTGGATAATGCTCCGCCCGGCAGCTTCCAGCCGCTGGGCGGCCTCCAAAACCTCCATGACCATAAAGGGGGTGACGGCCAAGGCTCTTTGGGCCAGGTAACCTTGATTTTCTTGTGCCAAACCAGAAATTTGACGGCTGGAAAAATTTTGGCTACAACCGGCCATCATTCATACCCCAAAACCCGACGGGCCCGGCTTTGAGCCTGCATGGCCATGTTGGTATTGGGAGCCAGGACCACTACTTTACCGTAGGCTTCCGCCGCTTCATCGCGTAAACCCAGCTTTTCATATGACTCGGCCAGCCCCCAATAAGCCTCGACATAGTCTGTCTCTATCCTTACAGCGTTGAGGAAAAAATCAGCCGCTAGACGGTAATTCTCACGGTTGAAATAAATAGCCGCCAGCCGCAAAAAAGGCGGAGCATAATTAGGACTGATGACGTTAATGCGTTGATAAATCTTCTCCGCCTCGTCGAAGTTACCAAGGGCCTCCTCCAGGAGCCCTAAATTGAAATGAGCCAAAAAAGGACGGCCGTAAATGGGATCCATGAGGCAAGCTTCAAATTGAGCCCTGGCCCGCTCGTAGTCTTTAGTCTCCAAGTAGACCAGACCCAGATTGTTCTTGTATTCCGATTTTGACGGATCCAGGGACAGTGCCTTTTCGTAATAAGAAATTGATTTATCGTAGTCTTTACGCCGGTAATAGGTCAGGCCCAAGTAGTGGGCAATCTCACTGTTGCCGGGACTGATAAGTTCAGCCTTGGAGAGTTCCGACAAAGCTCCGGGCAGATCTCCCTGGATGAGCCTAGCTTTCCCCAATTCAATCATCGCCTGGAGCTGCTCTTCCTTGGTACCGGCCTGCAGAGCGTCGGCGGGAACAGGAACAGTGCAGCCCATCAAAAGAGACACCAGACAGGCGGCGGCCAGTAAACCGGTCAGAGACTTCAACATGCGGACCTCCGGTTGAGCCAGGAAACAGTATTAGCCCGGGCGGCTGTCAACCGCCAGGGATTTCCTGGCGACGAACCATAAGACAGTACTTAAAACTTTAGATAACCTTATTGAGGGGATACTCGATTATGCCCTCGGCCCCGACCTGACAAAGAATCGGGATAAGATCCCTGACTGCTTTGGCGGAAACCACCGTTTCAACGCTGAGCCAGTCAGTCTTAAAAAGATGGGCCACCGTCGGGGCATTGAGGCTGGGCAAATAGGAAACCACATTTTCCAAATCAGCCTCCCGAACATTCATTTTCAAACCGACCAGTCCTTCGGCGTCCAGAGCCCCCTTGAGCAGGAGAGCCAGCTGGTCGATTTTGGCTTTTTTGAATGGCTCCTCCAAAGCCCGGAGATTGGCGATCAACTCGGTGTTGGTGGTTAAAACCACGTCGATGATTTTAAGACCATGAGCCCGGATGGTGCTTCCGGTCTCGGTAACCTCGACTACGGCGTCGGCCAGCCCAGAGACCACCTTGGCCTCGGTCGCCCCCCATGAGAACTCCACCGTCACGTCAATGCCGCGGTCCTTAAACCACTTTTTAGTGACCCCGGGGAGCTCGGTGGCGATTTTACAACCGGCCAGATCGGAAGCCTTTTTATACGGCCCGTCTCCAGCCACCGCCAGAACCCAGCGAGCCGGAGTAGCGGTGGCCTTGGAATAAACAAGATCGGTTACCACGCCGACTTTGCTTTGATTTTCCAGCCGCCAGTCGCGCCCGGAAAGACCACAGTCCAGGACCCCGTCAGCCACATAGCGGCTCATCTCCTGGGCCCTGGCCAGGGTGCACTGGATATGGGGATCGTCGATATTGGGAAAATAATTGCGGGAGCCAATGTTGATACGCCAGCCGGCCCGGGCCATGAGACTGAGCGTGTACTGCTCAAGGGAACCTTTAGGGAGACCGAGTCTGAGAACTGGCTCGGCCTCGGCCGCTGGAGGGCCGGCTTGAGCAGTTTTTGCGCTTTTAGCAGCTTTGACCGGCTTGATATCTTTAGCGACTTTGGCCGGCCTAATAGCTTTGGTATCTTTAGCGGCTTTAGCCGAGGAAGCCTGGACCGGCTTGGTCTCAGCCTTGGCCGCCTGAAGCTCCCCGGGCTGATCGAGGGCCGCTTTATTTTTCTGGGCCGAAGCTTTTTTATTTTTCGATGACTTCATAATTACTACCATCTAGATATTTAAAATGGAAACAACTGCGGTTTCCAGTATGGCAGGCTGAACCTCCAACCTGCTCAATTTTTACCACCACGGCATCTTGATCGCAGTCCAGATAAAGCCCCTTAACCAGCTGAACGTTTCCAGACCCCCCGCCCTTGTGCCAAAGCTCCTGCCGTGAACGGCTGAAATAATGAACCTGGCCGGTAGCCAGGGTTTTCTCATAAGACTCGCGATTCATATAGGCCAGCATCAAAATTTCACCGGTCAGATAGTCTTGGGCCACAGCCGGTACGAGCCCGCCGGCTTTATCAAAATCCGGCTCCAATTTTTTAATTCGCTTTTCCTTGGTCATTAAAAAGGCTCCTTGCGAAGTTCAGTCTTATAATTATAATCCACCGTTCCCTGCCTGGCAACAACTTTCTCTGACGGAGTCTTTATCTTGAGCGACTACTTAAAATAATTTAAAACTATTTTGTTATTTATCGCTACTATCAATAATAAATCAATTGTATAATCATCTGGATTATTAGTGGTTTTGAGGCCTGGACCGGCCGCCGCTGCGGCGCCGCTGGCGGCTGCTTGGCAGGCTCTTATTCGCCGGAACAAAATAATCATTCATGGCCGAAAAGACCACTCCTGGGGCCAAAGATCAAAGTTATTTTTTTATTTATTCTGCCTTTATGATAAAATATTAAATCCGGTTCTGAGACGTTTTAAAAAAATAGCCGTCAACCGGTTGGCCGCCGACACTATTTTAGCCACCCCAAAGGTTTTAGGACCCAACTTATGATAATATTTTCCAGCCTGAAGATCCATGCTGTAACGGCCTTTTTTTTAGTTCAGACCATATTTTGGACCGCCTGCTCCATCTCGGTCCCAGGCCCGAAAATGCCGCCAACAGATGTCAACGTCTCGGAAACCGGCCCTGGAAGCCTTTTGATTGAAGTGGTCGACTACCAAGCTGTCCCTTTTGCCTCTGAAACTTACGTCCAGCTGACTGGAATAGTGGTCAACAATACCGGTGCCGGCATCCAGGGGGTGATTCTGACAATGACTCTCCATGACAGCCAAGGCCAGCCGGTGGCCATCGCCGAAACCTACGTTGCCCCCACCTACTTGCCGGCCAACGGCCAGGGCAGATTTGAAGTTGTGGCCATGTTAAAGAAAACCAGAAATATGGCCGCCACTCGGCTGGTGACGGTGGCCCGCCGCATGTCTTCTTATTAATTGCCATCCACTCGGAAGGATAACAACCCGCCAGTGATTTATATAAAAACCGCTCAGCAAATCGAAAAAATCCGCAAAAGCAGCCGGCTGGCCGCCCAGTCATTGGACCTGGCCGGCCAGCACCTTAAACCCGGGATCACCACTGGTGATCTTGACAAGATAATCCATCAGTTTCTGGTCGAAAACGGGGCCACCCCGGCCACCCTGGGTTACAAAGGTCCTCGGGGAGCTCCGCCCTTCCCGGGTGCCAGCTGCATATCGGTCAATGACGTGGTGGTCCACGGCATCCCTGGCCCCTTGGTTATCATGGAAGGGGATTTGGTCAAAATTGATGTCACTGCCCGCTTAGACAGCTACTTTGGTGATACGGCCAGGACTTTTTTGGTCGGCAGCGTACCCGAACCGGGTCCCCTCCTGGCCCGAACGACCCAGGAGGCCATGATACTGGGAATCGAGCAGATCAAAGCCGGGGCCAGACTGGGCGACATTGGCCACGCCATCCAGACCCATACTGAGGCCCGGGGTTTTTCCGTGGTCCGGGCCTTTGTTGGGCATGGGGTGGGGATAGAATTTCATGAAGCGCCCAATGTTCCCCACTTTGGCCGCCCCGGGACTGGATATCGAATCAAAAGCGGAATGATATTTACCGTTGAACCGATGATCAATGCCGGGGACTCGGAGGTAGAACTCTTAGATGACGGTTGGACCGTAATTACCGCCGACGGTAGCTTATCTTCTCAATTTGAGCACTCGGTTCTGGTGACCGCCTCCGGCTACGAAATTCTCACCCTCTCTTAGTTCTTAAGACCGGCCATCAGAAAGGTTCTCTGACTGCTTCCCGGAGACAACCAATGCCCGCTCCCGCCCAATTTTTCCCCGCCCTTGGGCCGCCCTGTTTCGCTTTTGGCAGGCCAAGTCCAGCGACCGCCGCTCCGAGGCTGTATGACTAAAAATATGGCCGGGGAATCAGCCGAGCTTTTGTTTGAGCAAGGCAAGCACTTTTATCTGGCCAGCCAAGGGCATGGCGGCGATCCTCACATGGCCGAGGCTTATTTCCGGAGAGCCGCCGAACTGGGCTTTGCGCCGGCCTGGCGCCTCTTAGGGATGATGCATCTTGAGGGCCGAGGGGTCAACAAAGACCTGAAAACCGCTTACCGCCTCTTAAAATCGGCGGCCGAACTTGGCGATCCCCAGGCCAGTTTCAGCCTGGCCCTGATGTTAGCCCAAGGCAACGGAGTGGAAAAAAACTGGGCCGAGGCCTACCGGCTACTGACCATTCCAGAGGTAGCGGCCATCCCCGAGGCCTCCGAGCTTAAAAGACGTCTTAAAGAAAAACTGATCGGGCTTTATCCCGACTTGACCGAGGCTCTGCGCCGGGAAGAAACCTTGCTGCGCACCTCTCTGACCAGGACCCAGAGCCGCTTCATTCCCGGATTTTTGGAACCAGGCCGCTGCGATGACGACCGGGTCGAATTTGAAGCTTGGCTGTCTCTAAATCTCGGTCAGAGCTCGGTGGCTGAGATCTTCCCGATCCTTACAGCTCAGCTTAAAAAATACTATCAGGCCATGATCGACCGCCACCCGGACGCTGGAATCCTTAAGCCATGACCCTGAGCCTACCGGGAGCCGGGCCTGAGGCGATACCGCCGGAAATCGGCCTGGAAAAAATCCTCCTTTTTCCTTACAAGCTGGCCGCACTCTCGGCCAACCTTTCGGGCGGGGATCCAACCTACCCGATCTCAATTGAGCTAAGCCTGACCAGCCGCTGCAACCTCGAATGCCGGTGGTGCTCGGACGCCCGTTTAAGACAGCTTTGTCCTGACCGGCTAACTATTGAGCACCTGGCCTCGCTTTTTAACGATTTGGCCCAGGGCGGAACCAGAGGGGTGACCATCGAAGGCGGCGGCGAACCAACTCTTTCCCCTCTCTTTGAATCGGCCGTCCGAGCCGCCGTCAAATCAGGGTTGGCGGTGGGGTTAATCACCAACGGGACCGCCCTTTTCCGGCCTGGTCTTGGGCCAGAGCTTTACAGCCTCTTTCAGTGGATCCGCATCAGTATTGATGCCTCCAGCCAGCAGCAGTTTAAAAATTTAAAAGGCTCTGATCTTTTCGAAAAAGTTCTGACCAATCTCGCCGTCCTGGCCTCTTTAAAACCCAAACCGGTCTTGGGAATCGGCTACGTCCTGACCAATTTAAACGATCCGCCCGCCCTTCTCCAAGCCCTGGCCGAACGGGTTAGAACTCTGGGCGCCGACTACCTTCACCTGCGTCCGGTGGTCGATCACCGGGATATGGAATCGTCCGAAAATCTGCAAATTCTATCTCAATCGGCCAGAGATGATTTTTCCATCAACTTAGGTGCCCTGACCGACAATTTACCCAGTGGCAATGATGGCCTGCCCTGCTTGGCTCACAGCTTGTCAGCGGTTATTACAGCTGACGGCTCGGTCTGGCTGTGCGGGCGATTGGGCTCGGAGCCAGCTGCCGACGCCATTGGCAATCTTTTGGATAACAGTTTTTCCGAAATCTGGTCCGGTCAAAAAAGAAAGTCCCAGATCAAAATGGCGGCGACCGCCCAATACTGCCGCCGCCGCTGTCCGCAGTGCCGGATGACCAAGTACAACCGGCTCCTTGACCGCCTTAAGCGCTTTAAAACCAGAGACTTTATATGAAGGCCCGAAGCCCCCGCCAAACTATGCCGCCGCCTATCCGAACCCCGGCCGTGGTTTTGGCCCGGACCGGGCGAGGCGACTCGGACTGGCTGATTACCTTTCTGACCAGGGAAAGAGGCCTGATCCAGGCGGTGGCCAAAAACGCCCGCCAAAGCGTCAGACGTTTCGGCGGCGGCCTTCTGACCCCGGGAATGCCGGCCTGGTTTTATATCCGCCATAAGCCAAACCTGCCCGTCGGCTTTGTTGATCGCGGAGAATTTAATTCCAAGGTTCCGGCCATCCCGGCCGATCCCGTAGCTCAAACCCTGGCCGCCTGGTCGGTGGAACTGGTTAAGGTTTTTGAGGCCCGCGACAATCCGGCTCATGCCTCCTTTAATCTGCTTTTGAGGTATCTTTCGGCCCTGTATTCCATTGGTAATTATGCTCCCCCAGCCCTTGGTCCCCGAGAACTGTCTTTGTCTTTCACCAAACGCTATCTTGAATTGGCCGGTTTTGGAGCGACCTTAAATGGATGCCGCCTTTGCGGCCGCTTCAAAGCCGCCGCCTGGTTTTTGGAACCTGGCCTCAAGGGGCTCATTTGTGCCGACTGCGGGCGGGCGGCCGGAAGGCGCTTTGAACCAGTCCCGACTATTTTGATCGAAGCCCTTTCCGCCTTAGGCCGCCGCTGTGAGCTGCCTGGGTTTCCGGAAGTTTTTTTGGCTCAAGCCGAGTTTTTCTTTCACAAATTAGCCTCTCTTGAAGCCGGCCGGTCCTTTAACAGCCACCGGATCCTCCAGCAGCTTCTCAATGATGCTCCCCAGCCGCCCAAGGAGCTACGGGGGCCTAAAAACAGGCCGGCCTTGGTTCCCCCATCGGACCCGGAGACTGTCTCTTATCGGGATACAGCCCCACTCCTGGCCAGACGCATTTTTGAGGATGCGGCCGCCGCCGAGGCTGGGAGTTTCGAACCAGACATCTTTTTTCAGCCTGACGGGGCCGCTGAACCGGCAATTTTTTCTGAACCAGGGGACTTTTCTGAGTCCGGTACCAGTCCGGACTTGGACTTTCCGGCCGGACTGGCTCAAACTCCCTCTTCGGACCCGATGCCAGACCCAGCTCACGCTTTAGCTCATTTTAAAGAGTAAAGCCCAGTGACCGAGGAAAGACTCAATAAAATTTTGGCGGCGGCTGGTCTGACCTCCCGCCGGGGGGCCGATAAACTGATCCATGCCGGACGGGTCAAGGTAGACGGGCAGACCGTTAACGCTCAGGGCCAGATGGTTGACCCCTCTGCGAGCCGGATCACCGTTGACGGACGCCCTGTTCCCGTCTCCCAAGCCTTGGTCTATTATATGTTTCACAAACCGGCCGGGTTTGTGACCACCTTGTCGGATCCCCAGGGCCGGCCAACCATTGCTGATTTTTTAGTCGATCTCCCGGCCAGGGTCTTCCCGGTGGGCCGCCTGGACCGAGACGTGTCGGGTTTGTTAATCCTGACTAACGACGGTGAGTTGGCCAGGCGGCTGATGCACCCGTCGTATCTGGTTCCCAAAGTTTACCGAACCAAGGTCCAGGGCCGTCCCGACCGGACCTTTACCGATCTTTTGAGTTCCGGTCGGCTGACCATTGACGGCAGACCCGCTGCCCCAGCTAAGGCCAAAATCCTGCGCTCAGGAGAAGATGTCGGCTGGGTGGAGTTGATTCTGACCGAAGGCCGCCGGCGTCAGGTCAAGCTTATGTGCGCCGCCGCCGGGCACCCGGTGGTCACTTTAAAAAGGGTCGCCTATGGCGGGCTGCCGCTGCCAAAAGAACTTGCTGCCGGGCGCATTGCCCTCCTCAGTCCCAAGCAGGTTGCCGCGCTCAAGCGCCTGGTCGGTCTGCCGGAGCTCCCCGGCCCCCAGCCGACCAAAACAGGGTCCAGCCATAACCCGACCCAGACTACCAAATCCACTTCCGAGAACTAAAAATATGGAAAACTCCAACTTCTCCAACCTTTTAAAGGCCATCAAGACGGCACCCCCTCTGGCTTTGGAAGGCCGGGTGACCAAAGTGACCGGCCTGATCATTGAAGGCGACGGCCCGTCGGCTTCTGTCGGCGAAGTTTGCCATATCAGTCTGGCCGACGGCTCATTACTGGAAGCCGAGGTCGTCGGTTTTAAGGATCAAACCATCCAGCTTATGGCCATCGGCGATATGACGGGACTTACTCCTGGCAGCCGGATCCTGGCCAGCGGCCGACCGGCCTTCGTTGAGGTCGGGCCGGCTCTTTTGGGCCGGGTTCTTGACGGCCGGGGACGTCCCATGGACGATTTACCGCCGTTTGAGTCCCAGACCACCTACCCAATTCGCAACCAGCCCGGCAACCCCTTAAGCCGCCAGCGCATCAAATCCACAGTTGACGTCGGCGTCCGGGCCATCAACTCTCTGATGACCATGGGCCAGGGCCAGAGGATGGGGATTTTTGCCGGCAGCGGAGTCGGCAAATCGACTCTCATGGGCATGATCGCCAGACACACCAAGGCTGACGTCAACGTCATCGCTCTGATCGGCGAGCGCGGCCGAGAGGTCAGGGAGTTTATCGAAAAAGATCTCGGCCCCGAGGGCCTCAAAAGAAGCGTGATAGTGGCCGCCACCAGCGAGCAGCCGGCTTTGGTCCGCATGAGAGGAGCATACGTCGGGACCGCTATTGCCGAGTATTTTCGCGATCAAGGACAAAACGTCATCTTGATGATGGACTCTGCCACCAGGTTTGCCTATGCCGCCAGAGAAGTAGGTCTGAGCATCGGCGAACCGGCCACGACCCGGGGCTATACCCCTTCGGTCTTCGCCGCCCTCCCGCAGCTTCTGGAACGCGCCGGAGCCTGGGAAATCGGGAGCATTACCGGCCTTTACACTGTTTTGGTCGAAGGCGACGACATGAATGAACCGGTCGCCGACACCATGCGCTCCATTCTCGACGGCCACCTGGTCTTAAGAAGGGAACTGGCCGCCAGAAACCAATACCCAGCCATCGACGTTCTTTCGAGCATCAGCCGCCTGATGACCGATCTGGCCGATCCCGAGCACCTGTCAGCCGCCGCCCGCTTTAAAGATTATTTATCTACCTACAGCCACAACGAAGACATGATCAACATCGGGGCTTACCAAAAGGGCACCAGCCCGGATATTGACCGGGCCATCGCCTATCAGCCCCGTCTGGTCGATTTTCTCAAACAACCTTTCGATGAAGCGGTTGATTTTACCTCGGCCAGGGCCGCTTTGATCGCCGTCACCGCTCCCGGGGCCGCCGCCTGAGCCAAAGTTCTAAAAAAATCGAGCCCTTCTGCCGGCGGCCTAAGACCCGGAACCTGAAAAGAGCCAAAAATAAAAAATGGCCGACTAGTACACAGTCAAGCGGTTGACTGTGGGTTGGCGAGTTCAAACTCTAAAAGGGCTAGTCCCCCAGATTATTCGATCATAACATAAATTCACAGATAGTTTAAATAATTTATATCG
>JAISWF010000204.1 GCA_031271165.1 Deltaproteobacteria bacterium
TTAAAGTTCGGGCAGTATTGGACTTTGCTTTGTGTTGCAAGCTCGTCGGCTTTAAATGGCCTATATGCGATTTCTGTTCGTCGGGCCGAGGGTTTGCCGCCGACTTCTTTCAGTTGTCCATCACGGGATTCCCCTTGTCTTAAGCTACAGTTCCTACTGCAAAGCCTGGAGCGGACATTTCACCGCTCTGGATAACGCCCATGCCGGGCACACAACAACAGAGGGAGCTTGACCGCTCCCTTGCTTCGCCGGAAATGAGCCCAGTCGCAAACTTTCAGCGTTTGATGAAATATCGCCTCATAAAACTGTCAGGGCCTATTGGCGTTGGCATGCGCCAACGTCGATTTCTTGGGAGCCGCTTTAATTCCCAGATGCTTTATCTTGCTGCGAATCGTCGCCAAACCCCCAGTTATCTCACGAAGAGAGTTGGCCCCGGCAAACTGAGAAAACAACAACGACACGAACTGGTTCCAGGATGAAAAACCTTTTGAGCATTTTTCTGTTTGATACTCAAGGCACACTTTCTGAAATAAGTGGAGGTCTATCAAAGAAAGTATTTGCTAAAACAGGCTGGCTACCTTTATCGTTATATCTGCGCCTTGAACGCCCCACTGTGCTGTTTCCTCGGGCTATTCATCTTTTTTAGGCGCCTCTGTTTATTCCTTAAACAGAGCTTAGTACGCTGTCCAGTTTTTGGGGACCATTATACATCTCTGCCGCCCAATCGTAGCTTTTCAACACACAGCCTGCGCTGAATTTTTCGGCGCAGAAGAACGCTGTTTTCGACAACTGCCATATTAATTTTTCACCGAGCATTGTCGGTTTTGCTTCACATTCTCACCTCCGTGTTTGACTTCGGATTGACTAACTCTTTCGCTAAAAAACAGTCTAAGTCATTCAAGAGTCCCGTGTTCGTCCCGTTTCGCGGGGTAAAGCGACTTAGGATTGACTTGAAGATTGACTTGAAAATCACTTTACGGGATTCTTGTAGTCAATCGTCAAGACCCAATAACCGGTTCGCTGATTACCATCAGCACGTTCTATTATGCCGTCCTGCCTCATGTTGGTCAGGAGGTTTCTCACCTTGTTCTCTTTCTGCTTCTCGTCGAGGACATCGGACAACTTGCTGGACAGCAGATTAACAAAATCGCTTTTCCTGCCACGCTGGTATTGGCGCAAATAGTTGATAATGAGTTGCGTATAGTAGTCGTCGTCCATCGCCCTGTTCTTGATATACTGCGCCCGCTCGTCAACGATGTCGGCAATCCCCGCTGACACAAACACATTTGGCCTCCTGCCTTCAATTACTCCGAGTTTTTGGAGTTGCTTGTACTGCTCTGTTTCAAGCGGTATTCGCTTTTGTACGCAGTCAAGAAGGAAGACCGTTTCCATGTCCAGAGCATCACGCCCGAACAGTAGGCGCGTGTAGTTTTCTTCAAGAACTTTTCCGTAGACCCTGACGGCGACTTCCTTCGGCTTCGTCAAATCATAGTCCGGCATAGGAAAATAGCGCTGCCGCTGTATGTTGAATACCATCCGGATGCCCATCTGCTTGGTTTCAATCATATTGAAGTTCATCATCGCGTCCGCAAGAAGCTGGTTCAGGTAATATGGCGCTGCGTAACCGGGCTTTAGCACCTCGCTGATGTCGCCGGGCAGGAATGTCCCTGCGTTGGAGATGACAACTGTGTCCTCAAACTCATCAAGATAGATTCTGCGGCCCGCAGTATTGTCCTGGTGCGCGATACAGTTGTTCAAAAGCTCGCAAAGCAACTTTGCGTCATACTGTCTGGTTTCCTTGGGGAACAGCGTCATCTGGTTCGGCATATAGCGGTAGGTCAGAACTGAGGCCGCTAACGCCCCAGATAGAGGCAGACCTGCGACCTTGGCTAAAAGATTCAAGGGCCAAGACCACACCTACACTACATTTTTAGAAAATCCTGGAGTGGAACCCTCCAATAATGCGGCCGAGCGAAGTATCAGACCAGTAGTCATGGATAGAAATGTGACCCAATGTACCAGGGGCGAAAAAAGGAGACTGGCCGCCGAGAGATATTGGTCTATCAGAGCCACTTGCGAGAGAAAATCCTTTAGCCAATTCTTCAAAGAATGCTACTTGGCTTGGCTCAAAAACGAGCCTGCGCCCTCTATTGTTAAGTAATACCTCCTCGTCAATTTTTTACTCATAATTTAACGTCAATGCGGCCATGGATTTGTTCACTCCGAAGTGGAAGGGTTCCCCCTTAGATTAAGCCATGTTAATGTGGTCACGTTTGGGCAGTTGAATGATTTTGCTCAAGCGTGACCGGCATCGGCCTTCAAGATATGTCGCTTTAAATTTGTTCCTTCTGTTTTATCATTTATGGCGGCCCCGGTGAAGGCGTACCCATTGGTGATCTTTTTCGGCCTTGCGATTGTGATGCCGCCGGTCTAACCTGACGACATCAGCTACGGCCCCTAGGACCGGTTGGCTGGCCCTAACGGTGGCCGTTGACCAGGATAGCTAATTCTTCGACCATCTGTTCCAGCTCATCGGCCTGGATGCTGAGTTCCTTAGTCACCGAGGCTGTTTCCTCGGCGCTGGCCGCATTCTGCTGGGTCACTTTGTCCATCTGGGTCACAGCGATGTTCACTTGCCCCACGCCTTGGGCTTGCTCTTGGGTGGCCGAGGTGATCTCAGCGATCAGACGGGCAGAGTTGGTGGTGCCCGTTTCAATTTCCCGGAAACTTTCAGCCAGATGACCAACGATTTCCGAACCGTGCCGGACGCTCTCCACCGTGCCACCGATCAGCTCGGTGGTGTCTTTAGCTGCCTGGGCCGAGCGCTGGGACAAGTTACGAACCTCATCGGCCACCACGGCAAAACCCTTGCCCGCCTCGCCGGCCCGAGCGGCTTCGACCGCTGCATTCAAAGCCAGGAGGTTGGTCTGAAAGGTGATGTCCTCAATGGTCTTGATGATGCGGCTGATTCTTTCGGATTTGTCATTAATGTCGGCCATGGCATCGCTCATTCGATTCATATCGCCGCTGCAAACCTGAACCAGCTCAGCCGTATGTTTGGTGACTTCGTTGGTCTTGCTGGCGTTGGCAGCGTTTTGCTTAGTCATGGAAGACATTTGCTCCAAAGCAGCCGAAGTCTCCTCCAACGAGGCAGCCTGCTCGGTAGACCCTTCAGCCAGGGTGTCGCTGGCTTCGGAAATGTTGCCGGCGGCCTGATTGACCGAGGAAGAGGCGTTGAACAGACGTGAACTCAAAGCGCTGAGAATCCGGGCCACTGTGGACATTTGCCAGTAGAGCATAATCAACGAGATCAAAAGGATCGAAGCTCCGGTAATAATGGTCAAGGTCAGGCCTCTCTTCACTGGAGCCATGGCCTCGTCATACGGGATTACGGCCCGAACAACCCAGGCCTGCTTGGTGTTTCCGATGGGTATGGGGGCCAGAGCGGCGATTACCCGCTGCCCAGTGCCTGGCACCACGGCGTTGACCAGCTTGGGCTGCCCGCTTTTGCTCACCTCCAGCACATCGCTGTAGGCCGCCGCCGACAGTTTTCCTTTGGCATCCTGCCCCCAGTCCGATTGCTCCTTGGTGTAGGCAAAGAAGCCCTTGTCGTCGAGCACCATCAAATAACCGTTATCAAACAGCTTGATATTTTCGAGCGTATGGCTAATGGGGCCCATGTCGATATCACCACCGGCAGCGCCGACCACCTGGTTGTCTTTGATGATGGGCACGGTCACTGAGGCGATGTAGTAACTTTGGCCGCCAGCCTGATAATAGTAAGTGCTGCTGATAGTTTCATGGCGGCTGTTTTTGGCCCCTAGATAATAGTCGCCGGGTCCGGGGGTGTCGTAGTCAGTCAGTGGTTCGGTGGCCGCCGAGCCGCTCTCAGCGATGTAACTGTAGGGAACATAGCGCCCGGTTTGGTCATGGGCGAAGGTCAGCTTGTCCTCAATCCCATCCCCGCTAGAGTCTCCATTGACAGCGTATTGAGCGTCCTTGCCATCGAAGGTGTTGGGCTCAAAACAGGCCCAGATGCCGAAAAGCTCTTTGTTTTCAGTCACTACTTTGCCCATCACGTCGATATAGTAAGCCCGGTCCGCCCTTAAAGTGCCAGAGGCTTCCTTTAAAACGGTCGATAGTACTCGAACTCCGCCCAAAGCAGAAACCATGTCGGCCTCAATCTGGGTGGCATAGTGTCCGGCGGTTTCCTGCAAAGTGTGGTTGACCGAATCGGTCATAGCGCGAGAAAAGGCGATGGCAATGATGATGGTAATCGCACTTATGCCGAGACACAAAGCAATACCTACTGGAAGGATGATACGCCACTTAATTCCCAGATTCTTCATACAGAAAACCTCCTGTTCTGTTTAGTTACCTTGGTTATTGTGTTTAACCATCGGCTTGGTAACTGCTCAGAGTTTGCTATGACCAGACTGTGAATAACGACCCCATCAACACTGGTGCCGCAAAAAGTGACGGCCATGATCGAGCGGAACAGCCATCAGCCACATTAAGGAATATTCTGGTTGATTTTGCTTTAATTAGAATATGACATATTCTCTAGTTTAACGCAAGCCTGGGCTTGAAAGCTTGAGTAAAACCATTATCTATTATTAGATATAATCCGAGATTCATGATTTTAAAACTATACGGAACTTTGTCAGCCGGACCTTTCTTCGAGGCGATGAAACCTTTTCTCCAAGTTTTGTTTTTTCAGTTTGGCTTTCTTCTTGGACTCTGGCTTATATCATGGCTTGACACAAGTCCATTTTCTTGGCCTAACAACTGCTTGTCATTGGGATAATTAGAGCAATAGCCTAGCCAATGAGCTTTTTCTTCCGACTTTTGATTTCATCTTCAGTTACATTAATTCCATAGATGAGTCCAGACAATCCGACTGACTCATTTCCTCCAGTTGCTTGAGTCAACTCTAGTTCACATGGGTTATTAGGAAAGTTGCAGTCGGTGGTGCTTGAGCCACAGCCACCTGATAGACCAAGCCTACAAGCTTTGACATCTTGACTTGGTTAATCAAAGAGTTATTGCTAATGGGGTATTAAAGGAGAGTAGTGCAGAGACGAAATAAAATCCAACAGTCAGATGCCGATATATTAGGCATACGTATTCCGGTGATTTTTTCAAGAGCTCTACTGAAAGATTACTCATATGCGATCTCCATACAAAACAGCGAATTATGTCTAAAAGATTCTCAGTCTTAAAAGTCCAAGGCGTATTCTATTGGGAGCGGCAAGAATATTATAAAGGCCGGCCTGACCGAACTTTCAAAATTTGTTATCAGAAGACCGGGCCCAAGTGGTGGCAGGCTATAGGCCGCCTCAATTCAGGCGTGACGGCCCAAGATGCCTATAAGGCCCAGCTAAAAATATTATCCAGCCCCGGCTCAGGAGAGCCGCCAGCTAGCTGTCTGGAAAATCCTGAACCTGCACCAGAGCCTGAATCGGGCCACCAAAGACCACGTCTCATTTAGAATTGAAACGCATCAGGCCAAGCGACAAAAAAAGAACTGCCGGATATGGCCATGGAGCTGTACACCCTGACCTGCGCCCAAAATTTTCTTCCCCGACCAGCAGGTTCAGACCTGTCCAGCCAATAGGGCGCTTGGCTCACTATCTTCAGGCGGCGATCAACTACGCTATCCGAGCCGACTATTGGGGCGGCGTAACAGGGGCGGGCGTAGCGGCATGCCAACCTGAGCCCGGACCAATTCAAACAACCACTGGAGATTATCCGCCAAAAGCTTAGCTAATCCACCTCATTTTCGCCGTCTTCCGACTGGTGGAAGACGGCGTTTATTTTTTTGGGAGAAGGATTGCCTGTCATCAGACATCTCTGATTTATTTTTAAAAGCTGTTACTTCATCCTCTGCAAAGTAACTATAACGTCTAACAGAAGAGCAATGGAATCCTAAAATTTTAAAAACTTAACTAATTATTAATACTTTAAACAATAATTCGATAACTTTTAGCTAATTAACATAAGTAGATGCACGTTATTTACTTTTTTAATTCTCTTTGAAAATGTCTCACCAGTCTTAAAATTTTCTTTAATTCCTTCACCGTTTCATAAACTCCAGCCACTAGTCCATGTGTAAGCTCCAGTTGTTTCTCCAGGTTAGAAATTCGCTTCTCAAGCTTATTGAGTTTCTCAATAATTTCATCGTCCATAAGTTCCTCCTGACATGGATATCTGGCAGGTGGAGGCCAGCCAGGCGGGAAAAATTAGTCTTCGCTTGCCAGGTCCCCCAGAGCCTCCGAGTCGTCAAGCTTGGCCAGCTTGGTGGCGATGAAGGTTAAATTGTTGTGAGTAAAAAGAAAGGAGGCTCTACTTGGGAATAAAAGCGGATGCTGGCTCGCTATTGAGCCCCGCAATGTAGCATATGAAGATTTAACTAATGGTTCTTCCCTGCTTGTCGCCGGTGGCTTTGGCAGACCAATACCTCACGGAGGCTAATCTCATTTTTTTACCTCTGGAGCCTTGGGTCACATTCCTGGCCATCACTGCGAACTTTGCCACCGGGTATTTTTTGAAGTCATAACCCTTTGAATCGCTCTACAGGTTATCGAAAGGCTCCTGAGTACCTTTGCGAACCTCGGGCCCACCAAAAAGGAGCAACCGGCCAAAATGGCGAGGCCTCGACAGCGACAAGCAACCAAGGGTTCGAACCATATCATAAATACATACTCGGTTTTAAACATATACTTTGCCTTGTCAACTTAAAGGAGTTTTCATTTCGGTTTATAGCTAAATATTGGCCTTTGTTGGGAAACTAGTACATTGGGTGTCCCTGGACAGAGGCTGCAAAAATTGACTGGAGCAGTCGCAAATCTAAGGGGCTGTTAAAAAATAACTTTCTAAATTTATGGGGCTGTGCTATAATGACTACATGATCGACGTGAAAACATTTTTTAGCGCTGTAAAGCCGTTCCTCAATGAGAAGACCCGCCGGGTTATTGCTGCTGCTCTGACCTTGGGCAATGATGTTGGAATCAAAGGGCAAATCTCAAGAGATACCGGCGTATCGTACCATGCAATCAGTCGTGGTCTTATGGAACTTGAGCAAGGCGCCCTTAAAGAAACTGCTGACACAAAGGGTATACGCCAAAAAGGAGGAGGCCGAAAAAAAATACAAGACCATGACCCATCCATGATCAACCGGTAAAAACCCTCAAAACCTGAATTCTTAAATTTTTTTGTCAGTAATCTCAAGATGTTAAAAATGATAAAAACGAAAAAATAGACTTTTTACTGGTCGATCATCCAT
>JAISWF010000040.1 GCA_031271165.1 Deltaproteobacteria bacterium
ACAGAGGAAACAGCACCAAGAATGGCCGTATTCCACCGACTCTGGTCAGCAAGATTCAGGCGCATACACGTGAATTTGAGCTGATTTGCAGTATTCTTCCAGTATCTGAAATAGTTTATGAAAAATCTGAGTTTGACATGCATGCTATTGTCAATCCGGAAGTATTAACCAACAATATCAGAAAGGACCTCAATACGGTTATGAGAACACCAAAGCTTTTGTTTTGTATCGGGATCATCACACTTATCAATGCTGCAGGGGGAAAAGTAAGGACAAGAAATTGCAAGTCCATCATATTGTGTTTTGCAGTGAGAAAGAAAAAGACACTCCAAATAATTTAATAACAATATGCCCCACCTGCCACAATAAGAGCCATGACGGAACAATTAAACCATCTTGGAAATGTCAAAAATATAATATTTTAAGATATGATACTCAACTAAATGTTGTAGTAAAACGCTTAAGTGACTATCTAAATACAATAGGTCTGTTAGTAAATACAACATTTGGTTTTATAACTAAAATCAATAGATTATCGCATAATTTAGACAAAACACATTATAATGACGCAATTATGATAGCGTTATAAAGTACTCAGATTGAAAAAAAATCTCAGACATATATTAGTGTAGCTAAAGGCGATTATAAGTTGGCGATGGGCAAGCGTTCGGAAACAAGAATTAATGTGGGAAAAATCAATGGATTCAGAAAGTTCGACAAAGCATACCGTATGGCGACATATTGTTTCGTTAAAGGACGTATGAGTACTGATTACATGACAATGATGGATATTCATAGAAAAAAGATTAATTTTAAGCCCATGTCCAAACCAAAGACAACAAAAAGAATAAGGACCAGAAGGAGTGTTTAAGTGTTAGAATTAATTCATCGGAATCATAGCAAATTTTTGTTACTGGCTCATCTTATATTAGTTTATAAATATAGAAAAAACTGTTAGGCAAATGGGTCTCTCGATTAAATAATTGTTACTCGAATGTGCCGAAAAAATTGTTTAAGAATAACGGAGATCGAATTCGACAATGATCATATTCATTTATTGATTAGCTATTTGACTATACAATATATTTTCATAATCATTTTAAAATTGAATAATATTCTACATATCATATCTGGCGTAATCCATTATACAAACCTATTTTACAGCAACATTTTTGGAAAGAACGGACATTTTGGTCAAACGGTTATTTTGTATCTTCGATAGGGCAAGCGAGTTTATCGACAATACAAGAGTATATTCGGCATCAAGGTTAATCAGGACCGGAACGCATTCATCCGCTAGACTAAGGTCTACCGGTTTTCTGCGATAAGACTTATAAATTATCTCAACTATAACAAGCCTATGAAAGCTTCCGCTATGCCCGCTTCGAAATCTTCCAACCCCTTGGATTCGGCCGTTATCAGGCGCCTTTTGGGCGCCGCCGGCCCTCAAAGCCTGGCTGGTGGGCTGATTTTAGCAGCTTTGGGGGGAGCCGCCCAGGCGGTCGCTTGGCCCAAACTCAATGTATGGTTTCTGACTTTTTTGGGTCCTGTTTTCCTGTGGCGGGCAATTTATGGACAAAAGCCCAAAAGAGCCTTCCTTTTGGGCTGGGTTTATGGTCTGGCCCTGGGATTTTTCTCCGTTAGCTGGCTGGGCGGTGTTATGAGCGGCTACGGCGGGTTAGGAGCAATCGGGGGAACTGTTATATTGCTCATTTTGGTGGCTTATCTGGCTCTTTATCAGGCCATCTGGGCGTTATTTGCAGCCCCCTTGACTGTCAGGCCACCAATTATGGACGGCCGGATAATCAGTCCGGCTCTGTGGGCGGCTATTTTGTGGACCGGACTTGATTTTTTGAAAAATACCATCTTTACCGGTTTCAACTGGACTCCCTTAGCCGGAGGCTTGGCGGCGGTCCCAATATTAATTGGGGGAGCCGATCTGGTCGGCATCTATGGGCTGACCCTCTGGGTGGCCTTAACAGCGTTTCTGGCGGCCTCAGCCACTGTTTACTTCCCCCATCCCAAAGCCGCCTTGATTAAATTTATCGTCGCCCTTTTGCTTTTGGGCGCCCAAATCGGCTACGGAAAAGTTACCTTCGACCACTATGAAGGTGAGCGCACCAAAGCCCAAATCCGCAATATCGCCGTTTTGCAGCCCTCAATTCCCCAGGACCGCAAGTGGAACCCCACCTTTCGAAAAGAGATCTTGGACCGTTTTGTTTGGCTGCTGAAAAAATCAGCCGCTGAAAACCCCTGGCTGACAGTCTGGTCGGAGACGGCTGCACCTTTTTTATACGGCTGGGACCAGGTTGAAACCGTCTGGCTCGACCGCATCATAGACCAGGCTGGAGGCGAGGGCCGCTCTATGCTGGTGGGGGTGGCCGCTTTCGAATATGATGAAAACGGCAGCCTAAAGCTCCACAACCGCGCCTGGCTGACCGGCCCGGACGGGACTTTGGGCCGTTACGACAAGACCCATCTGGTCCCCTTCGGGGAATATGTCCCCCTGGCCGAGACCCTGCCTTTTCTAAAGTACCCATTCATGCAGGGCTTGTTAGGAGCCGCCGGGACCTACAGCCCCGGTTCAGGCCCCACCCGGCTGGTCATTGATCAGATCCCTTTCGGGGTTTTAATCTGTTTTGAATCTATTTTTCCCTATCAGGCCCGGGATAAAGTCAAATTAGGCTCAGAATTTCTGGTTGTGACAACCAATGATTCCTGGTTTGGCCTGACCGCTGCCCCGGCCCAGCACCTGCTTCATTCGGTTATCCGGGCAGTGGAAACCCGCCGCCCCTTGGTCCGGGCCGCCAATAACGGCATGTCAGCTTTAATCGCCCCCTCGGGCTTGATTTTGAACAGTTCCAAACTCAACGACGTGGACGCCTACCTCTTTCCAATGCCGCTGCCGGCCGAGCCAAAAACAACCCTCTTTGTTCGGGGCGGACATTATCTGGCCCCAAGCTGCGCTTTGGTCACTGCTTGTTATGCTTTTTATCGTTTCCTTAAGCACAGGCGCAGTCGTTCCAATAAGGCCTCTGGCCGTTCTTTGGCCAAAAGGTGACCTCGAAGGTCAAAAATGCCTCTCTTAAAATACGATCGGTCGTTCTTTTTTTTCTTGCATTATTTGATAGTTGTCTTAAAAAAATGATTTTTATCTAGGAGCGACCGCAAATGTACTTGACACAGAAAAACAATTAAATTATGTTTATATCAAGATCAGGGGGTTGGCGGAGCCTCCTCTTTAATAATGGTGAAAACATCACCCTTTTTAACGTACCCGGACCGAAGGGTAATTTCGGTGGCCGGGCCGAAATTTTTGATGTTTTTCAAGGAGATACTAAATGAGATCCAAAATTTTAATCTTGGTCCTCTTGGCTGCGGTCCTGTGCTTCCCGGTCGCAGCCCGTGCCCAGATGTCTGGAGAAACCCTCCACATTAGCTTGCTGGGCGGCTACCTGTTCCCCAACAATCGCATCGCCCTTGACAATGGACCGATTGCCGGAGTTGGATTTGGTTATAACTTCACCAAAAATTGGGGTGTTGAGGCTTTCGGTGCTTTTTCTCCCAATCTTGATGATGACAGCATCATCCGCGGAGTCCGAGCTAACAATCCTCCCAATTTTGACAATGACGTGACTTTGGCCCGTCTCAGCGCCCTTTATCACTTCGACACCGGCACCAATTTCACCCCCTATATCTCATTGGGTGTTGGTGGCCAGTGGATCAGTCGCGATCGGCCCGAGTATGATAATTACTCATCCTTTGCCGCCAACGCTGGATTGGGCTTTAAGTACTTTTTCAACGAGGTTGTCGCTGCCAGACTGGAAGTTAATGATTCCTACGGCTTCCGCAGACAGCAGGGCGCTCGCTTTAACGCCCCGACCGTGCTGGCCGGTCTGACATTCCAGGTCGGCGCCAATCCAGCCTGCACTGACTCCGACAGTGACGGCGTCTGCGACCCCTATGACAAGTGCCCGGGCACTCCGGCCGGCTACAAGGTTGACGGCGATGGTTGCCCCATCACCGTGACCATCCGGATGGACATCAAATTTGATTTTGATAAGTCGGTCGTCAAACAGCTGTACTTGCCTGAAGTTGAGAAAGTGGCCTCCTTCCTGAAGGTTCACCCCGGCTCAACAGTTACCGTTGAAGGTCACACCGACGATCGCGGTAAGGATAGTTACAACCAGGGCCTCTCCGAACGCCGGGCCAATGCTGTCCGCGACAGTCTGATCAACGACTTTGGTGTTCCGGCCTCGAAAGTCTCAGCCGTTGGTTACGGTGAGGCCAAGCCCATTGAAACCAATGCCACTGCAGAAGGTCGGGCGGCCAACCGTCGCGTTGTCGGCGTGGTTGAAGGCTCCGACGTGACCGACTGAGCCCGTTGGCTCCGTTTCTGAGGTCATTTTCTGATTGTAAGACCAAGGCCCTTTGGGGCCTTGGTCTTCTTTTTTTTCTTTTTAGCTAAACAGACCGGACTTTCTGACCTTTTTTAACCAAAAACATTAAAAAGCGACTACGGACGACAGCGATGAACCCCGTTTGGGACCTTGATCCAATATTACTCACCCTGCCCTGGGCTGGTGTAACCATCCGCTACTATGGCTTAATTTTTTCAGCCGTTTTCCTGGGTGGTTTTTTTCTTTTTTACTGGCAGACCATTCGGGACGGAGCAACGGCCGAACAGGCTTTCGACATTATCATCCCCGGTTTTTTGGGTCTGCTTTTGGGGGCCCGATTGGGCCATGTTTTATTTTATAATTTCGATTACTTTTCCCAAAACCCGGCCGCCATCTTCAGGGTCTGGGAAGGCGGACTCACCAGCCACGGAGCGGCAGTGGGCCTGGCGGCCGCCCTTTGGTATTACGCCCGCAAACAAAAACTAAGTTTTCTGACCGTTTCCGACCGTTTTGTCTTTTCGGCCTCCTTAGGGGCCGGCTTGGTCCGACTGGGCAACTTTTTAAATTCCGAAATCGTCGGTAAAATTACTGCCTCCGCCTGGGGCATCCGATTCCCCCTTTACGACGGTCTCCCAGCTGAGCTGACCCCGGCCAGGTACCCCACTCAGCTGTTGGAATCGGCCATGGGGCTTTTGATTTTGGCGCTGCTTTTAATAGCCGATCGCCTTTTAAAAGGCCGGGCCCGACCAAAGGGTGTTTTATCGGCGCTTTTTTTGGTACTCTATTTTATAGGACGTTTTTTGGTCGAGTTCCTCAAGGAGCGGCATGGGCCGGCCGACAACCTTTGGCTCTCCCGGGGACAAATTTTATCCCTTCCAGCTATCGTGGCCGGGATTATCCTGGGGGCGGTCTGTCTGACCGGCTTTCGCAGCCGAACGGCTGGAGCTGAGCCGCCCCCCCAAGGCTCCCAAGGCCCGCCTGACCACCGGACCAAGCACAGTCAGAGAGCTAACACCAAAACAGACAAAAAAAGGCGACTTAAGTGAAATTTATCATGCCGCATAGGATCCCGGCCTTGGTTTGGCACGGATTTGTCAAAGACAGCATCAGGATCTATAAATTTTTACCCAAGCGGCTAAAACTATCATATTTTTATGTATTTTTTTTCCAAATTTGTACGGCCATCACCGAAACCTTTACTCTGTTAGTTATTTCTCTTTTTGCCATGAGCATCGCCTCCCATGAATCGGCCATGAACCACTTCATGATCCGGCCTTTTTTCAAGATTTTTCCGATCTTGTCCGAAATTATCACCACCCCCCGGCGAATGGTTGGTTTTACCAGCTGTTTTATGATCGCCTTTGTCGTGGTTAAAAGCCTTTTAACCATCTATGCCAACCATGTGACCACTATTTTTTCTGAAAAGGTGGCCATTTATGTCGGGCGGGAAGCCCTTCGGCGCTACCTCAACAAAGGCTATTATTGGCATATATCTTCTGAAAGTTCTGATATAATACATAAAATCATAAACCGTTCCTCACTGTCGCAGCTGACTGTGCTCTTGCTTCTGCTTTATTCTAACGTTATCTGCTGTTTATTTCTTTTTACTTCTCTTTTTATTGCCCAACCCCAACTTACCATCGTCGTTATAATCTGTTTTTCCCTATCCAGCGTCCTTTTATATTCGACTATCCGCCACAGTCTTGACAAGGCCGGGCAGCTGTCCAGCGCCACCTCCATTGAAGAAAGCATGACCATGACGGCCATGACCAAGGGGATCAGGGAAATCATCACCTACCGCCAGCAGGACATTGCTCTTCAAAAGATGATGCAGGCCGTGGAAAGGGGTCTTCCAGCCCGGGCCTACCTGGCCTTTTGCGCCACCATGCCGTCCTTGATCCTGGAGGCCGTCGGTTTTTCCACTATTGGCGGCATGGTCATTTATCTTTTAGCCGAACACCAGCCTATGGATCAGATAGTCGCCGCCGCCTCCATCCTCATGCTGTCGGCTTGGCGAATTCTGCCGACGGTGACCAGAAGTCTGTCTTACACCGTCACCATTCGCGGCCTCAAACCCCGGGCTCTGATCAGTTTGGATCTTTTGGAAAACTTTACCCGCCAAAAAGTTGAAACAGTGGCCACGCCCGATCCTAATTTCTCCTTTAAAAGAGATCTTGTGCTCAAAGACGTCAAATTTCATTACCCTGACAGCAAAGTCGATGTCCTAACCGGAATTAACCTGACTATCAATAAAGGCCAATGCATCGGCCTAATCGGCGCCTCCGGGGCCGGCAAGTCGACCATGGCCCTTTTGTTATCGGGTCTGGTCCCGCCCACCAGCGGAGCTTTTCTGGTCGATGACTGCGAACTCAATCCCGCCTCCCGGGCCTCCTACCTTTCAATGCTGGGCTACGTTCCGCAAAACCCTCTGTTAATGCAGGGGACCCTGGCCGATAACGTCGCTTTCAGTAAATGGGGGCAGACTTACGACCACGAGGAAGTTTTAAAGGTCTGTAAACTGGCGGCCATGGATTTTGTGATGGCTGACCCTAAAATTTTGTCTCGGCCTTTAGGCGGAGGCGGCTCTCTATCCGGCGGACAGGCCCAGCGGGTGGCCATCGCCCGGGCTCTTTTCACCTCGCCGCAGGTCATCATTTTTGATGAGGCCACCAGTTCCCTCGACCAGGCCAATGAAAACATCATCCGCAGCACCATCACCAGAATTAGGGGCGAGATAACCACCATCATCATCGCCCATCGGTTAAGCACCGTCCAGGACTGCGATGTCATATTCTGGATTGAAGGCGGACGCCTGAAAAAAAGCGGCCCCCCCTCCGAAATTCTGAGTCTGTACGAAGACTCAGTCGCCAAGCCTCCGGTTTTTCCGGTCCTCACAGTCGATTTACTCCACTGACCCTATTGGTTAGCCTTCAGTCAAAGCTCGTGCGAGTTGCCGCCATGACTCAAGCTATCAGATTATGGTCCTTACTTTTGGCTGGACTAATAATGTTGTCCGCTTTGGCTGCGTCCACCCAGCTGGCTTTAGCTCAACCGGCCGCCCTTGGAGCTTCAGCTCTGGCTTCCAATACTTTCTCCCCGGATCAGGCTTTCCAACAAGCAGTCCAAGATCTCAACCTCCAGACCAATACCGACGACTCCCAACGGCCGCCAGACAACGATTGGTCGTTGCAGTCCGATCCGCCTGATACCGACTGGTCGTTCTCACTGAGGGTGCCCCCAATTATTGCTCAGAGCCTTTTGGGGGTGATTTTAGCCTTTATGCTGTGGTTTTTTTTAAAATATTTCTCCAGTTGGCTGGGCCAAAAAAAGGCTCGCCCAGAGGTGTCTCCTCCGCCGGCTCCTGAACTTCCCAATCAAAAGGAGGCCGAAGTAATCCGCCACAATGCCGATTCCCTGGCCAACCGTAAGCTCTATGCCGAAGCCATCCACACCCTTCTTTTAGAGACCATCGACCTTTTTAAAACCCGCAGTCACCTGATTTTGCCCATTGAGCTGACCAGCCGGGAGATAATCCCAATATTGAAGCTAGGTGACGAAGCGGCCTCGGCTTTTCAGCTGTTGGTATCCAAAGTTGAGCTGACCTGGTTCGGGCGCAATCCACCGCTGGTTGGCGATTATGAACTCTGCCGCTCCGCCCACCAAGCTATTTGGAAAGCTTTGCCCACTGACGGCTCCCAAGCCGGCGGCCGGTAAAGAAGTCTGCCCAATGGTAAAGAACCTTTTTTCCCATCGGGCCTGGCTCATAGTGATCATCGGTTCAATTTTGCTACTGACGCTTTCGTTTTTCCTCAAGGGTAAAAAGTGGCAGGACATAAGGTATGGTCAGAACCCCAGACCTGACAGTTTTTCGACCTCGGTGGTCGGATTTGCCGGGCTGTTTCAAATTTTGGAGCAGTCTCCCAGCGGGGCCGGCCGCCGAGGGGGTTTTCCCCAGTCAGGAGTCCTAAGGCTTTTGATTGTGACCGAGGCGGTCCCCCTTAATGGTTACCAAGGGCCCGTGTTGATCGTGCTGCCAAAATGGAACTACCAACTCCACCCCCACCGTGCCGGCTGGGCAGCCAACATATCCCTGGCTCCACTTTCGAACATCAATTATTTTGTCCAGGACTTAACCATTGATTTACCGACTCCGCTCCGGAGCCCCTGGCCAGATTCCATCCAAAAAAACTTTTCCGGGCCTCTTCCGGCCGGGGAAGGGCTCATACAGCTTCTGCCCCCGGACAGTTTATCGGCTGATATTTGGTGTGAGCAGGGCATACTGCTCGGACGGCTCAAAAGGCCAGGACCACCGGTTTATATCCTGTCTGACCCCGATGTTCTCAACAACCTGGGGTTAACCCGAGGACAAAACCCGGAGCTGGCCCTGGCCATGTTCGATTACCTCAGAGCCCAAGTTTCGGCCACCGGCCACAGCCTGTTTCTGCAGACCTCCCTGGCCGACTCCGAGGACGCCCCCCCAGTCATCGGAGACTTTTTTGGAGCCATGCTGCAATTCCCGATGATTATTGTCACTGGTTTGCTGATAGCCTCTATCTTTTTGACCATTGCGGCCTCAAGCGAACGCTTTGGCGGCCTTCCTCCGCCGCAGGAGGGTCCTGAATTTGGGAAAGTCAAACTTATCGAAAACAGTTCCCGGCTTTTGTCAACCACGGGGAATTATTCGAATATTTTTATCGGCTATCTCGATCTGGTCATGCGCCAGACGGCCCAGCTTTACTGCGCCCCAAAGGGTTTGGACAAACCAAGGCTAATCGATTGGCTTTCCCAGTTATCACAAAACCGAAATCTCTCCATTGAGCCGAAAAATCTATACTTAAGAGCCGCCAAACTCAGACCAAACCAGGGCGAGGCCCAGCTTTTGTCCATCGCCCGGGACATCCAGCGCTGGAAGGAGGAATTGGAACGTGGACCTTCAAACAATAGCCGCCATCGCCAATAGTCTGCGGAGCGAAATCGGCAAAGTCCTGGTGGGACAGAAAAACACTGTTGATTTGCTGCTCACCTCTCTTTTGTCGGGCGGACATGTACTTTTGGAGGGCGTTCCTGGTACCGGGAAAACCCTTCTGGTCCAGGCTTTTGCCGCCACCATGAACCTTAAGTTCGGACGCATCCAGTTCACTCCCGATTTGATGCCCGGTGATGTCCTGGGAACCAACTTGTTTAACTTTCAGACCAACGAGTTTGTCCTGACCCCAGGTCCAATTTTCACCCAAGTGCTTTTGGCCGACGAAATCAACCGCTCTCCCCCCAAAACCCAGGCGGCGCTCCTGCAGGCCATGAATGAACGCCGGGTAACCATCGACCGCCAGACCTACGATCTGGGTCAGGAATTTTTAGTCGTGGCCACCCAAAACCCCATTGAGCAGCAGGGCACTTATCCGCTCCCTGAAGCCCAGCTGGACCGGTTTCTTTTTAAAATTGATGTCGGGTACCCCACCCGCGAGGAAGAACTAACGGCCGTCAAACTCCACGGCCGGGGTACGGTCATGCCCAAATTGGAAGATTTCGGGCTTAGGGCCACTTTGAGTGCCGAACACATCCACTACGCCCGGGCCTGCTCAGCCCATGTCACCGTCTCTGACGAACTCATCGCTTACATAGTCGATCTAATCCGGGCCACCCGGCAAAATCAGGCCATTGAGACCGGCGCTTCCACCCGGGCCGCCAATATGCTGGCCTCAGCCTCCAGATCTTATGCCGCTTTAAATGGGCGTAACTTTGTTATCCCGGACGACATTAAATATCTGGCCGCCCCGGTTTTAAGGCACCGGTTAATCATGACCCCGGCCTCCGACATGGACGGGATAACTCCCGACCAAGCCATCGCCAGTGTCGTGTCCCAGACTTCGGCCCCCCGATGACCAACCTCTTGATGCCCGGCCCCCAGCCCATCACTTTAGAACGTGTCCGGCTCCGCCCGACCTTAAAACTAGCGGGACTGTTTGCCATCTCGGTCCCGCTGGCGGCCATTTTTCTGGTCACCTCGGGTTCCTACTGGCCGACGTCCTTTTTTTTCCCGGCTTTGTGCCTAATCCTTCTGGTCGCCGATTTGAGCATGACCGCCCCGCCCAAAACCCTGCAGCTAAATTTATTGTGCCCAGACCGGATTTTTTTGGGTGCACTCTCCGAGATCAGCCTGACCGTCGTTGGCCGCATAAGCTACCGACCAACTGTTATTGAAGTGGCCGCTGAAATCGAAGGGCCAGCAGCCGGCCAGCCTCCGAGGGGCCAGGGTACATTTACTGGGGCGATGCTTAAACTAAAGCTGCCCCTCACCCCGGCCCGGCGAGGCACCATCATTTTCAAACGCCTGTGGCTTCGCTACTGCGGCCCGCTGGGGCTGTGCCGGGTTTGCGGCTGGCTTAATACCGACCGGTCCATCGACAGCCTCCAAAATATTTCGGGACTCCACCAGTCGGCCCTTATGTTTTTCAGGCACGAAGCCAATATCGGCCAAAAAGATCAACCTTTTTTCGGGGAGGGCTCGGAATTCGACTGTCTGGTCGATTACGCCGCAGGTATGGACAACCGCTTTATCGACTGGAAGCACTCGGCCCGGCACCACAAGATGCTGGCCAAAGAATTCAGGCAGGAGAAAAACCACCAGATCATTTTGGGCTTTGACACCGGGCGCCTGATGAGCGAGCCGGTCGAGGGTCTACCCAAGCTCGACCACTTTGTCCGGGCCGGCCTTCTTTTAGCCTGGGTGAGTCTAGCCAGCGGGGACATGGTCGGAGCCGGAGGCTTTGACTTAAGCTTCCGAGCCTTTTTGAAGCCCAATCGGGGCCGCCGATTTTTCTCCCGAATCCAGCATTTTACCTCAAGTCTGCAGTACCGGACCGAAGAGACCAACTTTACGGCCGGCTTGGCCGATCTCTCGGGACGGCTCCCGCGCCGCTCAATGATCGTTGTGTTCACCGAATTTATTGATACCATCACGGCCTCTTTTCTGGTCGAGAGCCTGGGGCTTTTAGCCAGAAAACACATAGTCGTCTTTGTCACCATGCCAGACCCGCTACTGCTCCGGCTGACCACTCAAAAACCCGGTTCGCTTTACAATCTGGCCCAATCGGTCATTGCCGACGGATTTTACCGCGAAAGGGCCATAGTTTTGGAACAAGCGGCCCGGCTGGGAGTCATGTGCGTTGATGTCCCCCCCAAGGCCATGGGTACAGCTATTCTCAATCGGTACCTGACCATCAAGCAAAGGGGGCTCCTATGAGCGCTGCTCATCCGCTGGAGCAGCCCCACGCTCCCCAAACAATTACCTCGTCTGCCGCCTCCTCGCCCAAAGCCTTGGCCAGTCCCGGTTTGGCTCCTGAAAAGGTACCAACCGCTCCGGCAGCTGTCCTCCGCAGCGGCCGCTTTCGTCAAGGCCGCCAGGCCAGCTGGACCCAATTAGACCAGCTGGTCACCAAGCTGGAAAAAAAAGGAGCCAAGTCGCTGACCTCCCAGGAAGCAATTGCTCTACCCAAGCTCTACCAGGCCCAGATCTCTTCTTTGGCCGTGGCCAGAAATACCATTTTGGATCAAAACCTTCTTGAGTACCTGGAAAACCTTTCCTTGAGAGCCTATTTGGCCGTTTACGGCCCCCGCAAGAGCTTTTTTAAATGCTTTAAAGAATTTTTAAGCCAGGGTTTTCCGCAAAGCGTCCAACGCCTTTGGGCTCCAATAATCGTCTCCGCTCTGATCCTGATTAGTTCAACTCTGGTCGGGCTGATCGCCGTAAAAATTGATTCTGGCTACTACCCTCTTTTGGTCTCCCCTTCCATTGCTCAGGGACGCGATTACTCATCGACCAGCCAGGAGCTTTTGGAGGAAGGCATTTTTCAGCCTTGGTCCGGTTTTGAAGAAAGCTTTATTCACTTTGCCGGATTTCTTTTTCGCCACAATTCCACCGTCAGTCTCTTATGCTTCGGACTTGGCTTTGCCTTTGGAATCCCGACGATCTTTTTGTTATTTTCCAACGGTCTGCTCCTCGGGGCCATGATTGGCCTCCATCTTGACAAAGGAATTGGGCTGGAATTTATCGGCTGGCTTTCTATCCACGGGGTAACTGAACTTACGGCCGTAGTACTGGCCGCCGGAGGCGGGCTGGCCATTGCCCAAGGCATTATCTTTCCAGGGCCAAGATGCCGAAAAGATAATTTGGCCCGCCTGGGCCGAGACGCTGCCCAAGTCATGATGGGGGCCATAATCATGCTTTTGGTGGCCGGTATTCTTGAAGGAGGATTCCGACAGCTGATCCATCTGACCAGCTTAAGGCTTTTGATTGGGGCTATCACCGGGTTCTTCTGGGCCACCTATTTTCTCAAGGCCGCCCTCTCAGACCCCCAAACAAACTCCGGGTCAGCTTAAATGGCCAAAACCAAGGTTAAAAAAGCCAAATCCCTGAAATCAGTTTTCAGGCCCGAAGATATCCGGCATCTGGTTACTCCGGAAGGGTTATCATTGGAGTTGAACTTGTGCCGCAACCCGGTGAGGCTTTCAGCCTTCATCGTTGATTTTATTCTCATGTTGGCAAGCCTTAGCCTGCTCTCTTTGCTCACTCTTTTTTCTTCCCTGAGTCCTCCATTTAAGTACACCTGTATCGGCTTGGCTTTTTTTTTAATCTCAACCTTTTATTTTATGTATTTCGAGCTGGCCTGGCAGGGCCGGACCCCAGGCAAAAAACTCTTCAACCTCAGAGTTGTCAAACGGGACGGCTCGGAACTTTCGGCCGCCTCCCTCGTCGCCCGCAACCTGACCCGAGAGGTTGAAATATTTCTACCCATCGGCCTTTTTTTCACCTCGTTGGCCGATCCTGGGCCCAAAACTCTTTTTTATTTTCTTTGGAACATAATTTTATGCTTATTTCCGCTCTTTAACCGCAACCGCCTGCGGGCCGGGGATTTGATCGGCGGCACCATGGTCATAACCATGCCCAAAAGCATTCTGCTCGAAGATCTAACCCAGGCTCAAGCCAAATACCAGGACGACGGCTTTATTTTTAGCCAGCAGCAGCTGGCCATTTACGGCAAAAAAGAGCTCCAGACCCTGGAAAAATTGCTCCGCAAATCTCAAAGCGGTTCGCAAATTTCCCGCCACAATACGGCCAAGGGCCTGGATTTGGTCTGTCAAAAAATCTGCCGAAAAATCGGCTGGTCCGACCCGGTACCTCCAGACCAGGTTTTTAAGTTTTTAACCGCCTTTTACCTTTCCGAAAGGGCTCAGCTGGAAAAAGGCCTGATGTATGGGATGCACAAAGAAAGTAAGCTTGACCCGGCGACTAAGATCGGACAAACTACCAGGGTAGA
This sequence comes from Deltaproteobacteria bacterium, assembly GCA_031271165.1. Lineage (GTDB taxonomy): Bacteria > Desulfobacterota > Desulfarculia > Adiutricales > Adiutricaceae > JAISWF01. The sequence goes on from JAISWF010000040.1 coordinate 13,718, forward strand.
TAAGAGCCCGTAAGAGCCGCCCTTGGCTTACGGAAAACAAACATTTTTCTCACTGCCCGGCCCTAGGACGTCCGGCCGCCCCATTTCATTTTTAGTGAGCCAAAGAGTGACCAAAACTTATCTAAAAACTCCCAGGCCCGTCCGCCCCCAGAGCCGGCCTTGGGGGGTCATTAGTTCCAGCTATGGGCCCCGCCCTCAAACCGCCCGAAAGCCGTTCTTTGGCCGGGCCTTTGGGCCGCTGGCAAGCTCTATGGCCATAAAGTTAGCCCTGGATCTTATAGTTGTGGTGCTGTTGAGCGGCCTCTTCGGCCCTCCGGCCTTGGCCGCCCCGCCGGATTTGCCTTCAGAAACCCAACCCTCGCCTTCCTCCAATGGACCGTCTGCTTTTGAGCCGGCTGGCTCAATCGAGGCTTTATCTTCGGCTCCCTTAACCAACCAAACCGACCCTCCGGCTGAAAGCCCAATCTTAGCCAGTGATATCTCTCTGATTGATTTTGTCCAGTTTGTCGCTCCAAGCTGGCTTAAGCGCTACGGCTCGGTTTGGGGCGCAGCTTTGGTTGTCGGTCTCTTACTAATGCTGATCTTTGTCCGCCGCCGCCAGACCGTCAAAAAGCGGCCAGCGGCCGTTTCTGGCAGTGCCCCGGCCGGCTTTCCCTCGCCCCTGGACACCAGCGCCATTGATCCGCCCCGTGACATTTTTCCCAGCCGCTGGCTGGCTGACTCTAACCGGGAGGTTTTAAGCGGCTGGATTAAAGAGGCTGCCCAAAAGGCGGCCGCCGCCTTTTGGGCAGCCTTACCAGTGGACCACCAAAAAATTCCCCCCGCTTCCGAACTCAAAACCGCCAACAACCGGCTTTTGGTCAGCCTTAAAAATTCTTTATCCGAGCCCGAACTCTCAGAAGCACTAACCGGGGCCCCAACTCAGGAGGCGGCCTTTTTGGCCGCCCACCTCGGGACGCTGCTTCCACCCCTGAAACTCCCGGTCTTGGAACCGGACGCCGCCGCCCCCCGAGCTTGCGCCCTAGCCCTTTTGGCAGCCCTGGGAGCTGCGGCCGGCCTTATAATCGGCAACTGGGCTTTTTCTTTTTTAGGCCAGGTGGGGCTTAGCGGTTTTTTTCTCGGGGCCGGTCTTGGGGCGGCTGGTTTTACTTTCATCGCTTCTTATCTGGCCAGTAACAATCGCCTAAGGCGGATTTTGATAGTTTTTACCGGTGGCCTGGCCGCTTTTGATGCGGCGGCCACCATTGCCAAATCCGCCGCTCTGCCCTCTTTTTTCGGAACTTCAGGTTCGTTTTTTAAACGCCTGGGCCTTTATATGGTCATCGGCCTGGCTCTTTTGGTGATTAAACCCCAAAAAACCTATGACCGGTCTAAATGGCAAAAGATCCTCCAAGCAGCGGTCGAAGCTTATCTCGAATTGGCGGCGGCCGCCGCAGCGGTGATAATGTTTCGTCTCCAAAACCGTTCCGGCCCGGTTAGTCCTCCGCCAGAGATTCGTTTGGCCGGAGAAATCATCGGCCCGGTCCGCCGGCTGATGAGCGAGCCAGCCTTTTCCGAGAGCCTCCCCTTAGCTGAGCTGGTTCAAAAATTGACCAACTTCGGCTTTGAGCTGACCCCGGAGGCCGGTACCAAAGTTCCGTCGGTTTTAATCTGGCAAGAGACGATGTCCGAAAGCTATGACACTTTTGGCCTGGTCAAAGCCGGGCAATCGGTCACCGTGGAGGAAGAACCGATCATCAAAGACGGCCGGGTCTTTAAAAAAGGTCTGGTCGCTCCGTAATCAGCCCTGACCCAACCAAAAGGTTTTTTTTAGACTAAGCTGCGATGGGGGTAATTTATTTGGAAAAAAAACTGGCCCCAAAAACGTTCAAAAACGTCATTGGAATTGATTTCGGGACCACCAATACTTACGTGACGGTCTGTCCGTACGGAACCCGCAATAAATTTCCCCTTCACCTGGCCGGTAAAAACCCGGCCATCGACACCGGTGTGCTCTATAGCGACCGCCCTGGAACCGACCCCAATCTTTTTCCCATGATCGGGGAAAAGGCCACCATCACTTTCGGGCAGGCCGACCCAAACGAAATCGCCGCTGAGGGCTACCGTTACCGGTCCGAATTTAAGCCCGACATCGTTTCCGACCCCGAAGCCAGAAAATGCGCCGCCGATTTTTTCCGGGCCCTGTCTCGGGATGCCATTTTAAATTCCACACCACTTAACGCTGCCGAAAACCGGGTTATTATTGGCGCCCCTTCCGAATCGGATATTACCTACCGCCAAACACTGGCCGAGGTGGCTCAAAACGCCGGCCTGGGGAAGGTAGAGGTTCTCGAAGAACCAATCGGGGCCTTGCTGACCGAATTGGGGAGCGGCCGCCTGGCCCTGTCAGACATTCTGAAAGGTTATCTGGTGATTGATTTCGGAGGTGGGACCTGTGATTTCGCCTTCCTGCGCGGAGGCGAGGTGGTTCGCTCCTGGGGGGAGCTGGAACTGGGGGGCCGGCTGTTTGATGATTTGTTCTACCGATGGTTTGTCGACCAAAATCCTGGGGCCGCTGAAAAACTGCGACTGGAAAAGCGGGAGTACTTTGTCCGCTCGTACTTGTGCCGCAATATTAAGGAGGAATTTTCCGAAACCCTGGCCCGAAACCCCAAAGCCGCTTTTAAGTCTGAAGTCGGCCGCTTCGGCCGGGTCACCAATCTGACTCGGGACGAATTTATTGAGCGGACCAAAGGTTACCAGCCGACCGATTCATTGATTGAGCAGTACCAAAGGCTGAATGTGCCATTATCCCCAAAGCTTCTGGCCGGCCCAGTTGATCTGATGGCCTGGTTTGGCGAAGCTTTAAAGCAGGGCCTGAAATCCATCGACCAAATTAAGGCGGTCTCGCTTTCCGGCGGCAGTTCCAAATGGTTTTTCGTCAAGGAACTATGCATTGAGGAACTTCAAATCGACCCTGGCCAAATTTTATCAAGCTTTAATCCGTTCGGGGCCATTTCCGAGGGATTAGCTATTCTACCTGCGATTCAAAATGAATTTGAACTTAAAATCAAACAAATTACCAATGATAAAGCGGCTTTTTTGTCTGATGAAATCATTAAAAACGTTCACCTGTCCATAGCCAGCTGCTGCCAAACGATAATTGATACCATCTTGGTCGAACTATTTGACGGCCAAATCGCAGTCATAATCAAGTCCAACACCAACCAACATTTTACCATCGCCCAAATGGATTCTGACATCGGCCAAGCGATCAAAGGTTACGAAGAACAATTAGGCCGCCTCATCGACCGAACCTTCCGCCGGGAGCTGGCCGCCATCAACGCCACAGCCTACCGCCGGCTTGAATCCTGGCTGGGAAATTACGGGCTTAAAACTGGACCGCAGCAGGCCCGGCCGATGTCGGAGTCCTTGGAGATCATCCTGACCGAAGCCTTGGTGGCCGAGCGTCTGGCTGAACTGTTGTCCGGGGCTCTGGCTGGGGCAGCCTCCGCCCTAACGGCGACCATAGTGGCCACTGTCTGCGGCGGCTCTGGACTCCATCTTTTGGCCGCCGGCCCAGCTGGTTTGGTAGCCGGAGCCGCCGGAGGCCTGGTCTTAAGCGGCCTGGGCTGGTATTTCGGGGCCGACCGACTCAAACAATGGGTCAAAAAGCAGCCTCTGCCCGGCTACTTCCTCAAAATTATCGCCTCCGACCGCTCTCTGGCCGGGCTCCGTGAAAATTTTGGGAAAAAAACCGGCCAGCAATTAACCAGCTTGGCCGAAAGCTTTTCCACCCAGCTCAGCGAGGCTTTAGGTGCCATGATCGATGACGAAATCAAAAATCTGGGCATAATCAACGTTTTTTAAGCAGCCAGGATTTGGGCCTAACCTAGGCTAGGCTTGGGCTTGATTTGGGCCTGACTTGGTCCTGACAAGCTCCTAATTTGATCCTGACGCCTGGCTTTGAGTTTTTAATGCCGCAGCCACACTGCTTTTTAACGGCCAAAAATACGGCCGGTCTCTCCAAGCATGATCGTCTCGACCTCAAAAAGACTAAGACGGGTGCTGTCAACGATTATCGCTCCCTCTGGGACAGTCAGCGGCGCTTCCGGGCGGGTCGAGTCGGCTTGGTCTCTTTCCATAATCAGCCTTAACACCTCAGCCGGAGTCTCGGGGCGACCTTCCCGCAAAAGCTCCAACCGGCGCCGGGCTGCCCTGACCTCGGGCTCGGCGGTCAAAAAAAACTTCAGCCCCGCCCGGGGGAAGACCACTGTGCCCATATCCCGCCCCTCAGCGACCATCCGTCCGCCAGCCCCTTGCTGCCTTTGGAGGCCCATTAAAGCGGCCCTGACCTCGGGATAGGCCGAGACAGTAGAACTGAGCTGAGAAATACCAGGGGTCCTCAACAGCTCCGTAATCTCTCGGTCGCCCAGCCAGACTCTAGCCAAGCTTCCGACGGTCTTGATTTTGATATCCAAGGTCGCAGCCAAGGCCCCGACTGACTCCTGGTCGTAAATCTCCATCAAATCGGCAGCCACGGCCACCGCCCGGTAGAGAGCCCCAGTGTCGAGGTAGCGCCAGCCAAGGGCGTTGGCCAGATTTTTGGATATAGTCGATTTGCCGGAGCCGGCTGGTCCATCAATGGTGATAATTTGCTGAATTAATTCTTCCATAAAACCTGGAGCCTGATAAAACGGACCCGCTTGAAAGCGGGCCGTAGACTTGCTGGGGTCATTTACCAGCCTCATGATAGCATTAAACCGAGCCCGGCGGCAGAAAAAAAACTCCTCTGAGGGGGGCCCCCCAAAAAAAAAAAAAAAAAGCAGCCCGCACAAAAAAACAGCCCAACAAAAAAAACTTTAAAAAAAAATAACCACCAACCAAAGGCCAGGAGCATCCGTTCCTGGAATTTTTTTTAGGGCTGGTCATTTTTCTTGGCCAGCAATCAAATTTTTTATTTTTGAGCTGGCCGACTGGTTAACTACCTGTAATTATTATACTAAATTTTTTTAAATTTTCCAATTTAAGTTTTTTCCTATTTTTACACACTTGAAACGATCCGAAATTTTATATTATTAATTTTATATAACTATTTTTAAAAATTACTTTTTTTGGCCACCCATTAATCGGCCAGGGTGTCGAAAATTCCCCTTTGGTCCATTTCAAACGTTCGTCCTTGGACTATTCCCAGCCTTTCCCCAGGCGGTCATTAAGAAGTTCTTGAAATAGTGGCATTATCTGCTATACTGAACTAGCCGTACGAACGATCGATAACTTCTCGGTTCCAAAAAGGTCTTTTTTTTCTGGTCTCTCAATTTTCATCACTCTAGCCTCTTTCGGTCTCGCCAGAGTTTCTACCGGAATTGTCGAGTTGAGAATTATGAAGTTCAGGACAAAAATATTTATAATTATAGTGGCCATTATAGTTGGGTTGGTCTTAATAACCAATGGGACCAGCCTGTACCTAATGCGCGGCAGCATTGAACAGACCATAATGGACGACATTACGGTCATGCGTAATATTGCCAACGAACTGGTGTCCAGCGAAATCAATTTGCTCAAAAGCGAAGCCCAAGCCGCTGCCACCAGGCTCAAAGCCACTCCCATGGATATGTGGAACTCCACCATTCAGGATTTGGTGGAATCCAATAGTGTCTTTAAAGCCATCACCATTTTTGATCGGACCGGCCAGCTCATTGCCGGCTATGGGCACCCTCAGACGCCTCAAGAACTCCTTTTCAGCGAAACTACCAAAATGGTTTTCAGCGGCGAGTCAGTCATTTCCACCACCAGGATTGACCCGTCGGGAGAAGTGGTCTTCCACATCTGTGTCCCGTTGGCCCAGCTTCTATTGTCGGTGACCATATCGGGACTCCATTTTACCGAACTGGTAGAAAAACACCGCATCTGGGAAACTGGAACGATTTTCATCTTTGATTCTGAAGGGACGATCATTGCCAACAATCGCCATTACTACGTCCTTAACCGCTACAATTTTCTAACTGATCCCAGTCAGTCCAAAGAAATTCTGACCAGCCAGGCCGCCGTCCGCCGAGTCCTCCGCAACCAGGAGGGAACAGTTCGCTACCCTCTTGAAGGTATTGAGCGGGTGGCCTCTTTTACCCGCATAACCGGCTCTAACTCCGGCTGGGTCCTGGGAGTCGCCGCTCCCATTTCCGAAAGCCCGGCGGCCAAACTTGACTTTGGCCTTTTTACCATGACCTTCGTCTTTCTGCTCTTAGGCACGGTTTTGGCTTATTTTGCTTCCGGCTTTGTCGATCGCCAGTTTAAAACCATCAATGAACAGTATAATAACCTCACCGAGTTAAGTTCGATCGCTCAAAGTGCGTCCGAAGCCAAGACCCATTTTCTGGCTAACATGAGCCACGAAATGAGGACGCCTTTAAATGCGGTCATTGGATTTTCTGAACTTATTCTCCACGGTCACTCCGATCCGTCCGAAATCGAAGACGAACTGAGAAATATCCACACAGCCGGGCAGACCCTTTTGGGTATCGTCAACGACATATTGGATATTTCCAAAATTGAGAGCGGCAAATTCGAACTCATCCCCGTTGATTTCGATCTGGCCAGCCTCATTAACGACACCGTCACGATTAACCTTTTGCGCATCGGCGAAAAACCCATTGAATTTGGGCTGGAGATCGACAAAAAACTGCCCAGCCGGATGTTCGGCGACGAACTGAGGCTCAAACAAATTTTCAACAACCTTTTGAGTAACGCCTTCAAGTATACGATGGAAGGCAGCGTCGATCTTTCAGTGAGCGGCTACCGGGCCGAAGAAAACGTCTGGCTGGTCATCACCGTTACTGACAGCGGCATCGGCATCCGAGCCGAGGATTTAACTAAACTCTTTTCAGACTACAACCAGGTCGACACCAAGAGCAACCGTAAAATTGAAGGGACCGGACTGGGGCTTTCCATCACCAAGAAATTGGTCGAACTCATGGACGGAACCATTGATGTCAAGAGCGTTTACGGCCAGGGGTCGACTTTCAAAGTCACCGTTCGCCAGCAGTTTGTCACCTCCGTCCCCATCGGGGAGAAGGTCGTCGAAAACCTCGAAAGCCTTGATGGGGCCTACAAAAACCAAATCCAAAAAGATTTGGTTATCGCCCCGATGCCCTACGCCAGAGTCTTGGTTGTCGATGACGTCCAAGCCAACCTTGATGTGGCCCGCGGCATGCTCAAACCCTACGGCATGCAAATCGACTGCGCCACCAGGGGTCAGCAAGCCATCGATCTGATTAAAGAGGCCAAGGTCAAATACAACGCCATTTTTATGGATCATATGATGCCGGAAATGGACGGCATTGAGGCGGTAGCCAAAATTAGGGAGCTTGACTCAGAATACGCCAAAACCATCCCCATTATCGCTCTAACGGCCAACGCCATCGTTGGCAACGAGCAGCTCTTTTTGGCCAGCGGCTTTCAGGCTTTTGTGTCTAAACCCATCGAATTGCGCCGAATTGATATTGTTTTAAAACAATGGGTCCGCAACAAAGAGCTTGAGGGTCAACTCCACGCCAACTCCCAACACCCGGCCCCCGCTTCCGTGCCCAAGGCCAGCAAAATCGATCCTGAGAATGAAAAAAGGCTTTTAGCCGAGTTTGAGAACCAGGCCAAGGAATTTGAACTAATGTTCTCAGCCGAGTCTAAAGCCGACCAGGCCAACGGCCGGTCCGGACCGGCGGACGTTACTGCCCCGGTTATAACCAAGGTCCCAGAGCCTTCCCCAGCCAACTCCCAGCTCTCGGGCTTAACTAAGGTTTCCCCCGGCCCTGAAGCCTTGTCCCGGCAAAAAGACGACAACATCCCGGCTGCGACAGCCGAGGAACCCAAACGCTATACCTGTGAGGGAATTGATTTAATCGAAGGGGTGAAGCGCTTTTCAGGCGACCGGCAGGTTTATTACGATGTTTTAAAATCCTACCGCGACTCCATAGCCAGTTTGCTCGACCAAGTCAAGACGCCTAACCAGGAAAACCTTAAAAACTACACCATCGTCCTTCACGGGATCAAAAGTTCCAGCTATGGAGTGTGCGCCAAAGAAGTGGGTCAACTGGCTGAAGTTTTGGAACAAAAATCTTACAGCGGAGATTTGGACTTTGTGATGGCCAACAACAGCCAGTTTCTGCAAGCCGTCGAGCGGATGATGACTTCACTCAATCAACTTTTTGAAGAAGTTGGTGAAAAAACCAAACCGCTCCTCGACAACCCCGACCCCGAAATTTTGGCCCGGCTCAGGACGGCTTGCCAAAGCTATGACATGGACGGCGTGGATCTGGCCATCAACGAACTTGACGGGTTTAGTTACTCAAGCGACCCTAATTTGACGGCTTGGCTCAAGGACCGGGCCGAAGAACTGGATTTTCAAACCATTCTTACCCGCCTGCCATCGGCCTGAGCTCCGGCTGACTCCGACGTCTGAGGTACCGGCCGTCGGCGGATCGATTAAGCCATGGGCTGGACCGACAGGCAGTTAAAAAGGGGGACGCAGTGGACAGCGGTCGTCAAAAAATAATGCTGGTTGACGATAACAAGGCCAATTTGATCATGGGGCGGGAACTGCTGAGGGAAATTTACGAGGTATATCCCGTGCCTTCGGCAGCCAAGCTTTTTGATGTGATCGAGCAGATCAAACCGTCTTTGATCCTCCTTGACATCATGATGCCGGAAATGGACGGCTACGAGGCCATCAAAATCCTCAAGTCCGACGCCAGGTGGGTCGACATCCCCGTCATTTTCTTAACCAGCCGAAACGATGAAGTCAGCGAACTTGAGGGTTTAAGTTTAGGGGCCATCGACTACGTCTTCAAGCCTTTTTCTGGGCCGCTTTTGCTGCAGCGCATCGCCAACCAACTTTTGATCACCAGCCAGAAAAAGGAACTAAAAAATTACAACGACAACCTTCAAGAAATGGTTGCCGTCAAAACAGCCGAGGTTTTGGTCCTCCAAAACGCCATCCTATCGACCTTAGCCGAAATGGTGGAATTTCGCGACAATCTCACCGGAGGCCATGTCACCAGGACCCAAAAATACCTCAAAGTACTGGTCGACAAACTGCTTGAGGTCAAAATTTACCACGAGGAACTAAAAAGATGGGATATCAGCTTTCTGCTTCAGTCGGCTCAGCTCCACGACGTTGGTAAAATCGCCATTAGCGATACCATCCTCAACAAGCCCGGACGACTGACAGAGGAAGAATTTGAGATCATGAAAGGGCACGTAACCTCAGGGGTGGAAGCCATTGAAAAGATCGCTGCCCGAACTCCGGAACACGCCTTTTTGCATCACGCCAGTATTTTTGCCGGAACCCACCACGAAAAATTCGACGGAACTGGGTACCCCAAAGGCATCAAGGGCTTGGGCATCCCTCTGGAGGGACGAATGATGGCCGTAGCCGACGTTTACGATGCCTTAATCAGCAAGCGCCCCTACAAAAATCCCATGCCCGCCTCGGCCGCTGAAAAAATCATCGTAGAAGGCCGCGGTACTCACTTTGATCCGGCCTTAATCGACGTTTTTATCCTGGTTAAAAACAAATTCGCCGAAATAGCCCAATGGGAAAACGATAATTTGGTATTCTGAAATGGCTGTTTTGAACTCACCGGCCAAAGCTGGATCACCAGGCCGGCGGCGGCCTGAGATGGTGGTTTAAAATAACTGTCCCCAGTTTGGGCCCCTAGCCCAAAGTCCTGGCCTGGGTAAAAAAAAGCCAATAACCTTGGCTTGAAGTAGCAAAAAACCCAGCCTCAGCCCGATGAAATCCCGGCCCCACAACTATTTAGGCCCTCCTAATGGGCCTTGATGTTTTACTTGGCCGCAACTCCCTGGCCGCTCCTTGGGACCAATGGTAAGCCGGGCTGCCTGAGGCCAGCCTCAATCATCCACTTACGGACCGTCTCACGGCTGACGGTGATGCCATGCTCATTTTTGAGCAGTTCCGTAATTTGAGAAGGACGGGCGTCCCGGTACTCCTCAGAGGCTAATTTGAGAAATTGGCTGCGAATTGTGTCGGGGAATCTATTGTTGGACGGCCGTCCCGAAAGGCCGTGAACCAACCCGGCTTCTTTGAACTCTTTATATCTTGCCAATTTGCGAAAAACCGATCGGATAGTGACATCAAGAAGAGAAGCGGCTTTTTTAGCTGTAAGCTTACGGTTAATTACTTGAGTCAATATGCTTACAGTGTATTTAAGCTTCTGCTCATCCATGAACTTATGAGAATTGTTGGAGATTTTCACACTATCCGAGTCGGCGGCAGCCGGAGTTAGGCTACATCCGGCCTTCAGTGGGCTGCTGTGGTCGTTAGAGTAAGTCCTTGAGCTGGCTTGAGGTTTTTTTAAATGACTAGTCAGAAAAAATCTCCTTGCATTGTATTAAAGCGGCCCCATCAATCAGGTATCAGATATTAGATATCAGGGCCGAGGTTAACCTGTCCCCGTCATTGGGAGCTTGTTAGCAGAGCACCTGCAATCTTATATCATTTTTACTTTGCCGTAAAGCCAAAAATAAAGACGGCCTAGTTTTGTTTCAGCTGGACAAGTAATTGCTAATTATAATTTGCGTTTGATATTTCCTTAATCCCAAGCCAGAAGGTCAAGCTCTTCATTGTTGACCTTTTCCTTTTCAATTCGCTAAGACCATGATCAACTGCTTCCATGGCTTCATCCAAATTATTGAAGTATCTGTTGGCGATGTCGTCACGTCTCAGTTTATTCCATATCCTTTCGATTGGATTGAGTTCGGGAGAATAAGGAGGAAGAAATATTAAAGCAACATTCGACGGAATTATTAAATCTTTCGACATGTGAGAAGTCGCACCATCTACAACCATTAGTACAAAATGCATCCGATGAGCCTTGCTGATTTGCTTTAAGAAGAGAGACATATTGTGAGTCTTCATGTCTAATGCTCTCATATGGTGAAAAACTCCGTTAGCGGGGCATACTGCCCCAAAGACGTAATTATACTCACGAACACAAGCCGCCGAATTAACCTTCGTTCTGAATGGTGCTGGTACCCAGCATCTTCCGGGATCAGACATTGTGCCGAAATGTGCTTCATCTTGGAATAATAATCTTACAGGCAGATTGCTTGTGTTTTTTACGAAAGCTTTATCCATCTAATTTTTGAGAGTTTTTTTTTGAAATCTTCCTGTACAGCTTGATCAACTTTGGGGTGCTGAGTGTCAGGCAGTACCTTTCGCCATTTGTGGCGCTTTAACAATCTATAAAAAGTTGAAGGCGGTGTTATCTTACCTACAAGTTCATTGTATTTATTGTGGAGCTCAGGCATGGTAATGACGTGTCCAGCTTTGGCCTCATCTAAATATTTATTAAGAAAATTCTCTTCTTCATCGAAAGTTATCAAATGGTTGTTTCCACCTCCCCATTGACCTCTAACGGTATTGTCATTATTACGTATTCTTTCTAGATCTTCATGGACAGTTCTAATATCTACACCAAATATTGTGGCTGCATTTTCCCGTGAACAACCAGTATTGGCCATACACAACATAATTAAAGCTGCTCTTTGCTCTCTGTCAATTGAATGTTTATCTCTCAGCTTGATAGCTTTTTCCAAATGCTCCTGAGAAAATTTGACTGTTCTGGCCATAAAAATCCTCCTGGGCCGGCATGATACTAAAAAGAAATCTCAAAAGCAAATTATAGCAAGAGCATTTGAGTCTTCTGAAGTTAGCTGCCAGCCTCAACTCCGGATTTTTCCGGCTCTCTGTATTGCCTCTCCCCACGATCCCAAGCCTTTTGGGCTGACGCCAGTAACGGAACGTCCAGCCTGAGGCCGTTTTCATTGTTGCGGACCACGGCCCAGCCCCCCAAAAACCTGATGTCAATTTGGGCGCCCCTCTCCCGGCGATTAAAGCAGACCGCCTTGACGACCACTCCCTCCCGGGGCGATTGGGAATCAAGTTCCAGCGATATTATTTCCTGGCAGGAGCTGGGGGCTAAAATGTTTTGGAGGTATTTAAAAAGCCTTGATTCTACTCCCCGAAAATTGACGACCTTGTGATAGCGATCGTTATCAAAGAGCTTGCGCCTCAAATACAAAAGATCCGACTTGACTTGGGGAAAGGCATACTCCGAGCGGCTGACATTGACCGGGGGGGGCGGAGGACCGCCGAGATCGGTTTCGGCTGCCTCCCAATAAATTGCCCCCAGAGCGAAAACCAGGCCCAACAAAGCCAAAATGATCAGACCTATAATGGGCTTGTTACCAAACCGTGTTTTAGTCTGGACTTCCCCCCATTCGGTACTGGCCAGATCAATGCTGTAGCGGGAATTGGTACTGGCGGAGGCCAGCCCCTCAACTTTGACCCGGCGCCTAGGTTGGGCAACAGAGGGTTCGGAGGGCGTTTCCAAAACTTCGGCCAGATCAAAACCGGCAATAAAAAACTTGTCCCGGCATCGCGGACATATGACCAAAGCGCCGCCAGGAGGAATTTTTTCCTTGGCAACTTTAATCCTGAGCTTACAATTTGGACAGCAGGAAAATTGGTACATAAACCGTTCAGACCGGAGTTGGCCAAAAAAGAGTCCCCCCGGGCAAGCCGGACGAAAGCCGGTCCGCCAGCCTGCTAGCTTGGATTGGAGAGGCTAAAGTTTCTGGCCCGGACTTTATTATTAAGCTTAGAGTGTTGAAGCTCAAGACTTTGTGGCTTGCGAGCGGGGGGCCCGAATTTAACGTGACTTAAATAATACCCAAAAAAAACGTGACAAACCTTACCTTATAGTTCAGAGAAAATACTAAATTGCAACTAAAAGATCTCATTCAAGAAATAATTTTTGACTTACTCAAAACAAAAATCTGATACTATCAGAAAAAAAATGTTCACCCCAACCGGTGACTTTAATTTATCAGACAAATTAAGCATTGTCAAAGCCTAAAAATTATGTTAAATTTTGATAAGAGTAAGCGTTCGCTTTTAGCCAACCAGGCATTTTTTCAATCAAAACTGGCCTCAGCTTTTATTAGGAGCTGGAGCTGGTCAGTCTTAGGCGACTAAGGGTGATAATAGAAGGAACGCTCCTTAGGCTCATTTTTTCTCAAACTCGCCCTGACTTATTGATCTGGGGGGACCAAGGCCATAAATCAGGCCCCGCCCAAAACCACAAAGTCAAGCCGACTATAGCAGTTATTTATCAAACTTGAATCGAGCCGGTCGCTTAAGTCCATCTATTATTAATCGCCCAATATTTACAATCTACAATTACTTTCCGGCGACTATCAATTGCCTAACTATAATCAAGATTTTCTAAAGCAGACCTAGTAACAAGAATAATTCACTTGATTTTAGATATTTAAGCCGCTAACTTTTAACTATTTAATATATTTATTTAATTTATCACGCAAATACCTAAAATATTTTTTATATAAAACACTAATTATCGACCGCCGGCTTGAGCAAAGATAATTTCCTGTCTACCTAATATTGCACCTGTTGCTAATTTTTGTACATTCGGGTTTTGCTTTCAACCTCGCCGCCAGATTTAGTCTACCAGCTTAAGCCATCTGCCATGTTTCGCTTTGCGGTTGTTAATTCAACGCTTTACAGTTAAATTTTTTATTTTTTTTTTAGCTCCAGCTTTCTGTTCCGACTTTTGGCCTAAAACTTGCGTACAATAATTAATGAATAATTGCCTTACCTCTGCCTTGGTCCCACTTTCGGGCCGCTAATATCTTACGTCAGGGTGAGCCTTTTGCCGATTTCAGCTAAAAATTTTACCAAATCCGACTGCTGCCAACCGGAAATTTTGGCCCACTCGGTCCGAGCCGGCCTTACCCTAGTGGAGCTTTTGGTTGCCCTTTTGCTCTCAATTATGGTAATAGGTGTAACTTTTGCTATTTACCAAACTAATACTCGTTACTATTACCGTCAGCAAGCCAGCCTGGAACAGGAGCAAAACCTTCGGACCGCCCTTTACATCATGGCCAGAGACATCCGAATGGCCGGTGATGGCTTGATCATGATGGGTGTCAGGGAGGCCCAGGCCTTTGTCCCTAACCCCACCGGCTCAGGCGGACACTGGTTTTTTTATGACGTAGACTTCAGCGGAACCCAAGCCGACTCACCGGGGGTAAGAGCTATTTTCGGTCTTGACAGCGACATTGGGCCCGACATGCTCACTATCTTTCGCTCGGAGGTGGAATCGGCCATTAGTTTTGGGCAGCTTAAAACCGCTTTGACCGCTTCTTCCAACAAATTGGAGCTCAATGAGTCCATTGCCGAACTTGCGGTAGAGGAAGATGACGTTCTGGGAGTAGTTTATGGTACCGGCGCCGTTCTTTTAACGGCCAAAGAAGTCTCCGACCCGACCGAGCCTGGCCAAATCATCCTTGGCGACCGTTTCAAGCCCCAGGCTGCTTTCCCATCCGGGCTTATTTTTCCGGCCGGCAGTTACGTCTATAACCTCCGCGACGTCATGTTGACTACTTATTGGGTTGATACCGGTAACAACAACCTCATGGCCAAATATCACCACTTGGGGAACCTCAACTATGATTCGGTCGCAAACAATTCGGTCATTGTTTCTCCTGGGATCGAAGACCTTCAAATCCGTTATGTTTTAAACGATCAGGAGCCCGGAGAAGGATTTGATGGTCTGACCTTGGGAGCACTCGACAGCAACAACTGGGTACGGCAAATCCATCTTGGGCTGGTCTCCCGCTCTAGTTACCGTCTGCCTGGCAACAATTCCTACCAACCGGTAAGCTTGTTTAATCACAACCCCACCACTGCCCCCGATGGTTTCGTCAGGCAGGCCATGAGCAAAAAGGTCTATCTGCGCAATTATTAATCATTTGGTGGCTTAAACAGGCTGGCCATTGAGGCCATTGGTGTAATTGATGCCCGGGAGTTAAAAATCGAATTTTACTCTGACCATTTGGGAATATCGGAGAATATAATTGACCATAAGCTTGCCATTTAACCGCCCTCGATCGGGATTTTCCCTCATGGAGATGATCCTGGTCATGTTTATCATCGGGCTATTGTCGGTCCTGGTCGTCCCTAACCTGATGGCGACTCTCCCGGCTAGCCGCCTGAACGCTGATGCCCAGCGGATTGCCTCCTTTCTGCGTCAGGCACGGCTTAAAGCTGCCAACACCCAAAAACCCATCCGAATCTCGATCAACTGCATCAATCACTTCACCATGGCCGATCGCCCGCCCTGTACAGCTCTCATGGAGTCGGCAGTTTTTACCGACGGCGTGATGAGCGACTGGCAGACCATCCGCGACGGACGTCTTGAGTTTAAACCCACCACCAACTTTATTTCCGGCAACACTCCCGGCGCTCCAGCTGCCGGAAGCCTGCTTGATGGCAACCTGATCTGGCTGATTTATACCCCCTCAAGCCAAATCATTTCTTCTTTCGGGCCGCCGGTCGTTATTTCCATTTGGTACGGCGACAACATACTTTCCGGCAACGCTTATGAACTGACCCTCAACACGGCCTCAGGCCGCGTGACCATGACCAGGGCCTCCCACTGAAATGCCGGTCAAAGGTTAAATTATAAATGTGAGGCCAAATTGCCAATAAACTCAAAAATAACCACCGAGCGTTCTTTTAACCGGAGTGTGATGCGGGCAGGCCACCCTGATGGCTTCACCTTGGTCGAGATCCTCGTTAGCGTCGTCATCCTTTCCATCGGTCTGGTGGCCACTATTTTGCTCCAGGTGATGAGCATCAAACATGGTACTCACGCCGACAACCTGACTGTGGCCTCACTTTTGGCCGAGTCGGAAATAGAGCGCCTGAGGACCTTTACCAAGTTCAACGAAATACCGAACGCCATTGAGCCCTTAGTCACCATGACCAGGGAAGGTGAAGTCTGCACCATCCCCAGTGCAGCCTGCACTTTCACCATGACCACTACTCTGACTCCCCTGCAACCCACATCTCGCAGCCATTCCATTGATATCACCATCAGCTGGGTAGGGCCCGTCGGCCCTGAAAGTATCAGCTATGAGGCGATTTTGACCGACCTGAACATGGGGAATATGGGCGCAGTAACCCCGTGACCCCACTGGAGGCGGCTAACATGAAATCTTTTTTTCAACCTGAAATAAACCCGGCTGGCAGCGACCCAACCAACCCTAACCTTGGGCTCGACCTTGAAAGTCAGCTCCCTGGCCGTCACTTTTGTGGACCTCCGCCAGCCGGAGCCCGCAGCGGGGCAGTTTTGGTATTGGCCATTGTCCTGGTCATCCTGATGACCTTGGTCTCCATTACCGTAGCCACCAACACCGCCGGAGAATTAAGTATCTCCTCCAACACCGATAACGGTCGGAAGGCCTTTATTGAAGCTGACTCAGCTCTCAGAATGAGCGTAGTTATCGCCAGGCTTATGCTTTTCCCATCTACCGGCGACATCGACAGCTTCATTAACACCTCCGGTGATGTTGAAATCGAGGTTAACCGGGATGATTTTGACTTAGCCTTGCTCCGCTGGAACATGGAGTCCAACCGCTACGACAACCGTTACCTTCGGGCTGGAGGCCGGACCACCGGGATAACTCTGGACGGTGGTGATACAGGGATGCCGCTGATCATTTTTCGCCGCAAACACCCGACTGAACCAACGGTCAAGCGCGTCGTAGCTACCTCGGCTGTCAGCCTCAACTATGATGAAAGCGAACTCATAACCGGAGCCTCCATCGGTCAGGGCACTTACCGCGACCAAAGTACGAGTAAAAGAACGGTTTTCGTCATTACGACCGACGGCCGGGTGCCCATCGGAACGGACGCCTCCTCCAGTGAGGATGCTGCCTTTTTTGACGGTTCGGCCGACACCACTCATTCTATCTTGACCACCGCTTTCCAGGAGGTCCAGTAAACTCCAGTTACCTTATTGAGACCAATGAATAATTTAGCTAGCAAAAATTTAAATCAGCATATTATAATTCGATATTTTAATTTAACACAACATCTTTATGTGTAAACTTTTCCCCGCGAGGTTTCTAAAATGTCAAAATTTTCCAGTTCTCTGATTGCCCTCCTCCTCATTGCTCTAGCCAGCCCCATCATTTGGACCGAAGCTCTGATAGCAGACGATGTTGATTACGTCGCTGACATTGAACAATACCAAAGTGAACCTTTCCTCAGATTTATTCCCTCGATTCCGCAGGTAATGATTGTCCTAGAAAGAGACTGGAAGATATTCTACCCGGCTTACAACAACATCTCAGACCTCAACGGCGATGGCTCAATTGACAATGGGTTTAACCCCGCCATCGCCTACGTGGGGTACTTTGACGTTGATTCCTGCTATACCAACGACGGCAACAATTTCGTCCGTCAAGGACCCACCCAGCCCCAGACCCAGGAGCAGGTCGACGCCATGCGTCCGACCGGCCTAAAAGACAACATCCCCAGCCCGGCCTCAGCCCACGGCGTTTGCCCGGGTACCACAACCGACGGGATTGGCGCCGGAGCCTTATGGGCAGGCAACTGGCTAAACTACGTAGTCACCAGCCGTATGGACGCCATCCGCAAGGTTCTTTATGGCGGCAAAAGACAAACTGACACTGAAACCCAGACGATCTTGGAACCCTCCTACGTCCCCTCTAACGGTCTGGTTTGGGGGGCAGAAGTCGTTTCCGACCAAATTTGGAACACTCACGCCCCCGCTTCACCGTGGTATCCGTCCGACCTTTACATCGGTGTACCCCGTCCGACCGGTGTCAATATGCACTTTTTTGCCCGAGTCGACCACACCACTTACTCAAACCATTCCACCTGGGATGGGAAACCGATGTTTAAAATAGCCTTGAACGTCAATTCCCAGTGGCGCCACCCGATCAGCGGAAATCCCATCAGGTACTGGGACTGGGTCTACGGACCGGCCGTCGTCCCCGACGACAATAACATGCCCAAGAACGTTTTCAACCAGTTCACTGCCCCGACTTATATCACCATTCCGGTCTTGGTCGAAGTCTGCAAAAGCGGCTCAATTAGCCCGACTGAAGGCTGCTGGAGTTACGGCAACAGCTTTAAACCGGTTGGTTTGATGCAGCAATACGGAGAACGGGGCAACATGCAGTTCGGGCTGATCACCTCGTCACTGACCTCCTCAGGCTGCACAAATTCCGACCTCGGCTCCTATGGCGATTACCGTTGTAACGACAAAGGCGGAGTGTTAAGGCACCACATCGACCGACTGCCAGCTAACGCCATCAACAGCTCAACCGGTCAGTTCGTCGCCGGCGGCATCATAAGTACCATTGATAAATTCGCCATCACCGACTTTCTTGATATTTTATATCCGTACAACGGGACCTTGGTTGGCAACATCAAAGAAAACCGTTTCCCCAACGGCATCAATACTGGCAACGCCATCGGCGAGATGGCCGGAGAAGCAATGCGCTACCTGGCCGGAGCCAATGCCGGGTACACCACTTACGCTTTGGCTGGCAACGAAAGATTTGGTTTACCAACGGCCACTTGGGATAACCGTCCGGCCAATCCCATGATTAACTGCGTCAAGCCGTTTGTCTTGATCATCAGTGACATCTATCCGGCTTTTGATGGCGACAATGTGTTGCCCGACGACACCATAACCCGCCCCAGACTCCCCCAGCTGGCCAGCTCCGTGGTGCCGGCCGCCTGGTCCGTGCCTTCCTATCTGGAGCTGGTGACCACTCTGGAGGGCTACCGCAGCACTGGCCATCAATATTATTTCCCCAAGACCGATCATTCTCTGAGCGTCCGGGGCCTGTGCACTGCTAAGGCCTTCGATGGGTCGGTCTCGCTGTCCAACATCAGTGGGTTCTGCCCGTCGGAACCTAGTTCGGCCGGCAGCTACAGCCTGGTTGCCGCCGCTTATTACGGCAAAACCCACGATTTTTCAAGCGACAATCGAAACATGCCGGTGGAATTTTTCGTGGTTGGACTCTCCCCCAGCATTCCTGTCATTAGCATCAACGACGGTCAGGGCCACCAAGCCAACATCGTACCCACAGTTGTCCTGGCCCCCGGTTATGGTTACACCATAACATATGACCCGACCTTCTATTACATTCCTCAGACAACCTTGGCCCCGACCCGAAACATGATCAACTTCAGCATGAAAAAGGTCCAGTCTGATTCCAACGGCGTAAATTTCCGGATTGAATTTCTGACCAATTTCGAATCCAACGCCGAACCCAACGACATCTGGGAACGCGACCATATCAACAATGCCGAGGTAGCCCTTCTGACCACCAGCGCCACACCGCTCAGGTACCGTGAATCTCTGCCTTACTACATAAACAGCGGGCCTTTTAAAGCCACTTACGATATGAAAACCACCTGCTTAGACAACGGCTTTATGCCATTAACTGAGCGCAATATCCCCTCTCATTTTGCCTGCGCTAATATTCCCAACGACCAAGCTTATTACGCCTTTAGAACCCCTGACGATCCCAACGACCTGCTTGACGTCACCGATTGGCCGATTGTCGGCTTGGTTGTGGTCTCCAACGCCACCGGAAGTGATACCGGTTGGTCGGCCGGGGTAGGGTATTCCATTAACGGAGTGGCCTATTCCGGAGTTTACATTGATACTGCCAACGTCGGACGGGATAACCGAAAGGTGTCCACTTCCCAGGCCTTTCCTTATCCGAGGACCGGGACTAAAACTGGGGTAGCTCAAGGTCTGTGGTATCCTAACATCGTCCGCGACCCTCTTTTGACCCCCTGGGATTGTCCATATGCCGGCTTTACCGGAGCTAACGCCGCCAATCTCTGCGGTTCAGGAACGGCCTTAGCCAATAATACCCCTGCCAACAACCTCAACAACTACCCGGCGATTCTTAACGGTGCCTTTAGCTACTACACCGTACCCAACAAAATGGCCTATATTCAAGTAAGGTCCTTTGAATTTGACACTAATGTCACGACCCAGCCGCTAAACCTGCCTAATCCCCTGTGGTTGGCGGCCAAATACGGCGGATTTAAGGACGCCAATTCCAACGGGGTTCCGGATCCCGGTGAATGGGATTCGCTCAAAAGCGGGACCCCGGACAACTACTTTGAAGTGGCCAACCTTAGTGAACTGCCTGAGCAGCTCTCCAAGGCCTTTGACCGCATATCCAAGGCCAGCGAGGCGGTAACTGCCACTTCTGACTCAATAACTTCCGTCTTGGGCGGAGGTCTGGCTATTCAAACCTCCTACGTCCCTGAATACTACTCACCTCTTGACGCTGGTCTCCCTGAAGAAAACCGGGTCAAGATCAAATGGGCCGGCAACTTTTTCAGTCTTTTCATCGACCAATGGGGCAACCTCAGAGAAGACACCAACCCCAATGGTATTCTGGACAGCATTTCCGGGGAACCCACCAGTACCACTGGTGATCTGGTGGTTATCTTTGAAAATCAAACCGATACTGATAACTCCAAGATCACTCTCTGGACCGACGTCGAAGGGATTAACGAACTTGAACAAGGAGGCCCGCGTGACACTGTCGCCTCTCTTTACGAGCTCAAATCAGTTTGGGACTTCAGCAATATTTTAAGCGCCATCCCCTCCAACTCCTTTGAATCGGCCAGGGTATTTGACAGCACAACGGTTGGGCGGAGACTGTATACTTACACCGGACCTTTCCCTGACTCCAGCGAGGGATATTCTTCGGCCGTCCGGCTCTCTAATAACCTCTTTGAAGTCTCGCGGGCCGCCAACCTGGCCCCCATGCTGGTCCAGGGCTATACATTAGGACCAGCTGCCCGGTTTGTGGGAACTGAAGCCTGCGACGAAACCGCTCGCCTGTCCTGCGGCGACGAACAAAAGGTCTGTAAAGAACTCTTTGTCTCGGCCGTCGGCCGTCCTCCGCACGGAATGACTTCCATCAGGGTCGAAATAGTCAGCAACCTCCCCGCCGGGCAGGTCGTTACCAACCAATTGCCCGGCAGTATCCTCAACATCAGAGTCGGCCGCGGCTCAGCCAAGGTCATCGCCGCCGCCTTAAATGAATTTATCTATGATTCTCACGTTGCCCACGTGGTCAGGGCTCATATCAACAGCGGCGACGACGGGTCCTGGGTTCCCAACCTTGGCAACCAGACCCTTATTACCAGCTCTAATACGGCTGACCGCCTGACCACAGCCAAAGACCTTATCCGTTATACTTCCGGACAGGACATCAGAGGCTGGCGTTCCCGCTCGGTCTGCACCCCCTGGAACACCAATCAAAAACGGACCTGGAGACTGGGCGATATCATAAACTCCAAACCGGTCATCGTGGCCGAGCCTTTAGCCGGATACGACCTTTTATACGGCGATTTGTCCTACTCGCTCTATAAAAAGAACCTGCCCAACGATTCGACCAACCCCGGGGTCAGGGGCCGGCGCATAGTCTCATATTTTGGCTCCAACGACGGCATCCTCCATGCCGTCAACCTCGGCTACTACGGGTCGCTGGCTGACGGGACCATCGGATACGCCAAGACCAGCTTCACCGGCGGCACTGGCAAGGCCCACACGCTGGGCACCGAGCTGTGGGGTTTTATCCCGGCCTCGGTCCTGCCACACCTGACCTGGGCCACTGATCCCAGTTACGTTCACAGCTACTACGTCGATCTTGAACCGGTAGTTGTGGATATTAAAAATACCTCTACTCAAACCCAACCTCTGGGCGACTCCAGAACCTGGAAGCCCAACGAATGGCGGACCATCCTAATCGGTGGTCTAAGACTTGGCGGCCGGACCATTGAGCTTGATAACCCCGATGCACCGGTCAAATACCTTTACTCGGAGTACTTTGCCCTTGATGTGACCGACCCCGAGCATGAACCGGTCCTCTTGTGGCGATTCAGCGATCCCTCCCTGGGATTGACCATAACCAAACCGGCCGTGGTCTCCAGCGTCGACGGCTGGCACGTTTTGGTGGCCAGCGGCCCGACGACCGACATTGTCAAGACCTACACCAACCCGGAAGGCCAAGTTGTCCAGGCCAAAGCTCCGGTCGGCAACGGCGGCGAGAAGGCTTATGACGGTATAAGCAACCAACATGCTCAGCTCTATGTGCTCAACGCCTATACCGGGGCCTTAGAAAGGGTCTTTGGCGGTACCGGGTCACAAGGTATGCCCTCCGGCCAAACCATGCCGTCCAACTCGTTTTTTAATGATTCCTTCGTCACCGCCTCCGTCGGCCCGGGCAGCAACAAACTGGTCAACCGTGGTTCAGACGCCGGCTCGGTTACCTGGCATAACCCCACGGTCTATTATGGGCTCACCCAAAGCCGCGATACAAACCGCATTGACCGCGGAGCTTTGCTGCGCCTGAAAATGGTTGATGGCAACGGCGATCCGGTTGGGGTCAACAGCTGGCAGCTGACGACCATGTACAAAACCGACCGCCCGGTAACCGGGGCCGTCAATGCCACCTTTGATGCGGTCGAGAACCTCTGGGTGGTCTTCGGCACCGGCCGACTCTGGAGCAACGACGACCGGTCTTCGATGTGTTCAACCCTGAGTAACCCCACCAATATCACTGCCTGCGAGGAAAACCATACCCACTATATATATGGCCTCAAAGAACCCAAAAACTCCAGCGGCAATCTCACCTACGCTGAAGTCAAAGAGGGAGGCGGAAAAACCATAGCCGACGTCACCAAAGCCCGGGTTTTTGCCGACGGCACGGTCACCGGCTATAACGGCACTACCACCACCGACTACAACACGGTCATCAGCTACATGAGAGGAGATAATTTCCTTGGCTACAAAAGGGGCTTAAACATCTGGTCCTACACTAATGCCACTCATACGGCCAAGAACTATGAAATGGTCCTCACCCAGCCCAAGATTGACGCTCTGCCCAATGGGCGTTCCAATATGGTGTTTTCAACCTACGAGCCCTCGACCAACCTGTGCGACCCAGAGGGCCATTCATATCTGTACCTGGTCGACACCTATACCGGTATCCCGGCCCCGTACATGGAAGGATACGACTTCGATGCCTCTTCGACTCCCATAAAGCACACCACCCCCGGTGTTAATCCCAAGACCTACGATATGATCAGCGGCTTCCGCAACAGCGGCAAAGGCCAATCTACTGAAGCTTGGATCATCAAGAGCTCCACTAGCACCATTTACGGCAACACCAGTGCCAACCAGGTCCAAAACCGCATTATCTTGCAATCCACTGCTGACGGCTTTGTGACCGGGACCGTCTGGTGGCGCGAGGTCCTGGACATGGGCCTAAGTCTGGACTACGACGATCTAACCAGGGGTCTACCCGGGGCCCAATAGTGAGAACGTAAATATAGATTGATTTTTTTCGATTCTTTGGCCTTAATTGAAAAGAGCGCTGGGAACCAACCCGGCGCTCTTTTTTTGACCCTTCAACCCTGACCTCTTGGGCCATGAGACCTTAAGGGCTACAAATCTACACCCAGACCACCTTTGCCCGGACCATCTTTGGGCCGATGAAGCCGCTCTTGGACCATGACCAGCCTGGCCAAAAGGCGATTAACCGGGGTCGGGACTCCAAGCTCCAGTCCTAATTTGACAACGGCGCCGTTAATAGTATCTATTTCCGTAGGCCGGCCCCTCAAAATATCCTGAAGGGTTGAACAGATATTTTGCGAGGTATTACGGCAAACCTCAGCCACCGACTCCAAAACGTCATCATTTTCCAGATTAACCCCAGCCTTGAAGCCAACCGCAACCACTTCCCGGACTGCCTCCTCCATGATGGCCGCTGTTTCCGGGTGCTCCATTATCACCCCGTTGGGAGATCGCAAAATGGCGGCCAAAGCGTTAATGCCGGCGTTGACGGCCAATTTGCCCCAAACGGCGGCGGTTATGTCAGTGGTGACTTTACCGCCCAATGAGGACTGTCTGAAAAGCTGGGCCATTCCCAAAACCCGGTCTGAAACGCTCCCATCAGATTCACCGATGACCGTCTCCCCATAGCCTCGTAAAATCACCCGTCCCGGCCCTTCGGCGATGGCCCCAAAAGTGGAGACACCGCTGATAACCCGATCATGACCGACAATTTGGCCAAGCAGTTCTTGATGGCCCAAGCCGTTTTGGAGGGACACTACCGCCGTGCCGGCCGTAACCAGGCCGGCCGCCGCCTTAATGGCCTCAAATGTATCATAGGCTTTGACCAAAACAATTAGGAGATCCGCCCGCTCCCCCTCCTCTGGACCAGTCACCGCCCTGAGATTTGAAAAGGTGAGCTCACCTTGGGGGGTGATTAGGCTCAGTCCGGCCCGGTTGATAGCTTGAGCGGTTTGAAGCCGCCGACAAATCAAGGTCACCCGGTTGGCCGGATTTTGAGACAAAAAGCCGCCATACAGACCGCCCATGGCCCCAGAGCCCAAAATATAAATCCTAACCGGCTTTTCCATATTTACTCCCCGGACTCCGGCGGTCATTGGCCTAACGCTTTTGGGTTTATTAAGGCCTGACAGTTATTTACGCCTGGCTGGGCGAACCCCATAGCCCAACTAACCGTTAGTTTTAGCGAAAATCGGCTGATACTCACCAAAGTAAGCCAACCTAACCAAGCGAGACCAAAAAGCAGGCGAAACTAAAACCGATTAAATAAGAGGAAACAATATTTTATTTTATTATTTCAGCAAGTAAATCCAAAAAAACCCAAGCCCAAAATTTTACCGGCTCAAAATGGGCCCTAAAATACGCCCCTCGGCACTATAGACAGCCTTTGTGATTTTTTTTAAAGCTGCCAGAGTTGAAATTCAACTTGAATCTTCTTTTCGCAAATCTAGCGCTAAATGGTATAATAGTAACAACCCCATAGGGCGACCACGTCCTAAATTCTAAAACCGCCGTTTAATCTCCTGGGGTCTTGCTTCAATTTAACACATGTTGTAAAGTTACTTTGTTTGTCGATACTAACAGACAACAGGCTGAAACAACGGCAAACTTTCAAAACTGCTGCTCTAGTTCCATCGCCCTTTGGTCTTAAACTTCCTGCCGATGGCTATCGAACGAAATTCGGGCAGCGTTCAGCCTTAAACCGACCCAAAGCCTTATGGCCCAACAGGAGTCGATTTTTGACAGTTGACCTTATAATTGATTTTACCAAAAACCAGTCTTCCGGCGCACTGCTTAAAACCGGTTTGCAGGTAATAAGCCAGACTGCGAGGGAGGCTTTTTGATGACAGCGTTGAGACAGCCGCACTGGAGTGCCATCCTGTCGATTGCGCTCACACTATTTTTTCTGCTGGCCTTTGACGCCGCCGCCGTGGACTCAAATCCTCCGGAGACCTTGGTCCCGGACGCCTTAATTGATCCCGGGACCAGCAAAGGCCATATCCTGGTAGTTATTAAGGCCCAGCAACAGCTTTATGTATATCGCCACGACGAGCAGGGCAACATTTGGCTGGAAAAAATACTGCCATGCTCTACTGGCATGGTCCAGGGTGACAAACTCATCCGAGGCGACAAGAAGACCCCGGAAGGGTACTATATTTTCCGGCAGAAACTTCTGCCTTCCGAACTCCCGGAAATTTACGGTATCTTGGCCTACCCCATGGACTACCCCAACTTCTGGGATCGAACCGTTGGCCGAGGCGGGGATGGCATATGGACCCACGGAGTCAACAAACCTCTGGTTGATTACGATTCCAACGGCTGCATCGAACTTTTAAACCACGATTTGGCGGCCCTGGAATTTGATATTAAGCTATTTGAAACCCCCATTGTCGTTTATAATGACAGCCATTTCAGCGAGACTGCCGAGCTCAAGCAGAAGGCCAAGGCAGTTCGGACCTTTATCGAGAGCTGGCGCCGAGCCTGGGCTAACAAAGACTTGGCGGCTTATGCTTCCAAATACTCCCGCCAATTTACCAACTCTGACGGTTTGTCTTATAAGGTATGGATGGACCGCAAAAAAAGTGTGGCCCAAAATTATAAAAAGATCGAAGTAACCATTGAAAACCTCACCATCTACCGGCACCGGGAAACGATAGTTGTTTCCTTCAAGCAGGATTATAAGGGTGACCACCGCTTTTCTTCCGTCGGTCTCAAGCGTCTTTATCTGGCTGACCTGGGCCAAGGAGCCTTCGAAATTTTAGCCGAAGAATTCAACCCCTTGCCCGGGCCCCAGCCCAACAAGTGGCTGACCGCCGCCCAGCGCATTCTGGCCCTAACCACTCCGCCGCTGGCGGTCTCCCAGGTTGCCCAACCGGTGGCAGTTGCATCGGCCGGTATTTTACTCCCCCCCCAGCTGGTTTTGGCTTCCGAAGTCAAAGGACCCGACCCAGCAGTTGATGATGCCGCTGAAGCGATGGCTCAAGAAGCGGACCGAGCCGCACTGGAAGGCCGCTCCTCTGGACAAACTCAAGAGCAGCAAGTATTAGCGGAGCTTGAATCCGATTCGAAAACACCGGTTAGCGACTCTGGCGCTACGGACCTTCAAGCCGCCGCCCAGCTTCCGCCCGGCAACCAACCTGACTCCCCGCCAGACCAAGGGTCCTCATCGGAGCTGGCTACCAGGAGTTCGGACCAATCTTTAGGCTACAATCCTCCGGCCGAAGAGCCTGGGCAAAATGTCCTGCAATCGTCTTTAGTCGCCTCTAATAATGGCCTTCAACCTTCTTTAGTTACCTCTAATAACAAAATTCAATCGTCTTTTTTCACCTCTAATACGGCGGCTGTCTCCTCAGACGACTCACCAGCCGCCAGCAGTCAAAACGAGGCCATTAACCAAAAGAGTCCCGATGCTTTTGACTCTCAAGACACCGGCCAAGACCCACCCGATGATAGTCTCCAGCTTGATGTCCCCAATGCCTTGGTCATGCTTGAGCAATGGGTTCAGGCCTGGAGCGCTCGGGACAGCGCCACTTATTTCAAGTTTTATGCTCCTGATTTTTATTTTCCCGACCGAAAACTTGATTTAGCCGGTTTCATCCGCTACCGGGGCCGTAATATAGCCAATGCCTCCCGCATCAAAGTCACTTTCAGTGATGTTGAGATAACAATAAAAGACCGTCAGGCTGAGGTCACTTTTATCCAAATCTACGAAAGCGATCGAACCAACGACCGAGGTCAAAAGACACTACGATTATCTATATATAATGGAGAATGGAAGATAATATCTGAATCTTTTAAGATTATACCGTAAAAGGTGTGCCCTTGCAGGATCATCTGACTAACCACCTTAAAATGACTAACCGGAGGGAGCCCAAACCTAACCGGATGCACATTATTGTCATGGGCGCCGATGGCCAGACCAGGCGGCTAAGCCTATCCGGGACAATTTTCTGGATAATATCTGTTTTCATGGTCTTGGCCTTGGTTATGCTGGCCTTCGTCGTCCATTTGTACGTTGATACCGATTTGGAAAACCGGCGGCTGACCGAGCAGATTACCACCAACAACCGCATCGCCAGCATCCGTGAATATACCAAAACCGTGGATATGGCCCCGGAAGAAGCCAAACGAATTCTGGCCCTCCTCGATCAAGCCATTTTAACGGCCAATTACACCGAGACCGACGGTTTGTTGGTGGGAGTCCCAGACAATACCGATGACCAAAAGGAGCCAGAGCCGGCCCCGGAACTAAACCCAGACCCAAACCCAGGCCCGGAACCAAACTCAACCGCGCCTGGCCCCGGAACAGAACCTGCGTCCCCGGCCCCCAATACCCTGGGACAAGTCTGGGCTCAGTTTCACGCTGGCCTAACATTACCGCCAGCCAATCCACAAGACCTGGAAGTCGACAATTTTAAGCTGTCATCAAGAGGGGACGTAACTTTCCTCTTGCGCCAAAACGCCGAACCAGGGCAAAGACTGCGCGGCCGGACAATCGTTGTCTTTGCCATCGCCGAGCGCAACGGGGTAATATCACTAGCGTCTGCCCCGGCTATCAATCTCAACCAATTAGAGGAAGGTTGGACTTTGGGTTCTAAATACAACATCGTTGCCGCCAAAGTTATCAATAATAAATTAATTATCCCCGAAGGCGGCAAAATCTTAAACGCTGAAGTTCTGGCCTGGGACGAGGACACCAAAGAATTGGTTTTTCGCAAAAAAATCGAAATCGAGGAACGCTGATGGCTCCTAAAACTGCGTTCCCAATGATTGGCCTTTGGGGCTTGATGGGATTTGGCCTCAGTCTTTTTTTAGCCATCCTTCTGCCCTCAAAATTGTCCGCCTCCGGCGACCGCCAGCACATCATCTATTTTGAGGGTACCCCTCAAGAGTTGGAGATTTATAAGATTTACGGCCGGACAGAGGGCCCGACCATCTTGATCATGGGCGGCATCCAGGGCGATGAGCCCGGCGCCTTTATGTCAGCCGATCTCTATGTGGATGTGGCTTTAAAACGCGGCAACCTCATCGTCGTCCCCCGGACCAATTTCAAATCCATCATCCTCTTTGACCGCGGTCCCGACGGGGACATGAACCGCAAATTCGACCAGGTAGCCGACCGCGACCCCGATCGCGACCGGGTGGAAATAATTAAAAACTTGATGGCCGAAAGCGATCTGGTCTTAAATCTCCATGACGGCTCCGGCTTTTTCAGGCCGACCTGGGAAAGCGAAATGGCCAACCCCATGCGTTACGGCCAGTGCATTATCGCTGACAGCGAGGTTTATACCCATCCGGCGACCGGCCGGGTTCTCCATCTGGGCCAAGAAGCTCGAGCGGCCATCGACATTATTAATCGCGACATCAAAGAAGATCAGTACAAATTTAACTTTTCCAACCATGACACCTTGTCGGATAATTCCAAACACAAAGAACAAAGAAAATCAGCCAGTTTTTATGCCTTGACCAAGCTGGGGATTCCGGCTTATGGGATCGAAACAAGTAAACAGCTCCCGTCTTTGGAAATGAAGATCCACCAGCATAACTTGGCCGTCAACGCTTTCATGGAACTCTATGGGGTGGTCTCCGAGCAGCCCCGCATCAACCTTGAGCCCCCGGAACTTAAGCTCATGGTCATATCCATTAACGACAAACTACCGGTGGCCGTAGCTGACGGCCAAACCCTGTTGATTAACTCCGGTGACATGGTCGAGGTGGTCCAAGTGGTCGCCAATTATGACCGCGGTCTTTCGGTGGATTTTCTAGGCCTCGGCAGCCTCAACGATATCCGGCTCCCCCATAAAATCGTCAAACCGACCACCATCATTGCCCGCCGCGACAACATCAAATTCGGGCAGGTCCAACTAGAATTACTCTCGCCCGGGCAGGGCCCGTCCCCGCAGCTTCTTTTGGCCTCGGCCTCCGAAGTTATTGGGGCCGAGGCCGGCTGGCTTCCAGGCCGTGACACATCCAACGCCACTTCTTTAGGATCAAATACCGGCCCTCCGCTGGTGTCAGTAACTGAACCCCAAGTCACGGCTTCGTCCGAGCCCCAGCCCAAGCCCATCGCCGCAGCTCAGGCCGGGGCTATCACCGTGCCACTGGAAATCACCCCGCCCTCAGAACCTTTGCCCAAGGGTCAGGTCACCGCCTTTGCTTTGGAAATTGACGGACGCTCGGTCCTGGTCTCTCCCGGAGAGATCCTCTCGGTTCACCGGGGGGCAAAGATTAAACTTGTCGAGATCCAATCCCCGGCCCCGCTTCCCGCACTGACCGTCATGAACCTCAAGGGCTTTGTGGGAAGAAGCGGCGACACCACCGGCAATGATCTTGGGACGACCTGTGACACCGCCCGCGATATTATCCCAAGATTTGCCATGACCCTTGATAAACGCACTGTTTTCCGGTTAGGGGCCGAAAACGGCAAAGAACTTTTAGCAGCCGCCTACATTGAGATCATCGCCCCCAAACTCGAATCAGTAACCTTACAGGCCAATAACCAGACCAAGACCCTGAACATCGGCCAACGCTGGGGGCTTAAGCCCGGGACCTCCGTCATCGTCGAAAAAGTGACTCTAGCCAACGGTCTGACCCTTTCCGCACCCCGCTACACCTTGGGCGGTCGTGCTTTTCCCGCCGAGCTTCCCCAGACTCTGACCATGCCAAGCATAGCGGTATCGCTGGCCGTCTTTTCCCACGGCGATCTGACCGGAAAAGTCGTCTTATTTCCCACCGACTGACCCACCCCTAACCCCAGAGTTTAATTGATAAAATTACATCTATCGAAAAATCGAAATGGGCTCCAACCGTGAAGGTAACTAGCTTGCCCAGCCTCGGGGCTGCTACCTATTATCAAAGGTCATCCATGAAGGCCGCCATCGTTACTTTCGGCTGTAAGGTCAACCAATACGAATCCGATGCTCTGACACAGATGCTCACTCAAGCTGGTTATAAGCCAGCCGCCCCGGAAGATTCTGATCTGGTCATTATTAACACCTGCACCGTGACGGAGAGGGCCGATACCGAGGTCCTCAAAACCATCCGAAGACTCAAGCGCCGCAATCCTGGAGTTTTGATAATCGGGACCGGCTGTTTGGCCCAGGCCCATCCTGAGCTTTTAGCAGGGACGGCCGATCTGGTTTTGGGCCAAAAAGAAAAAGAGCAGCTGACCAACTTTCTTTCCATTCCCCGAGGCTCAGTCAGGGTTTCCAAGCCAAACGGTACCTTTGGCGATTTAGGTGAGGCTCCGCCCGCCCGGACCAGAGCCTTTTACAAGATCCAAGATGGCTGTGACGGCCGTTGCGCTTACTGCACCGTCCCCCTGGCCCGAGGCCGCTCCAGAAGCCAAGCCCGTGATCGGGTTTTGGCTGGGATTGCCGCTTACCTAAATCAAGGAATCAAAGAGGTGGTCCTGACCGGCATCCACCTGGGCCGCTGGGGGGCAGACCTGGAGCCGGCTGACGACCTAAGCCGGCTTTTGGCTGAAATTAATTTGTATTTTGGTCCGGCCCTGGCCGGGGCCCGATTGCGGCTGAGCTCCTTGGAACCCCCTGAACTGGGACTAGCGGCCGAGGCCTTTAAAACCATGCCCTGGCTGGCTCCCCATCTTCACACCCCATTCCAGAGCGGAAGCGACCGGATTCTGACCGCCATGGGCCGACCGTACCAAATAGCCAAGGCCGAAGCCGCAGCAAAGTCTATCAAAGTTGCGGTCCAAGATTTAAATTTGGGGACCGACATTTTGGTTGGCTTTCCTGGTGAAACCAATGACGATTTTGCGGCCACACTTGATCTGGTCAATCGTCTTGATTTTGGGTACCTTCACGTCTTTCCCTTCTCAGCTCGCCCCGGGACCCGGGCGGCTCAACTGGACGAACCAATTCCCTGGTCAGTTAAAAAAGCCCGAGTTGCGGCTTTGAGAACCATCGGGGCTAAGAAAAAAGCGGATTTCTTGGCCTCCCAGCTCGGACGACCGCGCCAGGCTCTGGTGGAAAACACTCTCTTTAAGGGGCGGCCCAAGGTCCTGACCGACAACTACATCTCAGCCTTACTTCCTGCCAGCGCCTGCGTCCAGGCCGGAGAGCTGGTCGAAGTGATGCTTCTGCCGCCCAAAACCCCCCAAGGTTTGGCCGAGGCCAAGTTGTGACCAGCGCTTCCGACAATAATGTCCCGGCCAAAGGACCTCTCAGACCTTTTGGGTCATTAGAAACATTGGAGCCGGCTTGTCCGCCTGAATTTTACAGTGACTCCAGAAAGGTTTCCCATTTTCTGGCCGGACTCGATCCCCTAAAAATTCTATCCCAGGAACTCGGAGCGTCCTTTGACGACTACCGGCGCCGCTGGGATCTGGCTAAAACTTTCCGCCAAATCCCTCCTTTTCCCCTCCACGTTGATTACGAACTCAAGCGGGCTTGCGATCTAAGATGCCCTATGTGCCTGATGTCTGAACCCAAACCAGCAGGACTTAAAGCTCCTCCGGAACTGTCGCACCAGACCGTCCGCCGGCTAATCGAAGAGGGGGCCCAAAACGGTCAGGCCTCCATGGGCTTTGGCGGGCTGTGGGAGCCTCTGACCTCCCCTCATATCCCGGACCTTGTAGCCTTTGGCCGGGAAAAAGGTCTAGTGGATGTGATGTTTAATACCAATGGCCTAAAGCTTGACGGGCAGACCTCCAAAGCCCTTTTGGAAGCCGGCCTGACCAGAATCATGATAAGTCTTGACGCCGTCAATGAGGATACCTACCTTTTGATGAGACCAGGGTCTGATTTTAAAACCGTTGAAAATAACGTAACTGAGCTTTTGGCTCTTCGCCGGGAAAAAAAGCAGGCCCTGCCCTTGATTAGAGTCAGCTTTTGTTTGACCAGCCTTAACGAAAAGGAACTGGCGGCTTTTATCAAGCGCTGGGAAACCAGAGTTGATTTTATTTCTGTTCAATATTTCGGAAACTTTAAAAGCCGCAGTTCCATCTCAACGCTATCTCCCCGCCTGGGTCTGGTTGAACCGCCCACCGGGCGCTGCGCCCAGCCTTTCAAACGGCTGAGCGTCCTCCACGACGAGACGGTCCTTCCATGCTGCGATCTTTCGGGTTTAAAACTTTCGGTAGGTCATCTCGGAAAATCTAAGCTTATGAACATCTGGAAAAGTCCAGCTATTGATGATTTAAGGAAAAGACTTATGGCTGGAGATGAAAGACTCACTGAAGACTGCCGACTCTGTCAATCCAAGTATCAAGGCCGCCAAACCGACCAAATACAAAATGAGGCCTGAAAGGCAAAAAAACCGCAAGTGACCGGCGGATAGTGCTCGGTCCCGTGCGGTTAAAAAATCCTTAACAACTATGGCTAATCAGGGTCTTATTCTAATTTGCTTTTAATAATTCCTTTTAGTATAATGCTGGCCAAGGAGGATTCTTATGGCCAGAACAGTCAAATTTTCTCAGGAGCATTTGAAAAAAGCTATTGAGCTGAGAGATAAACACTCAATTGACAGAGAG
>JAISWF010000088.1 GCA_031271165.1 Deltaproteobacteria bacterium
CCCGATATGCGGGCAAAATTTCGCTCACGTATGAAATTTCAAACCGACCTGAATACCTTGATTGGAGTCACGAATGATCAAGCGCGGGAACAAGGGCTGAAACAAGGGCGGGAACAAGGGCTGGAAAAAGGGCTGGAAAAAGGGCTGGAAAAAGGGCTGGAACAAGGGCTGGAAAAAGGGCGGGAACAAGGTCTGGAAAAAGGGCTGGAACAAGGTCTGGAAAAAGGGCTGAAACAAGGGCTGGAAAAAGCGCGTAACGACATTGCGCAGAACGCCATCGCCAAAGGGCTCCCGCTCACAGACATAGCTGAAATGACCGGCTTGACGCTTGATGAAGTCAAACGTATCCGCGACAAAAAATAACGCCAACGTGCTACTCGCAAAACGGCTTGGAAACTCTATCGCAACTCCTGCCACTTTGTAGCTTGTTGTATTGTCGCCCAAACCAGCTAAGCTGCGTGAGTCGCCCGCCATTGAAGCCTCACCTGTAGGCTCGCTTGCTCCAACCTTGCGGAGGGTAAAACCGTCTGCTTTAGTACGCTGACGAACGCCGCTGTTGCCGTCCGTTTCTTTACTTTTCGCCAATGTTTAACCAAGAATTTTCTCGGCACTGCACTTCCCCGCATAGAGTTCTTTCTATCGCAGTAGGCAATAAAAATGACTGACGAAGTACTCAGAAACATAAGCTCAGACCCCGATATGCGGGCAAAATTTCGCTCACGTATGAAATTTCAAACCGACCTGAATACCTTGATTGGAGTCACGAGTGATCAAGCGCGGGAACAAGGGCTGGAAAAAGCGCTGAAACAAGGGCTGGAGCAAGGGCTGAAACAAGGGCTGAAACAAGAGCTGGAAAAAGTGCGTAACGACATTGCGCAGAACGCCATCGCCAAAGGGCTCCCGCTCACAGACATAGCTGAAATGACCGGCTTGACGCTTGATGAAGTCAAACGTATCCGCGACAAAAAATAACGCCAAAGTGCTACTCGCAAAACGGCTTGGAAACTCTATCGCAACTCCTGCCACTTTGTAGCTAGTTGTGTTGTCGCCCAAACCAGCCGGGCTGACGAAAATCACCCGCCCTTGAAGTCTCACCTGTCGGCTCGTTTTATCCGACCTTTCGGCGGGGAAAACCGTCGGCTGTTGAATTTTTTTTTCTTCGTCTAGCTCCTATTTGTCCATCGCTTGTTGCTCACTTGATGTCATATAAAATTAGGCTCCGAAATCCAAAGCGCGTAAACCTTCCCGAATTGTTGGTTTTACAACTTTAAGTTTGTTGCCATAGTACAGTTCCAAAATATTCAACTCTTTTGTTAAATAATTACCATAGACGAACATCTCTTCCAAGCTGAGTTTTTTCAGATTTTGAACTTTTTTCCCCGTTATGAAATCAGCTAAAACTCTCATTTTCCAGAGCTAAGCCAATTGCCAAAATTATTATCTCGGGTTGCAGGGTTAAATGTAATGACGCCGGAAGGTTTCAAGAGGGGCAAATAGAAGCCGCCGAGCTTTGGTCGGAAGGGCTGATATTGGAAGTTCTAATAACTGTTGGCGGTTATGATTGGCCAAGGAGACGACTGAACCAATGACCAACAAAAAAAGCGAGATCCAAGGCTTTTAAAATAGCCCGGATCCCGCTCTAATTGAGTCCAGGCGAGCCCGGTCGCCGGGCCCACCTGGGTTTAGTTAATCATTTAAGCCGAGACTGAAAAAGATGGTCTGATTGCCCCGTTTGATCCACAAAAGAATCGGGGTGCCCTTGGCATGCTGCCGGACAATACGCTGGTATTCAGCCAAGGTTGGCACCGGCTGGCGATCGACCTCCAAGATGATGTCCTGGGGTTGGATGCCGGCTTCGGCGGCCAAAGAATCGTTGCCCACTCCCTGGACCAAAAGCCCGGAGCGTCCGCCAAGATCGTGACGGGCGGCCAATTCTGGTGTCAGCTCCTGTAAGGTCAGGCCCAGATCAAAGCCCGGGGACGACAAACCGCCCAGAGAGCTACCATCGTCTTCGAGTTTACCGACGGTGAGTTTCAAGGTGACTTTCTTTTTGTCTCTGACCACCACGACGTTAACGACCTTGCCGATGGGAGTATCGGCCACAATGCTGGTCAATTCCTGCCAGGCCTTGATGGGCTTACCATCAAATTCAACAATAATGTCGCCGTGCTTAAGGCCGCCAGTCTCGGCCGGGGAGCCTTCCACGACGTTACCAATCAACGAACCTTGGGTGTTGTCATCCAGCCCAAAACTTTTAGCCATATCAGGCGTCAGTTCCTGGATGAGAACCCCAATCCAACCACGCTCAACCCGGCCGTTAGCTTTGAGTTGATCGATAATCTTGGTGGCCACGTTGCTGGGGATGGCAAATCCAATACCGCTTCCCCCGGCAATGATAATAGTGTTGATACCCACTACTTCACCCCGAAGGTTCAAAAGAGGACCTCCAGAATTACCGGGATTGATGGAGGCATCGGTCTGTAAAAAGTCATCATAGGGCCCCACCCCAATGGTGCGCCCTCTGGCCGACAAAATTCCGGCGGTTACGGTATGCTCAAGACCGAAGGGATTGCCGATGGCCACCAGCCAATCCCCTATTTCAATACGGTCACTGTCGCCGAGGCTTATATAGGGATAGGGGCCGGGAGTGGTCAATTTGATCAGAGCCAGGTCGGTTTTCGGATCTCGGCCGATAATCTCGGCTGTTAGCTCCCGACCATCGGCCAGTTTGACCTTAATGTCGTCGGCATCCTCAACCACATGGTTGTTGGTGATGATAAAACCTTGGGGGTCAAAGATAAAACCCGAACCCAGCGCACTTTGCTTGTTAGAGCGAGGCGGGACCTGAAAACCGAAAAAATCCTCAAAAAACTCCTCCGGCGTCCCTCGGAAGCCCCGGCGATTGCTGTTGCGCTGACCGGATTTGACAAATTTTACGGTAAAAATGTTAACCACGGCCGGCTTGGCTTTATGAGCCACCGGAGCCACTGAGGGCAGAGCCACCAGATTACCGGTGTCAACAGCCGGAGCTGGCAGCTGAACTGCGCCCGGAGTTTGAGGAGCTGGTGCCGGATCCTGGGCCATAGCCGGAGCCGACAAGGCTGCCATGATGGCGGCGACAATAAAAAGGCCGACGGCCATTGTGGTTGAGAGTGTTTTACTCATGTAAAGTCCTTTCGAATAGTCAAAAGTTAAAAAAACGCCCAATAATCAAACAATAGTCAAACTAACGACAACGACCGGTGAAAGCGGCGAAAAGCTTTACTAAAAGCCCCGCCCAGGACCGATTGGCCCCGTTTTTTGGGTTACCGTCGTCCCAAAAAAAATTAAACCAGGCCCTGTCAAACCTTACCTTTGACTGAGACGTATTTCATCCGCAGATCATAAAGAAGGGTCTCCAGTAGAGACTCTTCCGAGTGGTCCAGATTTCCCAGGGTCTTTTGTTTTAAAATAGCTAAAATATCAATTGTATGTTTGGCACTTACCAAATCCGGCTTCTGAGCCACAGCCGTACCGTCGGGAGATTGTTCCCCAAGCTGGATCATGGCCGTGGTCGCCAGCCCAATAATGAGGGTGGTCAGAGTTGCTTCAATGTCTCCAGCTCCGATGCGGGAACTCTTAGCCTGGTTTTGAGAGTTTTCGGTTGGAGCGGCCTCCTCGGCGACGGCCTCGGCTGTGGTCGTATTTTCGGTTTTTGAAGCGTCCGCAGTTTGCTCCTCTTCATTAACACTGCCGTCTTTGTTAAATAACCGGCGATCTTTAATCGTAAATTCGCTCATGTTGCCTCCCTGAGGGGGATGTGGCCCGCCAGAGGCGAAGCCGCTTTTAAAAAAACTTAAACGCCGCACTGCGTCAAGCTTAATTTGGGTGCCAGAGGCCAAGATGGTCGGAAAAACCCGAATCAATGAGAGCCCTTTTAGCGCTACGATTCTACCCGAGGCAAATCGGCAAAGTCAACCCACCAAAAAGCAGGCGCCAATTAAGCCAGGATTAACAAAAAAACAATGAGCTGAGCCAAGCCATCAGCCCACCCCCTCAAAGGCCTCATGGCTCTTAGAAACCTTTATAAGGCTTATCGCAGAAAACCGGTAGACTTTAGTCTAGCGGATGAATGCGTTCCGGTCATGATTAACCTTGATGCCGAATATACTCTTGTATTGTCGATAAACTCGCTTGCCCTATCGAAGATACAAAATAACCGTCTGACCAAAATGTTCGTTCTTTCCAAAAATGATCAACCGGTAAAAACCCTCAAAAACCTGAATCCCTAATTTTTTATGTCAGTAATTTCAAAATGTTAAAAATGATAAAAACGAATAAATAGACTTTTTACTGGTCGATCAAAAATGTTGCTGTAAAATAGGTTTGTATAATGGATTACGCCAAATATGATATGTAGAATATTGTTTTAATTTTAAAACGATTATGTAAATAGATTGTGTAGTCGATAGCTAATTAATTAATAAATAAATATGAGCCTTGTCGAATTCTATCTCCGTTATTCTTAAACCATTTTTTCGGCGCATTCGAGTAACAATTCTTTAATCGAGATGCCCATTTAGCCTAACAGTTTTTTTTCTATATTTACAAACTAATACAAGATGAGCCGTCGCGGTAGGGAACGCCCTTTCGGGCGTCCCCCCGCACAGATCCCTGCGGGCACACTTTAGCGCACAGGGCTCCTCGGTTAGATGTTGACGTATCCACATTGATTGGGGAA
>JAISWF010000118.1 GCA_031271165.1 Deltaproteobacteria bacterium
TTTGTTTTCGAGCAGAATATGACTCTCTATCCGGTTGAAGTGAAGAAAACAGCATCGCCGAGCCTGAGCGGCCTTAGCACCTTCAAGTGTTTGCGGAAATTCAAAAAGGACATCGGCTCAGGGGCGGTTGTCTGCCTTCGCCATGGCCACATTCCCTTGACCAAGGAGGTCATGGCTGTCAATGTCGGCTATTTGTAAGGCCAGTGGTTGGACTATCGTACCGGGGGAAACATGGAAAAGACTGAATAATAGACCAGTAAAAACCCTCGGTAAAAAAAAATGCCGATTCAAGAAAAAAAATCGGGTCCTGCCCGAAAATAAAATTTGTAGGCATATGAAGTCTTCATATCTGAAAAGTGAACCGCCACCAGCTTAAGCTGGTGGGCCATAAGGTATTTTTCGACTGAATTCAAGTTGAACGGCTCAAAGCCGCAGGACAAATGCGTCAAAAAAGTAAAAAAAAATGAAAAATCGATCACTTTGGCACAAAACTTGCAAACTGGCCTTCGCTCATCCGTTTTCGCCATTCCTTAATGTAGCCAACCTCTTCTGCATTTTTAGTGAGTATGGCCTCCAACAATGGAAGATACCGTCTACACATATCTATGATTCCTCTAAAGCTCTCAGAGTCATAGATTCTGTTAAAAGGGAGTAGAAAATTTATCCCAAGTTTTCTCATGATTGATAAAAATTCTGCTCCATTCCCACGATATACTCTGCACTTGTCTTCAGCAAAGGTTTCTGTATCATTGAGAATATTGTGCCTCGTCTCAACACTCCAATGCATTATTGAGATTTCCAGCATCTGTTTACACCCTAGCGATAGACTTGAAATAAAGAAACGTGTTTCGGTAGTAGGAAGTTTACCCTTTTTATATTCAACAGATCTGGTCACCTTAAAAACAGTATTGATTCCAACCCATTCTTTTTTCTGTTGATAACCATTCATAAATGGTGTCTGAAGTCACCTTAACTACAGTTATTTCACGAGTTTCGATTCGTCCAGCTTGCTTTATTGGTGGAGAGGTGTAAGAACTGGTTCTGAGACAGGCTCATTGAGATCCACTTTCAGTAATTTTATAAATTTTAAAATTTTGGTCACGACCAAAGTGGCAGGGCTATGACTTAAGATTTTATTGAAATATGGTTTTTACAAGCTGATCATCTAGGCAAAAAAATAATGCCATCAGGCGAACGCAAAACGATTTTTTAATCTTAGTGGGTTTAATCCACCCGCAGCTCTGCTGCGGCTTTACTTCCCGTAGCACTGTTGCATCTTCTCTTCTCTTTTCTTTTCTTCTGCCTTTTCTTGTCACCCGAGCCTTATGTAAAGATACGAATGAATATGCAATCTCAAATTACGAAAAAATCAAGGAAAAGAATAAGATTATAATATGACACACTCTAAAAAGCCTCTATTATTCTATATAGGTATCAAATAGGTGCTCTTCTCTGCACAAGATACCACGTAGTCTCTGTTGCGGGGAGCTTCATTACTATAAATGTCAATAATAATTATCTAAAAACCCCATTTAATTATTATTATAGCTAACTTTGGCGCACATAAAGCACATTTATTCTTAAAGTGTTTCTTAAAATGAAGCAAACAGGTAAGGCCGACACCCGGCGTAGGTCGAAAGTCACCCGGCGTTAGCCGGGCCGAAGACTCTGCCCGACGGCGTGGTCCGATATTCATGGATTGGAGGCACATGACCAAGGCCAGCGCCAAAGGCAGGTCAAATAGATGAGGAATCAATAAGTATCGGGAAGCTTAAGTTAAATAGATGAGGAATCAATAAGTATCGGGAAGCTTAAGCTAAAATGAGTCAATCAAGGTGCTCGTTTTGTGATATAATAAACTAATCGTCCTGGGTTTAGCGATGACGCAGGTAAATATTTTTTTTCGACACTTGATAGCGTTCCACGGCTGTGCCCGAATGCGATTTTTACCTCTACTTTCTCCAGCCCAATGAACCGCCTTCGTTCAAAGATAGCAAAGCTGGCGATGAGGTCTTCTTCCGCCTGAAAGATACTGGCGAGGATTTTCAGGCCGCTTTGAAAATCTGCGGCGGCTCTTGATCTGTCCACCACCTCCTCTGGCCAGGCCAAGTCGACCTATGAAGCCAAGGCCAATGGCTTTTAAAAAAAAACTGGTTCAGTGGCTTCAAAAACATATGGCCGAGGCTTTCGAGGTCACCTATCAAGGGCGCTCCAAGGCAATCACCGATTGGGCCGAAGGAAAATCAATCCGCAAGCTCTCTGCTCTGGCCACCAATGAGACCATCAACTTTCGGGATTTGATCAACACGGTGGCCGCCATTTGCCTGGCTCCCAATTTTGAGAACCAGGCTCCGGGCTATCCTTTCTTCTCCCTTTTTATCATGGGGTATAACCGGGCCCAAGCCGCTCAGGATGCCTTGCGGACCATTGCCGGGCAAAATCGTACCAAATAGGCCCTGGCCGTTTTAGAGGCCTTGGAGCTGCTTGACGGCGACCAGTTGGAACCGGGCAAATCCAAATATGTCCAATTCATTCAGGAAGCCTTCAAAACCAAGGGGAATGGCCAGGTGGTGAACAGGGGGGAAATTATTCAGGATGATCACTGGCTGGAATACTTAAACCCGGGCGGTTTTCGTTTGGAACCAGAGTGGGTGGTGGTGGTCTTAGCGGCCCTGGTCTATGCCGCGACATCGTATTAAGCGTACCAGGACAAAAGTTCTACGCCACCCTTTTGCCGGCCCTAGCCGCCACGGGAACGGACGAGCTGATCCGATTTAAGCACCTGGAGCAGCCCAAAGAATGGAACCTGCCGGCCCTGAAGGCCTTGTTTGAACTTTTTGGCCTGGCTCCCGGTCTAGCTCAGTTGATCACTCAGGGGAAAGACGACTCAATTCAAGCATTACAGTAGGCCGTGGCCCAAATGGTCAAGCGCTTGGTGTTAGCCAAGCAGACGTTAAAAGAAGGTTTGTCCTTCTGGGAACTTGACCTGGCGACCGACGGAAACCTGAGTGCGGGCCTGACCGAAGCCAAAACCTTTTTTTGAATCGCTTCAGACCTTTTCCACACCCGGCAAACTGAAAAATTTCCATTACAGCCCGACCGAAGTAGAGGCCCAGGCCAAAGCTGTTCAAGCCCTGGATGATCTGGAGACTTGGCGGGCCTTCATTATGGACCAAGGTTAGCTCACCGCCTGGCTTTCCACCGCCGAAGCGGTGCTACAGCCGGACCATGACTGGGTCGCCAAGCTTAAGACGGTAAAACAGGAACTTCTGGCAGCCTTGAAATAAGCCGGTCCCGCCAATCTGGCCCAATCAACGCAAAGGCTCATGGCTGATGCGCTACGTTAAAAAAAAGAATACCTGGTCGTCTACAGCGGCCTTCACGGAAAAACCCGCTTGGGGGGATCAAGGACGATCATCGCAAGCTCTGGCTCCTCAATGACGCCCGCTTGCAAAGCCTGGCCAAACTGGCCGTGATTGCTCTAATGCCCCGACAGCAGTTGGTCGAGTACCAAAACCTCCTGGCGCAACTGAAAAGTTGTTTTACCCTTACGGAGAAAGAACTTGAGAACAATCCCATCTGCCACCGTTACGCTTTTCGACCCGTGATGGAAACCGCCGGGACGGTTGCTTCGCTCCTGGTCAGCCGATTAGACGAGCACTTGGATACCATTCTCAACAACCTTTCCGACCCCGTCACCGAGGTCAATTTGAGTCTTTTGAAGGATGAGCCCTGTGCGCATATTTCGGCCTTCATCCAGTTGCGGGTCCTGCCGGAACCTCTGGATAGTGAGTTTGTGTAGGCTTTGCGGGAAGCTCTTTCCGGCCTACACAAAGTCACGATAAAAATGAACGATCTGCCTCAGGCCCTCAAAGTTACCGATGGCCCGGCCACCCCGTCAGAGATGAAAACGCTTTGGAGATTTTATCGAGCAACTGACTTGCGGCCAGGACCCGCCCAAGGTGCGGATTGTTCTGGAATAAAGGGGTTGCTGTCATGTTTGTAAAACACGTTTGTCTAAAAAATCTCCTGAGCTTTGGCCCAGAAGAAATGCCTGTGGATTTAAAGCCTCTGAATGTATTGATCGGCCCTAACGGCTCAGGCAAATCCAACTTTTTGGAAGTTTTTGAGCTTTTGCGCAATGCTTCTGGTGAAATAGCCAAGCCTATACGTCAAGGTGGTGGTATCAGCGATTGGTTATGGAAAAACGGTGGTGGAGGACCCTCTGAAGCGAGGGTGGACATTGTTATAGATTACCCTCCAAGACGGCCCCAGGCTATACGTTACGGCCTGTCATTCACCGAAGTGGCCAGCCGTTTTGAAATGCTGGATGAACGGATTGAGAATGACCAGGTGGACCCCGGCTCCGACCAACTCTATTTTTATTATCGCTATAATGAAAGCGGTCGCCCGATGATCAGTATCAATTGTGGTTCCAATCTCCGCTCGCTTCAATGCGAAGATGTGGCCCTTGATAAATCCCTATTGGCTCAACGGCGTGATCCTGATCAATTTCCGGAAATTACGTATTTGGGGAAAAAATTTGAAGAAATCAGCCTTTTTCGTGAATGGAGCTTCGGCCGCTACGCTGAGCCCCGCTTGCCGCAAAAAACCGATCTGCCCAATATTTTTCTATTGTCGGATGCCAGTAACCTTGGTCTGGTCTTAAACCGTCTACGACGGGAACCGGGTGTCAAACTTCAGTTATTGGAAGCCCTGCGCCAGCTTTACGAAGGCATTGATGATTATGAAGTGCTACTGGAAGGCGGCACTGTTCAGATATTTTTTCAGGAGGGGCGGCGCATCATCCCCGCCACCAGGCTTTCTGACGGAACCCTGCGCTACCTGAGCCTTTTGACCATCTTGCTTCATCCCAGTCCGCCGCCGCTCATCTGTATTGAAGAGCCGGAATGGGGTCTGCACCCGGATATTATTCCCACCTTGGTCAGACTTCTGCAAGAGGCTTCTACCAGAACCCAATTAATCGTCACTACCCATTCCGATAGCCTGGTGGATGCCTTTACTGAAACTCCTGAAGTGGTCTTGGTTTGTGAACGGGCGGAAGAAAGCGGCACCATCATAAAGCGCCTGGATGCCGACGAGCTTAAACCCTGGCTGGAAAAATATCGCCTGGGTCACTTGTGGCTTGGTGGCTACCTGGGAGGTGTGCGGTGGTAGAATTCCTTTTGTGTGTCGAAGGCGGCGGTGACAGCAGTCTCTTAAAGACACACTGTCGTGAAGG
Source organism: Deltaproteobacteria bacterium (assembly GCA_031271165.1). GTDB lineage: Bacteria > Desulfobacterota > Desulfarculia > Adiutricales > Adiutricaceae > JAISWF01. The sequence goes on from JAISWF010000118.1 coordinate 5,243, forward strand.
GTTCAGAAAATTTATTAAAAATTCCAGCTACACCGGACCCATGCCAAGAATAGCAGCTTGTGGCAATCGGCAAGCCGCATATGACGATTTCACAATCAGTCTGGCTCAAGGTCAAAAGGCTTTTCTTTTAGTGGATAGTGAAGACCCGGTGGCTGAGTCAAACCAGGGAAAACCGTGGGAACATCTGGCGGCCAGAGAAGGCGATAAATGGACCAAGCCGACTGGTGCCACTGACGGCGACTGCCACCTGATGGTGGTTTGCATGGAAAGTTGGTTCCTGTCTGACAGGGAGACTTTGAAAAAATTTTTTGGCCAGGATTTTCATGAAAATTCTCTGCCGTCCGTTGAAACGCCATTGGAATCGATTCCCAAGGCCAAAGTTTATGATAGCTTGAAAAAGGCGACTGGCGAATGCGCAATTAAAAACGCCTATAGCAAGAGCGAAACTCTTTCGAGATATTAGGCTTGATTGATTCGAAGAAGGTGATCGCCGTCTCGGCATGGGCCAAGCGTTTTTTCGATACGTTGAACGAAATTGACGTTCGAAACGATGGCAAAAAAAAATCCTCATAACGGCGGTTTGCTCGATGGCCTGGACAATCATGAAGCCGAGACCGCAGCCGACCCGGCGGCTCATTTTACGGAAGCGTTGCGCCAAAAGCTCTCAGAATGAAACGGCGAGGGTCGGCAGAACAAACATGCGGACGATCAACATAAATGAGGCCCAGACACATTTTTTTGAAAATAATCAAGCGAGCCAAAGACGGAGACGGGTTTATCATTACCGATGGAGACAAGCCGTTGGTCAAGATTATACCCTATGTTGAACCGAAAAAATCCAGGAGTCTTGATGTCATGCACGGTCAATGCATTGTCCCCGATGATGTTGAAGCCGTCGGTCGAGAAGAAATCATAGTCATGTTTGAGGGGCAGTCATAGCCGAACAACTTAAAATCCCATTAAATTGTAGCTAAATCAGACGGCTCTGGCCCCGACCTTTGATACTGGCGACCCATAGAAATCGCTCAAAGCAATACATTGCAACCGTTTCCACAGGAGGCGTTTTTATTGC
>JAISWF010000242.1 GCA_031271165.1 Deltaproteobacteria bacterium
GCCAACGGCCGGCGTTCGGGAGTGATAGTCCTTGATGGCGGAAGTTACGCTCCCTGAGCGCCTAAGGTGACTTCGAAGGATCCAGGCCCCGACGGCTAAGTTAACGCACCCATTGTCACGAACATCGGCTTCTTCCAGGCCCAGCTGCTGCAAGGGCTCCAGCCACAGGCTATTGATCTGCATCGGTCCCAAATCGCGGCTGCCGTTGGTGTTTTGGGAAACTACGCCTACCGAGCCGGCCTCGGTCTCCATAATCAAAAGCAAGACCGCCAAAGGCACTTCAAATTTTTGGGAACTGTCGGCCAGGCATTCGAAGGTGACCGGGGAAAGCCGCCCTTTAGCCGGCCGCAGATTTTCGGACCAGCCGGATTCGGAGATGAGGCCGCCTTGACCGGCCTGGACCGGTTGGCATCTCACCGAAAGCAGGGCCAAAAGGCTCAGGCCAATGGCGAGCTGCCCCCAAGACGGCCGAGGCAGCGAGTTAAAAGACGCTCTTAATATTGATTTCGGGTTTAAGAAAGCATCTGACATAAGAAATCCCGTTTCACCTTAAAGTCTCGGCCAGTTCCCGGGACAGTCTTTGGTTTATGACCGCCTTGTTAGTTCCGGTAACCACCCCGGGACTGGGAATGGCCGGAGTAACTTTATCGAGTATCTCTTGCCTGAGCTTGCGGCAGATTTTTTCGGTGACCTCCCCAAAGTCTGGCAGCGGCCCTAAATCGGGCCCAATGACCAGGACATAATTGCTCAGAGCCTGCAGGCAGCCGGCCCAGGCCGAACTTACCTCTTGAGCTGGAGGAAAGGGATCGTTAATCTGGTAACGCTGGACGGTTTCCCGCATCACGGCTTGGGAGGTGGCCGCCGTCTGCTGGCACTCACCTAAAGCCGTCCCAGCCCACATTAGGCTCAGTCCCAAAAAACCAGCGGCCAATTTGGCGGCTAACGGACCTAAAAACCTGCGGCCGGCTGCGGCCAAGCCTTTGAAAATCAAGATGGCTGTATATTCCATGACTTTTTTCCTTTCCGGCCCCAGCGCAGCTAACGCCCGGCCAGCAAACGTTTTTTTCTCTCCAGATGGGCTCCAACACTAGCTCTCAGTAATGGGCCCTTCGCCTGAGGGCCGAAACTTCCACCGCCGGCCTGACCGGGCCGGCCAAGGCCGACATCACCCTGTACATGGCCGCCTTAGGGGTCAGTCCCGACCGATCTAAAAGGAACATGACTACCAGACCCAAGATGGCCACCGAAAGAGTCCACACCCGCCAGTGAATGAGCCACAAACCCAGCGGAAAGACGGCGGCGGCATCGAGCTTCCAGAACTTGGGCCGCAAAGCGGTAAAACACCAGGCCGCTCTCCCGGTCAAATTTGGGGCCGGTTCTGATTTAGACATCAGTGCGCCTCTTTTCGGCCAAAACGGTTTCCAAAACGCTTTCGTCCAGCTGGCCTTTTTCCACTTCCAGCCTGACCGCCGCTTCCAAAGTCTGCCCCTTGGAGCGGACCAGATCATCAACCGCCCCGCCGAGCCTTTCGAGGGGCAGCTGCTGGAGGCTGCTTCTCATGTCCTGATCGAAGACTAAAAACTCTCTGACCGCCAGACGACCGCCTCCGATTTTGGGATAGAGCCTTTGCTGGACGATCACTCTTAAGGCGGCGGTCAAAGCTGAGGCCAGCTGGGCTCTTTCACTGCGGTCAAAGACGGCGATCATCCGTCCGGGGGTAGCGGCGACGCTTCTGGTATGAACAGTGGTGTAGGCTGTAACCCCAATCTCAGCGGCCTCCAAAAGACTCCTGATAGTCTCAGGATCTCTTGATTCACCGATCAATACCGCATCAGCCGCCCGCCGGGTGACGTTGCGGGCGGCCTTGGCAAACAGCGGCAGATGCCTGGGCACCTCCGACTGCTCCACCGGACCCAGGCGGCCGGGGACGCCGCTTAAATCAAATTCCACCGGGGCCTCGTAAGTGGCAATATGACGCCGGGTCGTCTCCGACAGGTGTCTTAGAGTCGCTGCCAATAACGTACTTTTACCGCTGCCCATGACCCCGGTCACCAGAACCAGACCGTTTTCCGGAAACAGGGCCTCAATCAGCGGCTCCTCAACGCCTAGGATGGCCAAAGCTGGCGGCAGATCCGGCAGAACCCGCAAAGTCACTGAAAGACCCGTCCCCCAGCCGTTGGCTACGGCCGAGGCGTTGCCCCGAAACCTAAGACGCCGAACCCGGTCTTTGGGGATCTCGCAGCCAAAATCAAGATCGACTCCGCTTAAAACCATGGCCGAGGCAGCTTCATTGCGGGTCAGGCGGTTTAAGAGCGAAGAAAGCTCTCCTAACTGAACCTTGCGCTGGCCGACCGCCTGCCATAGTCCTGACAGCCTCAGCCAAGGCAGCTCAGAACTGGTCAATACCAAATCGGACATCCCCCGACCCTGCCCCCAGGCCATAAGGTTGATAAGCTCATCCGGCGTCCAGACGTCGGAGCCTTCAAAGCCGAATTCAATTTGATCGCCCTGCTCGCCGCCCAAACCAGCTTGAGCGGGGCCGAAACTAGGCTCGGAGGACTTTGGTAAATCTGCTGCCCAGGCTGGATGGGGTCGTCTTTCGGGAGCAAGACGACCGGCCGGCGGGGTCGGACCTGCTTTCTGAATCAAAATATTTTCTGAATCCAAGGGAGTTTCTTTTGGTCTCATTTGTCTGCGGCGCTCCAAACGGTTGGTCCCCAGCTGGAGCTTCCCCAAGCCGCCTTCCAGCTCTGGGGCAGCTTTGGGCATCACCTTGGGTAAAACTATCGGCATACTATTAGGCAATGCTTTAGGCCACCGGGCTTTCAAGGAAGCCACCACCTCAAGGCTCCTTAAAGATCCGTCTTTAACCTTTCCGTGATTGACCGGAGCCATATCCCGGGCCAAAACCCGGCCACTGGAGCCGGCCTTGGATGCGCCGGCCGTCTCCGAAAGCTCAAAGAGATCGTCAACCAAATCAACCTCCCTGATTTCAATGACCTCAAAATCACCCGGCCCCCAAACGGACGCTTTCAGCCCGGAGGCGGCCGCCAAGCCGAGCCCGGCCTCCGAGACCGAGGTCTCCCCTTGGCCGGGCCCGGCCTCCAAGGCCGAAGGCTTTCCTTGGCCCGGGTCAAGGCTGCCTTCCAGGTCTGAGGCCAAATTCTTAACCACTCTGAACTCTTGAACCGCATCAAAATTTGCGGTTTGACAGTTCCCCAAAGCTGCCATTTCAGCCGGGCTGGCCTCAAAAACCCGGCCCAGACTAATGGCCCGATTGGTTGCGGCCGGGATTGTTTGATCACCATACGAGTGCCAAATGGTCATGGATGTCATAGCTGCCTCCTAAATTTTTAGTTTTTTGACCCGGACTTACCGGGGCAGAGCCCGACCTTTGGGCTCGGCAAAGCGTCCTTCTTCGATCAGTTGGAAATACTTGCGGTCAAAGATCATCTCGCGGCCTAATATCTCCAAATCAATTTTGTTTTCCTTAGCCTGGGGCCCGACGGCCAGATTGAGGTAAACCAGACGCTTGAAAAGGAGCATGCCAGAGTAGTCTCGGGCCAGCTGACTGGATTTTTGTTCAAACAACCTCTCAGCGTGACGAACCCCCAGTTCCCAGCCTTGGTCAACCCAGCTCCGCCATTGGGAGGTTTCCAGACTCCCTTCGGGCAGAAGCGACGGATGAAATCCACCCGGACCATCGGGCAGATCCATCAGATAGTGACGCCAGTGGGGGGCCAGGGCCGATAAATACGCTGACCGGATCATTTGGTAACTTTTGGATTGTCCGACAGCCGACCTGGACCCTGCGGAACCGTTATCCCCACTGGCCGTACTTGGCGGCCCCATCCGCAGCCCTTCTCCCGCTTCAGTTACCACCGGCGGGACCAGGATCAGATTGCCCCGGCGGCTGATAAGCGGTTCAAAATCAAAGAGCTCATCTAAACGCTCCTCCATGGGCCCGACCACCTCTTGGAGGATCTTCGCGTAACGCCAGCGGGCCCCGGCCTGGACGGCTGAACCCATGGCTGCTTCTTTCATGGCCACTGACCTGGCCGCCTTGGAAGCTTCGGAGGCGACATCGCTCGAAGAAAGATGGCTTGGGGATGGGCTTCGCAGCTCCTCAAGCTCTTTAACAGCGGCTGAAGCCCTGGTTTCAGCCAGTAAAAAAATAACCATCCCCAATATCAGTAAAACGCTCCCTGGTCCTGACAGACGCCTTAGTTGGTCTCGCAAACGGTTAACCGCTCTTCGCAGGCTTTTATGTCCCCAGCTGCGTCCCCGGCGGATTTTAAGCCGGCTGGGAAAGTAGCAGTCATCACTGAGGCAGTCCGACAAAGCCCGGGCGGCCTCAAAATTAATTTCCTCAAAAATCGGCCTTTCCCCGATCAGGGCACGAACTCTGGAGTCATTGGTCAAAGTCATTGGTGACCTCCAGATTTCAAGACCAGCCGGCGGTTGATAACATCGACTCCAATGTAGGCTCCCGAGGGCTTAAGGGTCCGGTTCAGCTCTTTAATCAGACTCATGACCGTAGCCGGTTCAGTTTTGGGTTCGATCGCCACCACCAAATCACCTGACTGTTGATTTTCGACGGTCAGCCCGTAACCAACTGCTGCCGAAACAGCCAAAAGAGCTTCAGAAACCCTTCCCTCATACCGGCCTTCCAAAAAAAAGGTTCTGGTTAAAATCCCGCCCCGGCCTCCGGTTTTCTCCGATTCTCCCAACGGGCTTTCCATCTTCTCAGCCAAAACCCTAATCGAAGCGCTGCCCAGGGCCCTTAAGGCCGGATCACCAACCGGGACGGAAAGCCCCGCTCCGGTCGCCCGGCATCCAGAAAGGGGCATGGCCAAAAACGAGGCCACCACCAGCCCTAACGCCCACTGCCAGCCGGAGGAGGAAAACCGGGAAAAGTTGCGGCGAAGCTGGCTCAAAAGCTCGGGGTCCCCCAGTTCGGGCCTGATCGCCCGTATTTGTGGCTGGACCAAAGTTATTGAGGCTGCGCCTGGGTGCGATCTGGCCCGAGCAAACCGGGACCCGGCGGCCGGCCGGTCCTGATTGGGCCCGATGCTGTCAGCCGGAGGCTTAAACGGGGCCGAATTATTTTGAGAGCCCAAGCCCTGAGCTAAGGACCAGCTATCACCGCCACTGAGGTTGAGGTTGTTGGAAGGGCCACCTGGCCGATTGTCATCAAGAGCTTTGGCCGAAACGTCGGGAAAAGCGTTACAGCTCCGACCTTCCGGGACTGGCAAGGCTATTATCCGTTTCAGAGCCCGGTTCGGGGACCAACTCTCGGGCCTGTCCGGTAATAAGCTCTGGGCTGAGCTTTGAGGCAAACCTGGTGATAAACCTTGAGGTAAACCCTGGACTGAACTTTGGGGTAAACCTGGTGATAACAATTGAAATGACGGTTTTCTTTCCGATGGGGGAAAAAGAAAAAACAGTAATTTTCCTAACAAACTCATGGGGTTCTCCTGAAATAAATTTTTAAATCAATTGTAACTATTCAGGGGGAGGCCGGGGCGCTGTCGACCCGCCTCCAGAATTATCCTTTACCAACATGAAATTTGGCAAAATTCTAAGGTGCTTTCAAATAATTCATGAGTTGGCTGAA
>JAISWF010000075.1 GCA_031271165.1 Deltaproteobacteria bacterium
ATAAGATATCCTAATTTACTGTTTGAGTTGCTTATATGTTGTTTGTTGATTTTTTCTGCTTTAATGGCCAAAGATGCACATGTTTACTCAGGCCTAAAATTTGGTAATTTCGCCCTGGGTTTAATATGCGGAAAAAAACTAATCAAACCCGACAGGCCGATCAAAGGCTTATCGTTACTGCGCCAAAGACCTAATCAAAACTGCCGATCAAAAGATTATGGCCAATTGTTTCCAGCTCAAACCAGCAGGGTTAAACATTTGGCCACCGATTCAGCCATATAATGAAAAAAAATGACTCTAATAAAATCCCCGACGAAGTCCAGAAAGGGAACCCGTCGGGGATTTAGCCCAGAGGCTTAAGCCGGAAGCCTGGCAAGCTGAGAAAAACTAGTTTAGGCTTTCTTGCCCCTGAAGCATCCAGCTTTCTTGGTTTTTTCAGCGGCTTTGGCCGGTTCCTTCTTGGCAGAAGCGGCCTTTGGCTTTTCAGCGGGCTTGGCCGCCTTGACCGGTTCCTTCTTGGCAGCGGCGGCTTTGGGCTTTTCAGCAGCCACCTTGGCCGTAGCCTTCTTGGCTGGTTCCTTCTTGGCAGTTTCCTTTTTGACAGGCTTTTCAGTCGTCTTCTTGGCCTTAGGGTCAGTTGCGGTGGCCATCATACACCTCCTGAAAGGTTGCAACATTTTGATGTAAAAAAGAACAAATTAAACAAATAAATAGCGGCCTTATATTGTCCGCACATTTTCACAAATCAAGACATATCGATATATGTATATCATTATCTATTTGACACTTTTTTCTATTAAATAGATTTAAATAAATTAAATTGCCGATAAATGCCAGAAAAAAATCAGTATCAATAGAAAATGAGCAAAGAAGGAAAAATATTAAAGCAAGGCCACAAAAATATCTATTGTTTGCAACATGTATTCACTAAAGAATTAATAATAGTAAACTATATATTTTACAGGCAAATAAATTAAACTAGAAATATCGTTTAATTTAAAACTATATATTTAAAACCTTTTGAGCCTCTAAAACTGATTTTTATCCGTTTGACAGTCAGCAATAATTGCCCCGCCGCATAAAACGGTTAACCACCCAATCCAACAAAAAATTCCTCAGACTGGTGAAACTATTATTAGCACAACAAACTCGAAAAGGCAAATATTTTTTTACATCTCGGTTAGACGATCCTGAGTTGCCCTAATAATGTAAAAGCTTGAAAAAGTGTCAGTCCAAATATTGGGTGCTAGATCGATTTATCTTAGTATCCAATTGGAATTTGGCCTTTTTTTTAGAATTCTAACCCGCTCTCTGTCCCTTGACCACAAGTAAGGCTATCAATAGCTAGCCGTCCCGACCGGGACAACTGCCAAATTAACAAAAAAAATTTTATTCTCTCTTTCTGATTTTTTTTCATTCACTATAGCTTTTCTAGTTACGTGTTGATCGTCAGTTAGTTCTTCCCATGGTCCCCTCAATCGTCCTCTGCCCAAATCCGACGCAAATCGACTATAGCTTTAAAATCTCGATCAAAAGAAATAACCACGCCCGTTAAATTCAGTTTGGGCTCTTTGAAACATGTGCACGTAACGCTCCGGACCACCATAATGGCTAAGTTGCAGGTCAAGGAGAGCAGAGCCGATGAATCGGGACAGAAGTCGCCTTGAAAATCAAAAAAAATCATAGATATTGCATATTATTTATTAAAAATTCATTAAACAAGTGAAAATACAGTTAAAATAATTTAAGAATGCTAAAGAATATTTTTTATTATTTTAGTAGTTTTTTATACTTTTTATTAATATTCTAGCAGATTTTAGACAAAAAAATATTTTAGGCTTTATTATTTTTATTGAGTTGTATTTTTTTATTTACATCATAATTTACTAACTATTTATTTTTAACTAATTTTAATATGCCTAAATTTACGGTTTTATAAAATATTTACGGTTTTGATTCTAACAGCCTCTCCCTGGTCTCACCCACTGAATCCCAAAACCACCTTCAAAATTGCCGCCCCTGACTTAGGCCGCTACCATTTTCAGTCATAACTAGCCTATTTGTTCCGATGCTTAATTGTTGTACAATATAGATTCCAACTGAGGTTCCCCCGAGACCGCCCTTCCAGGTCCGACCAAAAAGGAGTTTTTTGACTATCCCCTGGTTTAGACAACCAAAAATTTCTAACGCTCCAAAAGTGATTCGACTCGCTTCCCAGTGTCAGAAATATCCGCAACTCGGATTAAAAGCTTTCCCCGGCGCCGTCCAAACGCTCCGGCTTTTAATCCTCGTGGTACTTTTGCCTCTGCTCTCAATGGCCTGCGGAAAAATTATCTCCGACATTCCGCAAATTTCAGTCACCAACCATAAAATCGAAGAAGCTGATCGCCTTTTGGCAAGCGATCCTCAAGGTCCAATACCCAAACCGTCAATTCCTCAAGACGATCTGCTTGATGCCTCCCCGGCTCCCGCCTTGGCCGAGGGCCAAAAAATAGTTTACGAAGTCGAAATTCTTTGTCCCAACAACCCCAAGGGTCTCAAGGACATGCTAGCCGCCGTCTCCGATCTTCACACCATGGCCGATCGCCCTCTTTCGTCCGCCTTAACCCTGACCAGACGCCTTCGTTCCTCACTTCAACAAGCCCAGGACCTGCTTCAAAGCCTTGGTTACTTTGAAGGCCAGGCTCAAGGGTCGATGGATGAAATTAGCGAAAAGTATAAAATCACGATTAGACTTATTCCCGGACCTCTCTACACCTTGGAACCGGGCTTGGTCATCATCGCCGCCGGTGATCTTGAGGCAAAATCTCAGAATTTCGTGCCGGTTTTGCCATGCCCAGCCGAGCCTTGCCCGGCCTCAAAGCTAAGCCAAGCCGGCCTGGTTGAAGGAGGTCCGGCCAAGGCCGATGACGTTTTGGCGGCCGTCGATCGCCTGGCGGTGATTTGGCAAAACGCCGGCTACCCCGAGGCTCAAATTATCAGCGCCCATTATTCCATCGATCCCCAAAAGCGGACTTTGCTGGCTGAGGTAACTCTCCAGCCCGGCCCTTATGTCACCATGGGAAAGATCGTTCAAACCACTGAATCTGGGGTTAAGGATGGCTATTTGGCGGCTTACACCAATTGGAAACCTTCGCAGAGCTGGAGCCAGGCCCTGGCCGACAGTTACCGGGAAACCCTCATTCAGACGGGTTTGTTTAAATCAGCTGAAATTGCTCATAGTCCCAACAACGACCAGGTCCTTTTAACCCTTGAAGCCGCTCCTTGGCGCACGGTCAGCGGTTCGGTCAACTATGACTCCGATTTCGGCCCGGGCCTTGAGATTTCCTGGGAACACCGCAACCTCACCGGCTGGGGCGACCGATTGCGCTTTGATCTGCCAATGTGGGCCGATCTTCTTCAGTTGGGGGCCAGTTATCAGCGGCCTTTCTTTCTGAGTTTGCGGCAAAACCTTTTACTGGATGCCGCTATCCTCAATGAGAACTCCGACTCATACAACCTGCGGTCATTATCGGCCGCTGTCGGCTTGGAGCGGTTCTTCACCAAAAAAATTAAAGTCGTCTTCGGAGCCAGTTTGGAGGTCGGCTCCTTGGAGGAAGCAACCGAATTACGAAGCAACTACATGGTGACCGGCTTTCCGACTACTTTGGAATGGAGCGATGCCGACAGTTTCCTTGACGCCCATAAGGGGCTTCGGCTGTCGGCTCTGTTGAGCCCCTACTTTGGGCACTATCGCCGCGATTTTAAGGTTTTAAAATACCGCCTTGACGCCAGCTTCTACCACCCCCTCAAAGGTCCAGACACCCTAATTTTAGCCTTGAGGGCCGCCGTCGGGGTCATCTCCGGCTCCCAAGCCCAGGCCCTCCCCACCTCACTGAGATTTTTCGGAGGCGGCGGTAAATCTGTCAGAGGATATGAGTATCAATCCATCGGCCCCAAAAACTCTTTGGGACGTCCGGCCGGCGGGACGGCTGTCAATGAGGTAGGAGCTGAACTCAGATACCGCTGGTCAAAAACCATGGGGGTAACCGCCTTTGTCGACGGCGGTATGGTTTACGATAGCCTCCAAGTCTCCGAGCTGGGGCAAAATCTGCTCTGGGGCGGCGGAGTGGGCTTTAGGTACTACAGTCCCATTGGTCCTTTTCGTCTGGATATCGCCACCCCACTTACTCCCAGGGCTGGTGATGATCCGATCCAGCTCTATTTGAGCCTGGGACAGAGTTTTTAAATGGGTAAAACCTTTAACTTAAATAAATCACCTCAATCTAGAAAAAAAAGACCCCTCAAAAAAGCGGCCCGATTTCTTTTCCTGACCGTCTTAACCCTGACTGCGACTCTGGCCGCCGCCGTCTTAGTCCTAAGGACCGACTGGGGCCTGTCCTGGGTGGCCGCCAAAGCGGCCAGCTTTCTGACCGAGCTGGGACTCGAAGCTCACTGGGAAAAAATTGAAGGCCCGGTCCCGGAAAAACTCACCCTGACCGGACTAACCCTCGCTGACCGTAACGGGAAATTTCTTTCGGTCAGACAAGCTAATCTGGAACTCTCGACTCTGGCCATTTTTAAGGGAAAGCTTGATATAACCGCCCTGGAAGTAACCGGACTTGACTGGCTGCGCCGCCCTGAGCTGCCTAGTGTCCCACCGACCGAAGATCGCTCAGGCTCTTATCTTGGCCTTTCAGCCAAACTCAGTATCGTCGACAGCCGCATTGCCCCGTTGGTTTTTCTGCCTTCAGCGCCTGCGGATTTATCCGATTCAGCCGCTGGACCAAAAAATTTCCCTGGCCCCCTCCCCTGCCCCGGGCCGGCCGCTAACCTGGCCGAAGCTCCCTCATCTCCCTTAACTCCACAAGATGGAAGTCCCGATTCCGAGTCAACCGCTCAGAGTCTGGCGGCCACCGGTATTTCGGTTCCCCTTATGTCGCCGGAGTGCGACTCCGGTGAACGAGGACGTTTCAAGTTCCTGGCCGCCCTGGAATACGGCGCCGACGGTTTTTTCTTTGATTTTGACGGTCAATGGGAAGACTACCGCCGATTTTCTCAGGCCCAAGGTCCTACTCCAGGCCTAACCGCTAAGGGCTCTCTGACCCAAGGTGCCGCCGGCACCCCTGATGAGCTGGCTATTTCAATAACCGCCCATGACGGTCCTGGCGGGACCTTAAGTAACCTTCTGGGACAGCCCTCCCTTCCGACCTGGACTTTTTCCATGTCCGGCCAAGGCCCCCTCACCGATTGGACCGGCTTAGCCTCTCTGGGGCTGGACGACAATCTTGAAGGTTCCGGCCTGGCCACGGCCCGGTTCAATCTCGCCCTCCCGGAAGGCTCCATTAAGCAGGCTCTTACCGAAAATCGCCAAGCCCGCTTGGCCCTGGAAATCGACGGCGGACCTAAAATCCCGCTGCCCGAGGTGGCCCTGGTCAAGCTTGGCCGGGGCCTAGTATTAAAAACAGATCTGTTTCTCAAAGGCCAAAACATTAGCGGTTCTCTAAACTTAATCACCCCTAACGCTCGGTTGAGTCTGAAATCAATTGAGACTACCCGGCAGGGAGATAACTGGCAATTATCCGCCTCTGGCTCTGCCGCCTTTGAGCCTTCCCTGGTCGCATCGTTAGCGGCCAAAGAGGCGGCCGCCTCCCAAAATGCTGTCCGGCCAGACTCTTCTTTGTCTTCCGAGCCAAACTCAGCCCCAGCTCTTGATTCCGCTTTAACTCCCGCTGCTCTTGAAACCCCGCCGCCTCCGGCCGTAAGTATCTCTCCAAATAGGCCACCTGATCTGTCAGGACCACTTTATGGTCCCCAGGCCAGCTTTATTGCGGCTGATTACCAGCTCAATATGTCGGGTCAGGGTTCAGCCGTCAAGGTGGACTCACTCGATTTGACCGGGGCTGGACTGGTGATTTCATCTGAAGGCACTTTGGATTCGGACGGGACCATTCAGACCCGGCTGGTTATGGACATCGACCATAGTTCGCCCTGGCTGGATTTAATAACCGGAGCTTCCCCAGGCAGTACTCCTGCGGCGGTATCGGTCAAAAGCAGATTCCGAAAAGCCGCTGACGGAAAACTCAGTCTTTCAACTGATTTTCAGACCTCCAATATCGGCTTGTTTCTTCCGGCCTGGCAGGGTGAGCTTAAGGGCAACTTTTCGGCCGCCGGCCCCTTGGAGGATCTGGAGACGGTCATTAATCTTACCAGTCCGGCCATGTCGGCGCCTTCTGGTCAAGCATTTTCCGATTTCCAGGCGAGCTTGAATTTTCGAATATTGGATCTGACCACCAAATTTTTCGCTGAAGGCCTGATTTCGGCCGGACTTAAGGATAAAACCGCCAGTCAGTTTGAAGCTTCATCAACTGTAAAATTAGAAATTGGACCGCCCTTTAAAGCTTCTGTGAGTGAGCTGAAAATAATTGCTGACCGAGGAAAACGTCTTGAACTTTTGAGTCCATCCTTAAATCTGCTCCAAGGTTCCCCCCCGCAAGTTGAGGGCCAGGTGAGTTTAACGGTTAACGACTGGCAAACGGTAGCCGATCTGACCGGGCTGGCCATTTCGGGGGACCCGGCCCATTTGGAAGCCTCAATCGGCCGTCATGAGCAAACCGGAGAGCCTTTGGCCGCCGCTCAGTTATCGCTGCCAAAATTTAATTTAAATGATCTGGCTTTAAGTGAGGTTACGCTGGACTTAAAGGCCCAAAACTTCCGTCTCCAACCGGACCTTGAGCTGAACTTGGCCATGGGAGCCGGCCGGGCCGGAGAAATTAGCTTTAGCTCGGGGTTGATTAAAGCCTCCAGCCAGGATGGAACCGGAAATTTTTCTTTTGATTTAAAAAGCCCGACCGGAGGCGAATTGGTCTATCTTTCTGGCGAGCTAAATCTGGCCAGTTCCCAGATTCTTCTGTCAACTTTCCTGGCCGCCCCGCCGCAGCTGCCTGACAAAATCACCTTGCTTAAACCAGCTTTAATCACTTTACGGCCAGCTGGAGTCAAAGATCTTAATCTGGCTTATGGTCAAGGGGCGACGCTGACGGCTGATTTTTCAACCGCCCCAGCCAAAGCGCTGGTGAAAATCAATAACTTTCCCCTAAGCGCCTTTTCCAACCTTAGCGATCAAGTACCCCCGGGTCAGGTTAACTTGGAAGCCGACTATACCCAAGGCGGGAGCGGTCGATTTGAGCTCAAAGCCAGCATCGCCACCCCCGCCTCGGTTGAAGGGCTACCCAAGGTTCTTGATCTTATAGCCAGCGGCAATCTAACGGCCTCCGGTCGGGAACTGACTGGTACCATTGGTTTGGTCCCCAGTCAAAGCCGCAAAGTTGAGCTCAATTACCGTTTGCCCATGAAAGCTGCCGGCAGTTGGGTCATGCCCGATCAAAACGGTACCATCCAGGCCAATCTAGCCTGGAAAGGCCAAATCACCCCGCTTTGGAGCCTGGCTGGCCAAGCCGACCGGAGACTGACCGGTCTTTTGGATCTTGATCTAGTCTTATCGGGGCCTTTAAAAAAACCTGAGCCCAAACTCAAAGCCTACCTGATTAACGGCGCATACGACGATTTAATAAACGGTTTTTTTCTCTCCGGTATTAACGCTGAACTCACTTCCGCCGCCGACCATTGTCTTAAGCTGATAGTCGAGGCCAGCGACAGCCGCGGGGGCCGGATGGCTCTGGCCGGAGACATATTTCCCTTTGACCCCAGCCCGACCATCAACCTCAGAGGGCAATTGATTGCTTTGTCCCCTCTTCAGCGTGACGATGCTGATCTTACTATCACGGCCCTGACTTCCGTTGAAGGTCCCTTAGCCGCCCCGGCCATCTCCGTCAATGCGGTCATCAATACCGCCGACATTAATCTCGACAATGCCAGAAGCAGCCGGTCAATTAAAACCCTGCCTATCGGCACCGAAGAGGAATCGACCAGCGGCGGCTCCAGCATCAATATCAACATCGATCTCCCCCGCCAGGTTTTTATTCGGGGCCGAGGCCTGGACAGCGAATGGGCCGGCTCCTTAAAAGTTGCCGGACCAGCTGGCCGGACCTTAATTTCCGGGTATCTTAAACCGGTCCGAGGAACTTTTACGCTTTTGTCCAAACAGTTTATTCTGAGCGACGGTGATATCCAATTTTTAAACACCTCCCGCCTCAACCCCATCTTAAACCTGGAACTGACTCGTCAAACGACCGAGCTTACGGCCATCGTCAAAGTGACCGGAACGGTTTCCAGCCCGCACTTGGACCTCCAAAGCCAACCGCCCCACCCCTCTGACGAGGTCCTTTCTCAAGTCTTGTTCGGCAAAAAGGTGTCTCAGCTCAGCCGAGTGGAAGCCCTGCAATTAGCCAACAGCCTCAGGGTTATGGCCGGCTTGGGCGGGGACATTGGTCTAACCGTCCTCAACAACCTCCGCGACACCCTGGGCTTGAGCGTTCTGCGGATCGGTGACGGTTCCGGGGCCTCATCCAGCCGCTACTTAAGCGGCAACAATTTTCGAGAAAATTTTGGGCTTGACTCCGACGCCAACCCCGAGGCTGAATCAGCGGCCACCATCGAAGCTGGGAGATACTTAAGCGAAAACGTCTACGTCGGCCTGGAACAAAACCTGGGCGACAACTCCACCGGGGTCCGGGTTGAGGTCGAACTGACCCCAAGCCTGACGCTCAAAGGCGTGACCACCTCCAACTCCAGTCGAGTGGGCCTGGGCTGGAAAAAAGACTACTAACAATACCGTCAGTTTGGCTTGTTTTTTTCTTTTCCAGGCGGTATTGCGGAAATCAAAACTGCTTAGGACTATAATCCGGGACGTCCAAAAAATACTCTTTGACCACGGCCATCGGTTCTGTCGCCCGGCCTGACTTTGGTAAAAAATCGGCCTAAATTCTTGAGGTTGTCAGGCCAATAGGCTTCAAGACAGGGCTTACAGATGCGCTGGTCTTTTCATAATTTATCAATAACTCAAGGTCTCAATTTAACAATTTTTTAATTTCTTAATTTCTCAAGGCTGCTGAGACCGCCTTTAACCTCAGCCGCAGGCATGATTGGTTACTGATAGTCTCTTTCTCCGATGCTGCGCTCGGAAAGACTCATCTGAAAAATGGTTCTGAGGCCAAGGAAATCCTGGTATTTTTCCTCAGAGCTGTGGGGCCGCCCTAGCCCGCCATCAGTTGTACCAGGCCGCCTAGCTTATGACAGTGAACTACCGCTCCCCTAAAGGGAACCGGCTTCTGAAAAGAGGTCGGATGGTTCACAAGACTAAGGCATGGAAACGTGTCTACGTTGGATTAGTCATGACACCCAGG
>JAISWF010000158.1 GCA_031271165.1 Deltaproteobacteria bacterium
TTGATGGAAGGGGGGGTTAGGATTTCAAATCTCCCTTTTTGGACGATGAAGGTGGTTTAATTCCTAGGGTTTAGCCTACCCAACCCCCAGTCTGGCGATTTTCTTGGACGGCTGTGATAGAGCATACAAACAGAGCACCAATGATGACGCCGTTCGTAGGATCGCTATTAGATATCTGCCAAGAATTTGGCTTTGAAATACCGGACGGCTGTTCTCCAGCCTATACATCACGCAAGAAGCTTAAGCCTAAGCGAGGTCGTCCGCCCAAAAAAATAGTCGCGCAGGATTTATAGTAGAAAAAAATACAATTTTCACGATTTTAAGACCATTAAAGACCATCTTTAGCCAATCTTAAACTGACCTTTGATGATGTAAAGAGCTAATTGGGGGGGAGACCTAAGGGGATTGGATAAGGAAGTTGGATTTGATCAATCTAAAGGGGTCAAATGAGCTTTAAAGCGGATTGAACGGGGGGTAGGCAGAGACTCAAAGTCAACTAGGTAGGCTTCTTGCAGAAGTTTAACTTCCACTATGGTCCCTCGGCCAAAAAACTCGTGGGTCACCTTCCGGCCAACTCCCCAAACCGGAGTTGGAGCTGGTCCCAAATCTGGGGCCGGCTGCATATAGCTCCCGCTCTGAGGAGGGGTCAGAAAATCAACAGCTTGGGGTCCGGCCTCCAGAACAAACCTGGAAGTGACCTTAAACAAGCCATCATGGCCTATTTCAGCTGATTCAGTCAAAAAAAGGCGCTCCTTGGCCCTGGTCATAGCGACATAGCAGAGCCTTCGCTCTTCAGCCAATTCGTCTTGAGTCTTAGCTAAGCGACTCGGCAGTTGCCCTTCGCTGAGGCCGCAGAGAAAGACGACCGGAAACTCCAGCCCCTTGGCCCCATGGATGGTCATAAGCTTGACGGTTGACCCGCTTCCGTCGTGGTCGATGTTACTGAAAAGGGCGGCCTGATTTAAAAAATCCTGGACAGTGGCCTCCTCATCCTGGCCAAAAGCCACGATGGCCCGCTTGAGTTCCGAAGCGTTGTCCAGGCGGTCCTGATCGCCTTGGAGTCTCAGATACGACTCGTACCCACTTAAATCCATCAATTTTTGTAAGATGTCGCCCAGATTCAATTTACCCAAGTCGCCTTTTACCATCTCAATGGCCCGGATGTAAGCGGCAGCCTCAGTGAATTTAAAAGCCTCATGGCCCAAATTTTCCTTCAAAGTCTGGTACAAAGTTAGCCCGCCGGAACCCTCGGCTAACTCAACCAGTACCGCCAGCCTCTTTTTGCCCATCTTGCGCTTGGGCACAGCGATGGTCCTTAAAAAGGCCGCATCATCGGCTGAGGTGAGCATCCGCAAGTAACAGACCATGTCCTTGATTTCGGCCCGCTTGTAAAACTCCGTCCCGCTGAAAAGGCGGTAGGGTAGCTTTAACTTGATAAAGGCTTCTTCGATGTTCCGACTCTGGTGATGGGCGCGGTAAATGACGGCGACCTCCGAAGGGGCTCGTCCGGCAGCCGCCAGGAGTTCTATGATCTGGCCGGCAATCCACTGGGCCTCCAACCGGCCGTTGTGGGCCCGGTAAAAAACCGGTTTGACACCATCTGGACGTTCAGCGCAGGGAGCATACTCAAGCCGGAAAGGGTTGTGATTGATGACATTACTGGCGGCCAAAAGAATCTGAGGGGTAGAGCGATAGTTGCGAACCAGCTGGAGGCTTTTGGCCCCTTGGTGTCTTTCAGTGAACTTGTTGAATAATTCCACATTAGAGCCGAGCCAGGAGTAAATGGTTTGGTCAGGATCGCCGACGATAAAAAGATTCTTATGGTAACCGGCCAATAGAGCGGCTAATTTGTACTGTTTGGCGCTCATGTCCTGAAATTCGTCGATCATTACGTATTCCATCCGCTTTTGCCACTTGTCTCGGACGTCTTCAAAGGTCATCAAAAGGTAATAAGCAAAATTTATCAGGTCGTTAAAATCGACGGCAAAGGATTTTTTCTGTTCATAAAGGTATCGAAAAAAAATCTCGTCTTTAAAGTCCTTGGCCTCAATAAATTGCTGCCTTAAAACCTCGTTATCCAACAGGTGGATATTTTCAATATAACTTCCGGCTTCCAGTTTTCGTGCCTCCAAAATATCGTCTAAAGCCTGCTTGACGGTAAAATCCCTCAGGGTTAAATTCATGTCCGCATAAATCTTGTTGAGAAGAGTTTTCTGGTCGGAAGTATCGAGGACCGTAAAGTTTTTTGGAAATCCTAAGCGGTGGATGTCCTCTTTGAGAAGCTTTAAACAAAAAGAATGGACGGTTGAAATATACCCCAAATCCATATCCCCCAAGGCCGCCCTAATCCTGGACTTCATCTCGGCCGCCGCCCGATTGGTAAAAGTGGCACACAAGATGTTCATGGGGTTAACCCCGATGTTGGCGACTAGATGACAAAACCTGGCCGTCAGGGCCCGGGTCTTGCCAGTCCCAGGCCCGGCGGTGACCCTGACGGCTCCTTCGGTGAGCATAGCCGCTTGCCGCTGTTCGGGATTAAGATCGTCTAAAGGGTTCAAGAGCTCTCCTTGGAGGAGTAAATCGGGCAACCTGACTTTTTGGGGGGTTCCTTATTTAATTATTTTGGCGGCTCCAGCCTTTTGGGGCCGGCTGCATCTGGTCTGGCTCAGTCACTTAGTCTGAGACTTGGCTGACTCGGAGCGGGTTTTGGCCGTATAATCTTTATCCGCTAAAGCCTGACCGCCTATGAAAATGAGCTGGGAGCAGCGAATTACTCAGTCCGTCAGCTTGGATTTATCCTGAAAGTACTCTCTTCCTTTTTGGAGGCTGTACCAGGCCCGTTCCAACTGTCCGCCTAAATACACCGCATGACCCAAATTTGAGATCGCCTTGGCTCGCTCAAGCTTCCAGGCCAGTTCCGAAGGGGTCTTACCCCGATACTCGGATAAAAGCATTCCGTCAGGCCCGTGGTGAAAGACCAAAAGCTCCTGGGAATCCAGATCCACGGTGATCCGAAAATATCCATTGGGATCTGTAACCATACTGTAGGGCCGCTCATCGTACTGGCGGACGATTTCCCCAACCTGCGGCAAATCAGCCGGATCAAGGGATATCGAAAGGGAAGTCACCGTTAAGGTGCCGGGGCGGAGTTCGGCTTTTTCGGTCCGGCCAGGCTCGACATTGGCCCTCTGGCAGACAAACTCGTTTAAACCATGGAGGCCCACGCAGTTGACAGGCCAAGCCCGGGCCCCGTTGTGAGAGCGAAAAACCGCCGCCAGATGAACCAGACCATCCAATTTCCGAAAAAAAACCGTCACCAAGCAGGGAGCGTCAGCCCCCTTAAGGTCCCGCAGATTGTCCCACAAAGCAATATAAGCGTGACGCGAATCCCCTTCCAGGGCCAGATCGCTTATCACCCCAGAGAGCAAATCCGGTCCAAAATACCCTCTCATGCGGTTACCATAAGTGTAGGGCAGTCCATCTGGAAGAACGGGGTTTAAAAGCTCCTCTTTGTAGGCCGCTATGGCACTCTCAGAGAGGTTTAAACGGGAGAGCTCAGAGGCCTCCAGACGGCCTGGCTCGCTGATAACCGCTTTCAGGTTTAAAAGTTCGAGCCTTTCTTTGCCGTTTCGAAACTTGACCCTCCGGCCAAAGCGCGAAAGGGTCGAAAGGAGATCAACCCAAGTCTCCGTAATGGTTTTGCCGGTAATAACCCGGCTGAAAACATCTGAGGGAAAGGTCTTGACGACCGGCCGCGGCAAGGAGATTGGTTGGGGCCGGCGGCCGACAGGGGCGGCGGGGGAGTAACCAGCCAAAAAATCGGCCAAAACTCCTTGAAGTTTGCCATTGGGCGTCCCCGACCAGTCGTAGATTATTGGTGGCCTTAAAAACTGATCGGGCAGAAGCAGCCCGTCGATGATGTATCCTGACCCGGCCCCAGGGATGAGTACTTTATCCAATTCCTCAAAATGTCCATCGTCAAAGACGAAAAGCTGCTTTTGACCGGTCCGCTCGATCTGATTGTGGAAAAAATTGATCAGGTGGATCGCTCCCCCTGAAAAATCCTTGCCCAATAGAATCAGCGAGTCAATCTGAGGATTATGGTAGAGGTTGCGGAGCATAATGTTCAAGCCGCCCCCGTAAAGCCCTCCCATCAAAGCCAACGGGCTTTGGGGTTTAAGTATCTCAGGAGCGGACTGAGCCAAAAAGCGCCTGGCATAGTCAACTGGTGTCCAAAGTGTACATATGGCCACCGTGCCCAAGGGATTGACCGTGATTAAATTTTTGGCCGGGATGGCCAGTTGGAGCTCCATTAAATCTCTCCGGAGAGAAAAACTGGCCTAATCAAACTCTCCCGGGTTTGGCCGACCGCCCAGAAGAATGGAGAATTTGAAGGCCAAAAAATTGAAAGCGGCTAAAGCTTCTTACTGCCTCTTACTGATCGACCTTGAAATCTTCATCTTCATAACCTTGGTTGGCAGCATATTATTTAATTGCTTTGCTAACTTGTTAAAAATGAAATAGTTGAAAAAAAATAAATAAACAGACTCTAAAAGAATCTATATCATGATATGCAATAGTAATAAATCTGTATTAGTTTTAATAACATAAAAATCTGGCCAATCAAAATTCTGGCCAATCAAAAACCAACCAATTGTCTGCTTGCATAGCAAAGCAATAAAAATTGGTCACCAATATGCGTCATAGTTACCTTATAGCTTAAAATTATATCTTTAGAATACAAGAAGACTTTGTGTTAATTATTTGCCTTTCAAAATCTAAAATCAAATTGGCTATTTCCATTGTTGGCCAACATTCTATTACGGGCCGACAATCCAATATCAAAGAGATGACTTCAGCCGGTTAACCAATAAAACTTTTTAATTGGAAAAAAATTCCGCTGATTTTGGCTAGGCGGGCAGGGGTATAATCGGCTCTGGGCAATTGGCTCTGGTCAGTGGTTTCTTACGGGAGACATAAGGTTCTAGTCTTGACCAAATACATAAAGTTTTTCAGCCCGAAGCCAAAAGCCTTTCGGAGGTAGTCCCCAACAGAGCTCCGGCAATCTTACGAGCCGAAGCACTGCCTAAACTAACCTGCCGGTAAACCTCAAAGGCCGCCAAAGCCGTCTCCACCCACATCCGATCCCTTTGGGCATCCACCGACTGGTAGGCCAGCTCGAAAAAAACCTTGGTCACCCCGCAGCGCTTTAAATGCTCAATGCAGCGGATACAGGGCGATAACGTCGTATAAACGCTGGCTCCTTTTAAAAGGTCGCTTAAGCCCAGACGATCAGCGAGGTTCAAGGCATTTTCCTCAGCATGAAGGCTCCGGCAGGATTGAAGCTTCATTGAATCTGGCACCATTTGAGCCCGGCGGGCACAAAACAGCTCTCCGGGTTCCCCCATGTCGGTGCAGTGAGGTTCCCCCGGGGGAGCCCCATTGTAGCCGGTGACCAGGATTCGGTTCTCGCGGGTAATGACGCACCCTACCGGCCTTGATGAACAGGTCGAGCGGGTGCTAACGACCTTGGCAATGGCCATGAAGTACTGATCCCAGTCCGGGCGTGGGGTAAGTCTTCCGGTCAGCAGTTCAGCAAAAGTAAAGTCAATTGAAAAATCAGTGCCTTGGGGCGGCCCACCCTGGCCATTTGGCTCCATCGTCAGCCCTGCCCCCTGGGGCCGCCAACGTTGGTGAAAGCGGAATTGAAGTCACGGTAGAGTTTTTTGTTGTCAGCCGTCCGGTGCCATTTTTTAATCAGGCTGGCCGGAATAGTTGAGCCCTCCAAGATTTTGACTTGGTCCCAAGGATCACGTCCGGGAATCGGGTAGGCGTAATAGGGATATTCTTCGGGCAGGTCCTCAACAAACACCACCACCGGTTTTTTCCATTCCAGACGTCCGACAAAGAGGCGGTGCATCCCGTCGTTAATGACGTTGACCTTCTCTCCCGTGGCCTCAGGTATGCACTCGACTATGGGAGGCAATAGATCCACTGGTTGGTCGGAGGAATCGGTCCACAGGGTCAAGTAGCCATCCAAAACCAGTGGATCGTAACCGAAGCGGGCCAGCTCCCATTCCAATAGCTGAATCTTAAGCAGATTATCGCTAAGGACATAGCGCTGGGCTGGCCGGAACAGGTCATAGTCCATTGACCCAACAGTCAAATTGGCCTTGAAGTACGGCTTAACCTGGCGGTCTTTAAGCATGACCACATTTTTGAGGCGTTCTAAAAGCTCTTCAACTGGATGACTTTCAATACGGGTGACGGTGAAAGGAGCAAAAGACATTGATTGGGTTCTCCTGGATTTTACGAACAGGCACGATTTGACCGGACTTCCGATCTTGTTGCTGCGAAAATCTATATCAATTTAAAACAAAGCAGTACAAAAACTTGCAACATATATTCTTATCCCTCACCTTGAATACTTGGCTCATATTCAATTATAGGCCAACTGGCGCTGCTCGTAAACCCTTGGCCTTTCATTTAAGAGGGCGGCTGGAAGAGTGATGACAATGACCATAGATAGTCCGGCGACCAAACAATATCCCAGGGCGAAAACCTAAAAACCCGTCGGCGGCCCTTGGTCCGGTTATAAGCTGCTATTTTCCCGCCGCCTCAGCCGGCGAGGCGGCGGCGGGTCTATATTTTCTAGGGCCTGTCTCCTAACGCTTGACCGTGCTATAATCTTAAACGGCTCCTAAAAGAAGTCAACAACCAACGGGCTAATTCCGGCCCGATTAGAGGTGCTCCATTGTCCGACATCGAAAGCCGCATCCGCCTTCACAACGGTTTGACAATGCCCCGCTTGGGGTTTGGTACCTGGACGCTTCAAGCATCGACTCTGGAGATCGCCGCCCAAGCAGCTCTGGAAGCCGGATACCGGCACTTTGACACCGCCGCCGCTTACGAAAACGAACGGGACCTGGGAAAAGTCCTGGCCGCCTCGGGCTTGGCACGCGAATCGCTCTTTGTGGTCTCCAAAATCTGGAACACAGAGCAGGGACGCGAACTTACCCCCAAGGCCTATGAGGCCAGTTTGGAACGCCTGGGTCTGGAGCGCCTTGATCTTTGTCTGCTCCATTGGCCGGTCGCCGGTCGGACCCTGGAGGCCTGGGAGGCGCTGGAAAGGCTCTACGGTGACGGCCGAGTCGGAGCCATCGGAGTCTGTAACTTCGACCAAAACCAGCTTAAATGGCTCCTGGGCTCGTGTTCATTTAAACCCATGGTCAACCAGATCGAACTACACCCCTACCTGGCTCGACCGACTTTAGTTAATTACTGCCAAGAGAACGGGATCGTGGTTACGGCCTATTGCCCCTTGGCCAGGGGTAAAATCAAGAAAAACCAGTTTCTCCAAAAACTCGCCCGCCGTCATGAGCGAACCGTTGCCCAAGTGGTTCTTAGGTGGCACTTCCAAAACGGAGTGGCCCTAATCCCAAAATCAGCAGACCCAGGCCGGGTCAGGGAAAATGCTGCCATTTTTGATTTTTGCCTCACCCCTGAGGAGATGAGTGGCCTCAACAAGCAAGACCAGGATCGCAGCGTCCTTAAGCCCAAGTTCGAATTTGACGCCGAAGGTTTCATCATCTCGGCTTAAAAAAGTCCGGGCGATCTTACTTATTCCAGCCAGGCCACATAACGACCCTGCGCGGTTCGGTCGACCTTAAGCGGCAGCTCAAAAGCGGCCGATAAATTTTCAGCGGTCAGGACCTGCTCAAGCCGTCCGGCCGTCACCGCCCGCCCTTTTTTGATGATGATGGAATCAGTTATAAACTGGCCGATCTCGGTAATGTTATGGGTGGTCAGGATTATCGTCGGAGCCTTGGGGCCGGCCGCCAATTTGTTGACTAGGTTCAGAAAAAGCTCTCGGCCACCCAAGTCAAGGTTACTCATCGGCTCATCCAAAATTAAAAGCGAAGGCTCTGCCAGTGCAGCCCTGGCCAAAAGGGCTCTCTGTCTCTCTCCGGAGGACAGGTGCCCGAAGGGCCTGTCGGCTATATCCGACAGGCCAAAATCGGCGGCCAGGATTTGGGCTCTATGGTACATTTGAGGTTCAGGCTCAATATAGAGGCCCAGTGAGGCCGGAGGGCCTGACAAAATGACCTCCATCACCGTGGTGTGAGCGGGCGTCAAATCGGCTAAAGCCTGGGAGACCCAGCCAATTCGGCTGCGGAGGCGCCGGAGGTCTACTTTCCCAAGCCGGTGCCCCAAAACTGAGATCCAGCCGTCGGTTGGCCAGATGTAGCCGGTTATCAGTCTGAGCAATAAGGTTTTCCCTGCCCCGTTGGGCCCCAAAAGGGCCCAATTCTGACCTGACCTGATAGTCCAGTTAAGGCCCGACAACAGGGTCAGCTGACCGCGCTTGAGAAACACTTCATTAAGTTCGACAACTATATTTTCTTCTCCGTCAGCCGGATTAGAATCGAATTCGGCCATAAAAAAAGCTCCCCAAATACAACCCGCTCCCAAGGTCATGGACCTGGTCCGGGTTTTTTTGTTGGTCAAATTTAAGCATTAAAGGCAGCTTATATAATATAAATACTACTATTGCATTAATTATTTATTTTATATTTATTATCTTTCAACGTATAAAATTTTCTGTCTATGTTATTTTTTGGTCGGAAATTTAAAAACCAACCTTTAGCTGTTTAGATCAAGTTGATTTTTGCTGGTGACTTTGGTATCTTCGTTTTCAGAAATAGCATTGGCGATGAAGCCTATAAAAATCACCAATTTTAAACTCTTAACTAACATAGTAAATTTATTGACAAATTTACCAAAAACCCCTGGCCGGCCGACTCTTCAGTTGCGGCCTAAGTCCACCATTTGGCCGCCCCAGCCCTAAACCGGTCAGCCCCACTGGGCGGACGCCTTAAACAACCACCCATCGACCATTGGTGGGTTTGATCTCGCTGACCCTAGCTGCCTAGGGCCCCAAGAATCTCTTTTGCTCTGGCCCGGGTCCATCAACCGGGCGCCCACTTTTTTTCGAGGCAACTTTCTCATGACCCAGCTGGTCCGCAAAGCCAACGTGAACGACGTACCAAACATATATGGCCTTTTAAAACATCTTTCTTCTCAGGGTTTGCTTCTCCCCAGAAGCTACGTCAACCTCTATGAAATGCTTCAAACTCTCCACGTGGCCGAAGATTCGGATTTTCCGGGCCGTCTGGCTGGGGTGGGTGCCCTTCAGGTGGCCTGGGAGGGCCTGGCTGAAGTTCGCTCTCTGGCGGTGGCCGATGAATTCAGGGGCCGGGGGTTGGGACGGATGCTGACGGAAGCCATCGAAAAAGAGGCCGAGTCGGTCAAGATTAAAAAAATGTTTGTCCTCACCTACGTTCCGGATTTTTTCCTCAAGCTCGGTTACCACATTGTCAGTCTTGACAGCCTCCCGCAAAAGATCTGGGCGGTTTGTTTTAACTGCGTCCATTATCCAGACTGCCAGGAAATCGCCTTGGTCAAAGAAGTATAACCTGCCTCAAAATCTTAAAAACTTACAAACTCCCCCCCCAAGACCTGGACTCAGAAAAGCCTTGGTGCCGGCTGTTCCGGCGGATAGAGTTTGTCAATTTCAGCGATGGTCGGCAGACTTTTGATGTCGGCTAACCCGAATGTCTCCAGAAACCTGGCCGAGGTGGAGTATAAAATGGGTTTTCCGGGTAAAGAATCCCGCCGGCCGCTAATCCTGATCAGATCCTTTTCCAGCAGCGCTCTAATAACCCCTCCGGCGTCAACCCCACGGATTTTCTCAACTTCAGCCCTTATGATCGGCTGGCGGTAAGCGATGACGGCCAAAGTCTCCATAGCGGCCTTGGACAGTTTGGCTGGGGCTTTTTTTCTGAGCCTGAGCGCATAACTGCCCAGTTCCGGCTTGGTCCGGAACTGGTAGCCCCCGGCAATGACGGCCAAAGCAAACCCCCGCTCCGGGCCGGAGTACTCCTCGACGAGCTTGGTCAAAACCATCTTCAGATCGCTCTCCGATACTGGCTCTGGAAAAGCTGCGGCCAGCTGTTCGGGGCTCATCGGCTCATCGGCGACAAAGAGCAGACCTTCGACGACAGTTTTAAGAGATAAACCGTTTTCCAATCGTTGCACCTTAAAAAGTTTCGTTCAGCCAGCCTCCGCTTCAGCGGTAGTCCAAGACCTCAATCTCGGCAACTGCGGCCCGAGGATCGGCCAAAAAAAGACCGGGACCGGAGCGGTCAGCATCAATATCCTGATACAAACGCAAAAAACCGGTCCGGGCCAGTTCGAGAACAGCCAGAAAACTGAGAGCCAGCTCCAAAGTATTTTTGGACCTCAGGGCCAAGTCCCGGAAATGAGCAGATTTTAATTCCAAAAGTACCCCCCGGATCTCTTCGATTTTTTCAGATATTGTCTTGGTTTCCATGGTAAAACTCAGGGTGGTTTCCTCAAATACTTTTCGGCCGGCGATGTCCCGCCAGGCATTTAACAAGTCAAAGAGGGTAGCCGAAATTTCCGGCGGCCCCGCCTTGGAGTCGGCTGATTCCGGTAGCACAACAGCCGCCGGAAGACCCCGAACAAAAACGTCGCGCTCCAGTAATGGCCTTTCCGACAAGGCTTCCGACGCCGCCTGATAGGCGGAGTATTCTAAAAGGGGTTTGACGATCTCCAGCCTGGGATCGGTGGCAATATTGCCCTCCGAGTCCTCCTCTCTGGGCAATAGCATCTTGGATTTGATTTGGGTGAGGGTGGCGGCCATGATTAAAAAATCACCGGCCGCATCAAGGTCCAAATCCTCCATCAGCTCAATGTACCGCAGGTACTGGGCGGTGATTAGGGATACCGGAATATCATGGACACTGACCTCATTTTTCTTGATCAAATGCAGCAATAGAGCCAGCGGGCCCTGATAGATGTCTAAATTGAGATTAAGATCCTCGCTCATCGCAATTTACCCCGGCCCATTCACACAATAGATATAACGGCATGGGTAAGAAAAGCATAGACTCGGTCAAACAGACCCATTCTGATGGCCACAAGCAACAAAATAAAAATCAAAATCTGATAGCGGTAAATTGTCCTAACCACCTGAGGGGACATAAAATAAGCTGCAACCCTGAAGCCGTCCAGCGGGGGCACCGGCAGGAGATTGAAAAAAGCCAAACCCAGGTTTAAAAGGATGGCCGTAAAAGAAACATTAATGGCCAATGTTAAATTGTCTAAACTTATCAAATCAGCGAAATGTCTGTAGAAGGCAGCCAAAGTAATAACTTTAAAAATTAACCCAAACCCAATCGCCAGCAGTAAATTAGCAGCCGGACCAGCCAGGGCGACGGAGACCATGTCCCGGGCCGGGTCCCGAAAATTTCTCGGCTCAACGGGCACCGGTTTGGCCCAGCCGATGAAACCGGTCACCAACATCACCAAGGCCCCGATGGGGTCGATGTGGACCAGAGGATTAAAAGACAGCCGACCCTTATTTTTGGCGGTCCAATCGCCTTTTTTCCAAGCCACCCAACCATGGGCAAACTCATGAGCCGTCAAGGCCAATAGTAGCAGCGGGGTTAAAATGGCCACTTTCCTGATGGTCTCGGGACTTATTCCAAACATTTCTTCCCTTTCTTTAGACCAGAAAACAGCCGGCTCCGGTCAAGGGCTCAGCAAATCCTGTCCTTGTTGGCTAATTAATAAAACGATAACTAATTCGATGATATCTATTGCATAATATTTAAATTATCTTACCTATAAACAAGTTCTTATAATCAGATACCAAATTTTAAATTATTTTAAAACAACTCCGAACAAGCTCCACCAGGGTCGGCCGGGCCCGGGTCTGAGACGGGACATTAATCCGGCCAAACACCAAAGGGCCCGAGACCAAAGCCAGGACCAGCTCCCTGAGGCGGTCCCGAGGCCAGGACATCAAAAGCCTCCCCCCGGGCCGCAAAAGAGCGGCTGAGGCGGCCAAAAATTCATTGAGCCCGCCTCGCACCCAGTGGCGAGAGCTTTCGCGGCCGGGCTTACTTAGGCCGCTGGCCCCAGGTGGAAAATACGGAGGGTTGGAGACAATCAAATCCAGCCAGCCGCCAAAATTTTCCGGCGACAGGTTACGCCAGTCGGCCCACAAAATCCTGAACTTAGGCTGGCGGCGGCCCAAGGGCGGCTTCTGGGCTGAAGGCCGGCTCGGCAGTAACGATGAAGCAGCCTGAGAGTCTAAGAAGGCCTGACCCGGCCCAGAGCCGGCCATAGAGTCGTCCGGCATTAAACAATCAGCTGAAATTAAACCTCCATCCAATCTTAAAGAGCTGGCTGACTCCAAAGGGTTGAGGCCATCAAACTTACTGTCTGAATGCTCTTGGCAACTGCCGCCGCCCTTAAGTCCACTGCTATGAATACCTCTGGCCTTCAGGACCGGCGCCTCCAAACCGCAGACGCCGGCGATATGACGCTCGACGTTAGCCACCAGAGTTTTTTTGAATTGCTGGTCGGCTTCCACCAGCCATAGTTCTTCAAGCCCCTCCAGGCGGCCGAAGGCCAAAGCTTCCAGACTTACCACTCCGCAGCCAGCCCCCAAATCGGCCGCCCGACCGGTCTGCCGGACGGGACACCAGCGAGCCAAAAGGATGCTGTCCTGACTAAAACGATAACCCCGCTCTGGCTGAAGGTAGTCGTCAAACAAATTAAGCTGACTCCTGCGGCAGCTACGATTCCCAGAGGCTTAAGGTAGCCGGCCAAAAACCGGCCAGGGCATTGAGCTGAAGATTTAAGTCACAAAAAGATCAACTGGCTCATATTGGGGTCGATGGATTCTGGCCCGCAACATATATATCATAAACCCCGACCCTTGGCAAAAATGACCGGCTCATCGGCCGCAGTCCCCGATTCCGGCTCCGATTCCAGCTCTGATTCCGGCTCTGGCCGGCCTTTTCTCCGCCGGATAAAATAAAATACCTGAAATTTACCATTATTATATAGCTTTATAACTGTCCGAACCTTCAAAGCTATGGTAAAATATTTATTGCCTTTGGCCAAAGTGTCGGTATGTTAGTTAAAACACCACCGACGCTGTTGGGAGCCGTTTCGAATTTTTTTCGCTATTTTTTGACCTGTTTTACTTTAGTTCCAAGCTGCGGCCTTTTAAAAGGGACCTTCTTTCATGGAAAAACGTCTTTATGTAAAAGATATCAAAAGACTTGAGCCGGGCTCGCGCCTGACTACACCACTTTTAGTGCTGTCCCAAACCAAAGCCGAGACCAGTAAAGGCTCGCCTTATTTGTCGCTGTCTCTGGGCGATATAACTGGAAAACTGGCCGGCAAATTTTGGGATCTGCCTCCGGGTGTATCGAAAATACTCAAACCCGGTCAGATCTGCCTGATTTCAGCCAAGGTTGATACCTACAAAGACCAAATCCAGCTCAACGTTACCGCCGCTGAAAGTGCCGCCCCGGGAAGCTATAAACAGTCCGACTTTTTAAAGGCTCCGGCCCAGTCCATCGACTCCATGCGTGAGTCACTGACCGCTCTAATCCAATCCATCGGCGACAACGATTTAAAGACTTTGACTCACGCCGCTCTAAACCACCCGGATACTTCCGGTTTTTGGGAGGCTTCCGCCGCTGTCAAACTGCACCATGCCTATCCAGGGGGGCTTTTGGAGCACACCCTGTCGGTGGCCAAGCTCGCCTGGCTGATTGCCGCCAACTATGGTCCGCTCATCAACCGGGATTTACTTCTTTGCGGAGCCATTGTCCACGACGTAGGCAAATGCTGGGAATATTCACTCAAAGGTGGATTTGAACATACCAACCAAGGCCAATTGTTGGGCCATATCCCCATGGGAGCTGTCTTTATTGCCAAAATCGCATCTGCTCTGCCCGATTTCCCCGCCGATAAACTGATGGTGGTCCAACATATGATCTTGTCCCATCACGGCTCCCTTGATAAAGGTTCTCCGGTCCCACCAAAATTTATTGAAGCTATGATTCTCCACCATATTGATTACATGGACGCCAAGGTCAACGGCGTCAGCAGCTTCGTCGAAGAAGAAACCGGCAGCACCCCGCTGATTTGGACCGGATTTAACTGGCAAAACGACACCAAGCTCACCTGCGCCCCCCGCTGGACCACCTTAAACCAGTCTGATGATCTGACCCAGTTGACCGGCGCCGGCAGTTACGCTTCTGCTGCCAACAACCCTGGGACCGGCTGGCCGGCTGAGCCCGGCAATCAGCCTCAGGACGCTTCCAAAGAATTCGGCCAGCTCGGCGGCTTTCCGCCGCCTTACGATTCACCGGAAATTATTCCCTCAGAACCTCAGCCCCAGGACGCCAGTACCTACGATGAAAATTGGTTTTTCTCACCCGATCCCCCTATTACCCCCAAAAAACCGCAACCTCCCAAACCTAGCCCTCCGAAGAAAGACGAGGTCTCAAAATCGTCTAATGCTGATCTGAAAATCACCGGCCCGGAACCGGTTCTCGAACGCGCCCGCCGGGAAATGACTCCCCCGATTGCCGGAAACTCTCACCCTCAAAACATCGACACAGCCCCGGAAGTTAAAGAAACTGAAGGAATTAAGGAAGACGACGAGACCAAAACGAGTGAAAAAGCCAAATCCAAAGAGGATACGCTGGCCAAACCAGCCAAACCAATCAAGCAAAGGTTATTCTGATGCCTTGGCCTCTAATCGGCCTTGACCATGTCAAAAAAGTTTTTTCCGACATGCTGGAGGCTTCCAAACTCCCTCACGCCATCCTTTTAACCGGTCTGACCGGCTGCGGTAAATACAGCCTGTCGATTGCCTTAGCTCAGGCCCTTAATTGCTATGCCCCTGACCACGATTTCTCCCCATGCCTCAAATGCGAATCCTGCCGGAAGACCCAGAGTCTCAATCACCCGGACGTCACCGTACTGGAACCCAAGGGCCGCCTCAGTCTGATCCCCATTGACGACGTCCGCGATTTAAGATCATCTCTCAAATTCAAACCCTTTGAAGGCCGTTATAAGGTCGCCATTATCAGGGGGGCCGACAACTTCAGAGAAGAAAGCGGCGGGGCGCTCTTAAAGACCCTTGAAGAACCAACCCCCAACACGATCTTAATCCTCAACGCCATCAGCGAGGCCGCAGTCATGGCGACCCTGGTTTCCCGGTGTGTCCGCATCAAAGTTCCGCCGCTGCCCAGGACCTCCATCGTTAAGGCCCTAACCGAGCGCGGGCTGGAATCCAGGCATGGGGCACTGATGGCCGGACTTTCCGGCGGCACCATGGGCGAAGCCTTGAACTTAGATGCCCAAAAAGCCTTAACTGTTTGGGATGAACTGGATGCTCTTTTTGGTCTGTACGGCTCACAGGAAGGGCTGGACGCCGCATTTGATTGGACTTCCAAGCTGGCCTCAGAAATAGCCAAGTTAAAGAAAAAAGAGGAAACCTTTGTCCAAAGCCAAAGTCTACTTGAGCTAATCTTAAAAACAATTCGATTATGGTGGCGTGACACGACCATCTTGGCTGCAACCGGAGAAAACTGGCGGCTTTTGGGGCCTTCCCCCTCCCCTGCCCAAACGGCCGTGGCCAAAACATTGACCGCCGCCAAGTTCACCCAAGCCGAAAGATACATTGAACGACTGGCCGACGGTCTCGGACGGGCCATGAGACTGGAGATTATCTTTGAAAACTACTGGCTTGACGTGCTAGAATAAAATAATTTCCCAAGGGGTCCTCCCGACTTTGATGTCTGCTCCAAGCTGACCTGTTAACTATGGCCGTACTGGCTGGGGGGGACCCAAGACCATTAAAACCAAGGGTTTTCTTTAAGC
This sequence comes from Deltaproteobacteria bacterium, assembly GCA_031271165.1. Classification (GTDB taxonomy): domain Bacteria; phylum Desulfobacterota; class Desulfarculia; order Adiutricales; family Adiutricaceae; genus JAISWF01. The sequence continues at coordinate 15,781 of JAISWF010000158.1, forward strand.
CGCTTTTGGGGGCTTTCTTTTTTGACGGGATTTTTGCAGTGTGTTTTTATTGGCCCTTGACGATTGCAGGTGTTTGAGCCCTATGGCGGCTGAGCTTAATAGGTTTTTCTTGGGCTCAAGCCGGAGGGCGTCTTTTTTCCGTCGCCCATCGGTTGAATTTTAACTTCCGAGCCGGTTGATGGACCAAGCACCAAAATGATGGTGCAGTGACCAAGTTTTTCAGTTTTTCAGATAAGCGTTAACCAAAGTTCTTTCCTGCTTAAACTATAGTCTTAATTTAATTTTTACGCAGCCAAACTCCGCTTTTCTGTAAATTAGCTATATCTCGTCCTATTTTTCTTTTACAATTTAATACGATTTGATAGTTAATATTTATATATTATAGCTAAAATTTATAAATTTCTGTTTTGATGTAAGCCTTGGCCGGCTTTAGTTATTTTTTATGCAACTGGCAACGGGCTGACGCAGCCCCGGCCACTTTGTGAACAGGTTCTGGAGAGTCAATGGACTCGGATACAGATAAATTCCCGGAAAAACCAGGTAAATCCAAAAACCCTGATTTTACTCGGCGCGGTCTTAAGATCAAGCGCGAGGAACTCCCTCCGGTCGTCAATCTGCCTTGCCAACGGACTGTCAACGTCCGTTTAAAGTTCGGCGGGCGCATTATGGCCTACGACTGCGATAATCTGGTTTTGGACATCGGCGACTGGGTGGTTATTAAGGATGCAGAGATTCTTCGGATGGGTCTGGTCTGCTCAAAACCCATTATCTGGCCAGCCGACCAGGAAAAACGGCAGATCTGCCTTCCATCTAACCGCCGGCTCCTCCGAGCGGCCACCAACTCGGATCTGGCCAGACAGGCTGAAAACCAACTTAAAGAGCGGGATGCTTTTGACTACTGCCAAAGTTGCATAACCAACCAAAATTTACCGATGAATTTGGTAGCTACTGAAGTTACTTTTGATAATTTTAAAACCATTTTCTACTACACTTCCGATGAACGAGTCGACTTCAGACAGCTGGTTCGGGAACTGGTCAGCCGCCTGAGGACCCGCATAGAGATGCGCCAGATCGGAGTCCGCAATGAAGCTATGCTGGTAGGGGGGATGGGCATCTGCGGAAGGCCTTTTTGCTGCGCCGGCTTTTTAAACTTCTTCAGCCCGGTCTCAGTTAAAATGGCCAAAGATCAAAACGTTTCCTTGAACACTACCAAGCTAAGCGGCGTTTGCGGACGGCTAATGTGCTGTTTGGCTTTTGAAAACTACGAAGACCCCGTTACTAGGACTTACGACGATGCCGATTCAGCCACTGAACCCGAAGAACAGGCAGCTTTCAGGGGACAGGGTGCTAGGGCGTCGGAAAGCTCTTCGGCCGAAAAACACGATTCCCAACCCGGCCGGACAGCTAAGCCGGTACCAAAAAACTGGCGCGGTCGATTCTCCTCCCCCGGCAAAGAAAACGCTGCCCCCCACGACTCCTCCAGTCAGCCCAGTGTGCCCGGCAATCGGTTGTCCACACCTAAACAAAGCCGCAACGCAGCGGATATTTCTTCAACACCGCCGTCTTGCGAACCACCGCAATTGATAAGCCATCCTGAGGCCAAAGAAGATAGCCAACCGGCAGTGGTCATTTCCAGTCCTGACCAAAGGCCTTCAAAATCTGGCCCCGAAGGACCTTCCCAACCGGCGGCGGTTATTTCCAGTCCTGACCAAACGCCTACAAAATCTGGCCCCGAAGGACCTTCCCAACCGGCGGCGGTCATTTCCAGTCTTGACCAAGAGCCAATAAATCCCCCTGAAATCACTGAGCCGCCAAGATCAGTTGCGGCCGATGAAGTAACCCAGCCTTCCAAGCCCAAAAAAGCACTGCCAGTTCTGGAACTACCCCCGGGGCCAAGTCCGGTCGAAATTATCGTTGAGGCCTTAACTACGGCGGCTAAGGCGCCTTCCTGGTCAGGATTATTATACCCACCGCCTTCGGAAGCTCCTGACCAAGAGGAAGTTTTAAATAATAACTCCCCACCGTCCGAAGCCGAGCAGTTCCCTGGCCCAACCGAATTTAGAACCAATTCTGATGATGATTTTTATGGCTTAAACAGCCCTTCTACCAACGCTTCTGACGCTGGTCAAAGTGTTTTCCATGGCCGCGACCAAGCGGGTTACGATTACCAGCCCTCCTTCGGTGGAAGCTACGTCACTGCTGGTGACAATAATGACCCCGAAGGCCAGGACCAGCCAGAGTCCGGCGCCTTGGCCGTTTCTAACGACTCCAGCGGCCTTGGCCAAACCTCAACAACTGCCGAACCGGACTTAGTCGAACCTGTTGTGGTCACAAATTATCTGACCGAGCTGGCCGAAGTGGCCTGGAGTAACGCCGACTCGGTGGTCACGACCCTGCCGTCGGCTTCGGTGCGCTCTGAATGGGTGGAAGGGCTTGATTACAAAATTGAGGATGACGATTCCGAAACCGACTCAAATGAGAAAACCCCATCATCTGCTGACGACTCAATTGAAGCCAGCCAGAAATCAGAGGAAGCGTCTGACCAAGCCTCTGAGAAAAACTCTTCCAGTCCTGAGCCCGGCTATGACGGTGAAAACTAAACCTTAAAATTTATCAAACCCTGATGCCTTGTTAAAACCCTTAAATCCTTCTAACGACAAGGACGCCGACCGCAGTTGACGACTTTTTTCATTAACAAAACTCAAAGTAATTGATTTTCCCAGTCCGGCGGGAAACCGTGATCTGGGGAAGGCCATGATACTGCTTGAAATAAAAGGCTTTGGTTTGGAAGGTTCTGCTGGCCAGACAGCAACTTTGGAACTATTTTCGCAGCATCTGGTAACGCCATTGAGCCGTTAGGGACTGAGGTGCGTTTTTGGTGAAATTGGGGTATAATTTTTTAGACTTGGGGGGTGGATCGCAACTGATCATACGGGCTCTAAACCCGTACAGCCGGGTGGGACTCCCGGACTCCCCGCCAAATTCAAACCTCTGGTTTTTTTATGGCTGAGGCCAAACGATATTACCGCAAACGCCAGCACCTGTTGGCCATGGTCTTCAAAATGAAACTTTGGCCTTCGCGAACCGGACTCCTCCACGGAGTCAAGAGTCTGGAAAAAACCCCAGCTGGTTTCAGGGTGACCACCCACTGCGGGTTGGTATTTTCAGCCCGAGATTCGGGCAGCTCCAGAGCTGCCCGCTGGCTCCGAGCCAAACAATACACTGCGCCTTGCCCAGGCTGCCAAGTGCCGCCATGGAAGTTGAAAAAATATGGTTCAACTGTTTTTTCCAAACGGCGGGGGGCGGTACTGCCCGGCGCAGCTGACCCCGCTTTGCCCGTCGATGGAGGAAGACGCCAGAAATGACCCCGGCCGCCCCTGACCGTCTTGGCTTTACTTCCGAACAAAGCGCCCGCTTAAGAGATTTGGGGGCGGAGGAGGATATCATTGGCCAGTGCTTTGAGCGGACCCAAGACCGAGATGCGGTCTTTCTTCAAGCCGAAGCCAAACTTTCCTCTTGGGTCCGTGACCAGGTCCGGCAAAGCTTGGCCAAAGGCGGGCGTCCAGCTACTGAACTCTTAATTGAGTCTGTCGCTGAGGTTTTGTCGTCCATGGGATTGGTCCAAGTGTCCACTCCCATAATAATGAGCCGGGCCCGGCTGGTCCGGATGGGACTGGAAAACGATCCCCTGCTGGCTGCTCAGGTCTTTTGGCTCGATCCCAAGCGGTGCCTGCGCCCCATGCTGGCCCCGCATCTTTACGAATACATGCTGGACCTGTCCCGCTTGGCTACCGATCCTTATGGAATCTTCGAAATCGGCCCCTGCTTCCGCAAAGAATCCAGGGGAGCCCGCCACGCCAACGAGTTTACCATGTTAAATTTGGTCGAAGTTGGCCTGCCGGTTGAAAAACGCAGGGAAAGACTCTCGCAGCTGGCCGGGGTGGTCTTGGACAACGCCGGCATCAAAGACTGGCGGCTGGAACAAACTCAATCAACCGTCTACGGCTCGACCATCGACGTAGTGGATTCCAAGGGGCTTGAACTGGCCTCGTGTTCCATTGGCCCCCACCCGCTGGATTCCGCCTGGGGTTTTGACGGCACCTGGGTGGGCCTGGGCATCGGAATTGAGCGGCTGGTGATGGCAGCTTCAGGTTTGGAACGGATGAGCCCAGTGGGCCGGGGCCTTGGACGCCTTTTGGGCTGGCCCTTAAGATTATGATTTTTTGTCCAATTTTCAGGTTTTTTTGTGAAATCTTTAAATACCAAAGACGTTGAACAAATTGCCGCTCGAGCGGTCGAGGGCTCCAGACCAACCTTAAATGAGGCCATAGCCCTTTTAAGTCTTACCGTTGGAACTCCAGCCGCCGATGCTCTCTTTGAGGCGGCCCAGCACCTTAGAACCATCCATTTTGGGTCCCGGATCTTTCTTTACGGGTTTGTCTATCTATCCACCTACTGCCGCAACAACTGCTCCTTTTGCCACTGGCGGCGGGAACTTTTTTCTCTCAAACGATACCGGAAAACCAGCCAGCAGATGCTGGAAGCAGCCAATAATCTAGCTGGGACTGGGGTGTGCCTAATTGATCTAACCATGGGAGAGGACCCGGCCTTTCTGTCGCCCGACGGATTTGATCTTTTATGCCAAACAGCAGCCCAAATTGCCCAGCAAACCTCCCTTCCGATTATGCTTTCACCAGGCGTTCTGGATAACCAGCAAATATTGAAGATCAAAAACAGCGGCGTTACTTGGTACGCCCTGTACCAGGAAACTTACAACCGGACCTTGTTTAAAGCCTGGAGACGAGACCAGGACTTTGACCTGAGGATGGAAAGCAAAAATACAGCCGCCGCCCTTGGACTTTTGGTCGAAGACGGGCTCCTGGTCGGGGCCGGGGCCTCGACCACAGATCTGGCCAATTCTCTGGCCCAGAGCGGGGCTTGGGGAGCCCCGCAGGTCCGAGCCATGGCTTACGTCCCTTCCCCCGGAGGACTTTTACCTGACCAAGGCGTCCAAGCCGTTCTCCAAGAACTGTTGACCATTGCCACCTTACGGCTTTTCTACCCCAAGGCCTTTATTCCAGCCTCTCTGGACGTCGAAGGACTGATCGGACTGGCTCCCAGGCTGAAGGCCGGAGCCAACGTCGTCACCTCCTTGGTGCCGGCCGATTTGGGGCTGGCCGGCGTGGCCTGCTCGGAGCTGGATATTGACAACAATAACCGAGGCGCTGATAGAGTGGCTCAAATTTTGGACACCGGCCATCTTTCGGCCGGAACTCCGGCTCAATATCTGAGCGCCCTGGACCAACTCAGATCAACCAAAAATATCGGCCAACTGCCAAAAGCTGCGGCTGAGACGAAAGACGCTGCGGCCATAAACTAGCCGTTTTACTTTTAAATTTAACTCAAACCGTTTAACGGCCCCTTACAATTTAGGCCCCATCCGGCCACATCTTTACTCAGCTAGCCAACTCATCGGCTGCCAATCATGAAAGCTAATAAACAGTGAATGTTCTTTGTCTTGGAGGAGGTCTGCAGGGCGTCGAAGCGGTTTTTCTTGGCCACAAGGCCGACTGGACCATGACCGTAGTCGACCGCAATCCCAAAGCTCCGGCTACCGGCCTGGCCGACTATGTTATTGAGGCCGATTTACTCACCCTTGAACCTCGGCAGCTGATGACTCTATCCTCAGGATTTGATTTCATCATTGCCGCCCTGGAAGACGGGGAGGTTATCTCTGAGGTCTCGGCCCTGTCCGCTGACAATCATATCCCTCCGGTCATCATTGATCCAGAGCCATATTTTTTAAGTGCCTCCAAAATTAAATCCAAACAACTTTTCCATCGTCTGTCGCTGCCCATGGCCGCTCCCTGGCGGCCAAACTCAGCCGGCTCATTTGTGGCCAAACCATCGGGATCATCTGGCAGCCGTGGGGTTGTTTATTTTGACAATTCTGAAGCAGTTGAAAAACAATTCCCCTCCGCCGCCTCACAGGAAAATTTGGTCATTGAGCAAAGGCTAGATGGTCCTCAGTACTCGGTGGAAGTCACCGCCCGCCAAGGTCAGGCCAGGAGCTGGCCAGTGACCCGTTTGGAAATGGATGCCGTTTCCGATTGCTGCCGGGTCATCGCCCCGAGCGGTCTGAGCCCCGAACGGGAACGCGAGTTTGGCAACATGGCCTGCCAGCTGGCCAAAGAGCTGGGGCTGACCGGTCTTATGGATTTGGAGGCTGTTGACTGCCAAGGTGAGTTTAAACTCTTAGAAATCGACGCCCGTTTTCCAAGCCAAACACCGACGGCCATTTTTTTCTCCACCGGAATCAATCTCCTGGAGGAGATGGCAGCCTGCTTTGTGCCAATCACCCCAAAGTCACCCTCGGAAGGCTTAAGTTGCCCCAGGCGGGTAATTTACGAGCATATCCAATCAAAAAACGGAGTCCAAAGCTGTCTCGGAGAACATATCATGACCTCCCGGGGACCACTGATCTCGGTCCCTGGCTTTCTGGGGGCAACCGAAGCCCTGGTCAGCAGGGACTGGACCAACAACGACTTTGTTGCCACTCTCATCTGGGTAAATGATTAAATCGACCATAGTATTTACCATCTTCGTATTATTGGTGTTATTTATAAAATATGGAAATTATTTTATATACCCCGGAAATTCCGCCCAATACCGGTAATGTCGCCCGGCTCTGCGCCGGTTTTGGCCTGACCCTGCATCTTATCAAGCCTCTGGGTTTTTCCCTCGACGACCGCTATCTCAAACGGGCCGGTTTAGACTACTGGCCCTTTGTTGACCTTAAGGTCTGGCCCAACTGGGACGCCTTCCTCCAACGACCGCTCCCGGGCCGGCTGATAGCGACCTCGGCCAGGCAAGGCCGTAATTTTTCCACCTATCTCCCTGAGCAAACTGATTGTCTCCTATTTGGACCCGAAAGCTGTGGCCTGCCCCAAGAAGTATTCAGCCTAGCTGATGATATTCTGAACATCCCCTTAAAACCTGGTGTCAGAAGCCTGAATTTAGCTACGACAGTCGGTTTTATGATGGGTTTAGCCTATTCCCGGCTGCCTGACCGGCAATAACTCAGTCCCTGTCTTGGTCCGGCTATAGCAGCCAAGCCGGACTTTAAATTCTATTGAAGTTGTTGATATATTATCTAATTTTTACATGATAACAAAACTATTTCCCTATTTCCGGCCCAATGGTCCAGAGCCCGGTCTCAAAAAGGTGTTGTGGAGCCTGTCCATCGGCATTACAGGGTCCCCTAGGTTAGCTGACATATATGGTCAGTTTTTTTCTCGTCCAAGAAAGATCTCTGCACCTGCCTTGGTTTTTTGTACTTGAATTTTGAAATCACGTATGTTATATTTTTATTTGACTGACTTAACTTGTATCAACATAGTTATTTTTTCAGACATACAAATAACTTTTATATGTTAAAATCAAATGATGTATTACAATATTTAATTTTGCTTGATTTTTATTCTATGCATTCCTGAAATTAGCATATTAACGCTAAGCACCAATCTATACGATGTTTCGCAATTTTTTAACAAAAATCAAATATTAGACATTGTTTACTAATGAGAGGAATGATAATTTATGCCAGTGACTAGAATCCGGCGCACTCAACTTGACGGCACTTGGTATCCAGCCAAACCCAAAGCTCTGGAAGCCATGGTTGACAGTTGGAGTTCCTACATCCATTCTGGACCTCCCTTAAGTGACCGCCAGGCCATCGCAGCTATAGTCCCTCACGCCGGGTGGCATTATTCTGGACGCTTGGCGGCTAAGACCATATACCGGGCTTCTTCCAACTTTGGTCCCCAAGGTCCTGAGCTGGTGGCGGTCCTGGGCGGGCATCTCCGGCCCGGGTTACCACCGGTTATTTTTAACGACCAAGCCTGGGCCACTCCCTTTGGTCACCTCAAAATTACCACTGAGCTTAATGAAAAAGTCGAAAAACTTAGCCCGCGTCCCTGGTATGGTCCCACCGACGACAACACCATTGAAGTCCAGCTTCCTTTGATCAAATTTATGTGCCCCCAGGCCAATCTTTGGCCCATAAGGTTATCTTCCGGCTCTGACGCCCTGAAGGTAGGAGCGATTTTGGCCGAAATCGCCAAAACCGTTAAACTTTTGGTGGTGGCCTCCACTGACTTGACCCATTACGGGCCGGCTTACGGCTTTGCCCCGGCCGGTCCCGGCCAGCCGGGGGAGCAGTTCAGACAAGAAAACGATCAAGCTTTTATTAATGCGGCCCTCAAACCCAACCCCAGAGCCATGATGGACTATGGAGAAAACCACCGTGCGGCCTGCTCTGCCGGAGCGGCGGCGGCAGCAGCCGAAGCCGCCATCATCCTGGGTGGGGCGGCCGAACTCATCGACCACTACGCCAGCTCCGACATCCAACCCGGAGATCTTTCGGTCGGCTATGCCGGTCTCATCTACAGTTGAGTCTGGGTCAAGGTAAAACTGCAGCTAGATAATCCAGTCCGCCGGCGACTAATACTTCAGCCATTGGTCAGGCCTTGGGGGCAGGGCTTAAAGGCGGACTTGAGAACGGGGTTTGAGAGCTGGGCTTGAGAGCTGACTGCTGACACTTATCAAAATTAAAAAAAATTCCGGAAAATGATACAATTACAAGTCCGGTCACCGCTTAGCTGCTGACGGCCAAAACTTTTGCTTACCGCCCCTTCCCACGGCCCGGGAAGGAGGAAAAAAACTTAAAAGCTAAATAGTACGGGACTTGACTATGAAATATCCTAGTGCCATCGCCCATTGCCAGCCAGCACCGAAGACCAGTCCGATAGTCCTCCTCAACCTTGACCGTACCTCCGACGAGGCCGCCGACATTGCCAGGCGCTATTTCGGACTGGAGGAGATTTGTGTCGTCGGAGTCGAAACCGGCCGAGTCAACCAGACCTTTAAAGTCATTAACGGTCAAGGGCCCACTTATATCCTCCAGCGCCTCAACCCGATGTTTGGCGCTCATGAGGCCCTGGGCTGGAACCTGGCTGAAATCAGCCGGACGCTGACCAAAGCCTCCCTGAAGTGCCCTGATCTGGTCAAGACTCTTGACGGCCAGACTCTATGTCTGGAGCCGAAAACCGGTCAGGCTTGGCGCCTTTCGACTTTTGTGGCCGGAAGGGCCCCTGAACCTCGATCCATTTCTGAAGCCCACCTGTCCGCCGAGCATTTAGGCCGCTGCCATACTGCTTTAAACCTGCCCACTCCCATTAATCTCATGGTTCTGCCGGATGACGGCGAAATGACCAACCAAAAACTTACCACCCGAAGTGACTTTGAACTGATAGCCGCCCGCTACCGCCATCACCCCAATCTCCCCAAAGTAATGCCGGAACTTACCCGAGGCATGCTATGCGCCGACTGGCTGCCGGCCAGGCCGTCCTTTCAGCGAATCTTTCTGGCCAGAGACCTCGTCGTTCACCGCGACTGCAAACGCGACAACTTTCTTTTGGATTGCGACGGCTCAATGGCCATTATTGACTGGGACACCGTCGGGTATGGCGACCCCCTTTTGGACTTGGGCGAGATGTGCCGCTCCTGGGCCGTCTCCCCGACCAAACCCCATTTTAACGCCAGCCTGGCCAAGGCCTTGGTCGAAGGTTATCGGGCCACCGGACCAAATTTAGGCCCAGAGCACCTTAAACTCATCCCCACAGTAATCCGCGGACTTGCTCTAAACTTGGCCCGGCGATATCTAACCGACTCTCTGGCCGAAACCTATTTTAAATGGGACCGGGAGACCTATCGCTCCCTGCACGAGCAAAACCTGATCCGGGGAGGGCTCTATCTGGATCTGTCTGAAGAACTATTGGATCGTGAAATTGAACTTATGAACATTTAATTTTAAACATTAATTTGTTCTCAACCCCTACAATAAACAACGGGCCAACACCCACATCCAAGCAGGGCGTTGCGGCCGGATAAGAGAGGCAAACCGTGTTTTCCATCTCAGCCGTAGTCTGTGCCACCGACCTGTCGGAGGGCTCCAACAAAGCCATTCCTCTGGCCGCCTACATCGCCAAAGGCTTTGGCGCTAAACTGATCATTGCCCATATCATTGATCTGCCAGCCGTAACTCCTTACGGTGAAACCATGGTCGATCCCCAGGAACTAAGAACCCGGGTCGAGCAGTCGACCAAGGCCCAGGTGTCCGACATATTGTCATCCGCCAACGTGGATTGGGAACTCCATATTTCCATCGGTTACCCGGCCAAAGAAATCCAGCAAATAGTTACCGAATCCTCGGCCGGCCTTCTGGTAGCGGCCACCCACTCCCGAAGCGGCTTTGAAAGGCTCCTGTTAGGTTCCGTCAGCCGCAAGCTCATGTTTTCCTTGTCAGTCCCCTTTTTAATCGTCCCCGGCGCCCTTCCAGCTGAACGCTCCGCCTTGCACCAGGTGGAATCGCTCATGATCGCCTGTGATTTTTCCGATGACTCCGATATCGCCATTCAATGGGGTTTCGCTTTTGCCAAGGCTTTTTCAGCCAAACTGACTTTGGCCACTGTCATTGAACACGGCCAGCTTGATCAAATTCTGACCGTTGACCCTCAAAAAGATCGGGCCGTGGCCCATCGCCTGGTTGACGAGCTGGCCGGAAAACTCCGGGACAAACTCCCCGAAGAACTCAAGACAACCACCTCCACTGTGGTTTTGGCTGGCCATCCCCACGAAGAAATCAACAAGTTTGCCATCCTCAACCACATTGACCTGATAGTCATGGGCGTCCATGGCCGAGGCTTTATTGAAAATCTCATGGTCGGCTCAACCACCGACCGCTTGGTCCGGCTGGGGCAGTTCCCAGTTCTGGCCGTTCGCACCGAACAGACCAAATAGCCTCGGCTGACCTGGCTAAACAAAGGAAAATAAATTAAAAAGTCCCGCCAAAAGCTGTTTTTGGCGGGACTTTTTGAGTCAATACTTACCTGCTGGCCCAATCATTCTTTCTAAAATTACGGCTTCCGCCACTTGTCGGCAAAGCCCATGGCCAAAGCTTTAGCGGCCATAGCTAAAAAACCGTCGTCGGAATTTTCCAACGGCCCCTGAGCCAGACGGAGGTGATACTTTTCAAAAAGGTCCAGCCTGCCCCCCGCCTCTACAGCCAGCAAAGCTCCTTGGCGGGCCATAACCTCGGCGTAAACTGACGACGGCAGAATTCCCCACTTGAATTTGTCTCTGACCGCCGCCATCGCCGCCACCTGGGCAACATTCATCGGATCATAAAAAAGGCCTCGATAATTGTGGCGAAAAAGATCAGCCGTCTCTGGATCCAGATTATCCGCTACCCGGTCAATAAGAATCTCCTTGGGTAGCCCGAACCGCCCTGGAGACAGCTCGTTAAAACGCTCAAGATGAATTCTGACCGAGCTCTGGCGGTGAGCGGTCATGCCATTTTGCCGGATTAGAACCTCCTTTAAGGCTTCAATGACGCTTCTGGCAATGAGCTCACCGAGCTTGGAATGTTTGCCGGAGCTGGTTAACGCCGGCAGGGAATCCGACAGACGGGCCGCTACCCCGATCTGGTCGGTCCCCGTCCCGGTGGCCAGGCCAGACGAATAACGGGAGTTGACATTGAGCTCCTGGAGAGCGACGCTTTTGGCTTCCGTGGCCGTTATAATGGACCTGGCCAAGGCTCCTGGGGTCAAGGCTCGGTTCATAAAAAGAAGGATATTAATGGTCCCGGCGTTGGGATTGGGACTTGGGTCGGAAATATTATCGGCCGGCGCAGGCAACTGCTCCCCCTCTTGGGTTCTCGGCAGGGCTTCATAACCGTTGGGGCCTTCCCAACCATAGGCTGGGTCCCCAGCCCGGCCAGCGTTTCCCTCCACTCCGCCGGTTACCGCCGCTACGACCGTTAAATCTCGGAATGAAAGCTCCCTGAAGGCGGCTAGTCTCATGTTGGCGGCGGTGCCCAAAAGGGCGCACCGCTCAGCCGGGAGGCCAAAATCAGTGCAAATGCTCCGATGATAGTCTTCCGGGGCCACTGCCGCCACCAACCCATGGGAATGTCCGGCCGGCTCACAGCTCTGATGATTACCCAAATACTCCAAATCTGTTCTTTGACCACCACCAGCCCGGCAAGTGGTCAAAACGAGGTGCGGAACCAATAGTTTTCCGTAAATCAGTTTATCAACTCTATAAAGTTCCAAACCGTCGTAATATTTTCCAATTAGCATGACTCCTCCGGCCGTTGATGTCTTAATCAAGTACTTAAATAAATAAAAATACTCCCCTTGCCAATATTTCCGCCGCCAAGGACCTATCAGCCCCAGACAAGACCATCCAATCACAACTAGCTACTTGGTCAAACCCCTAGTCGCCGGCCTCTTTTAAGCCCAATAATGGCCTAAAACCCAGGCCCTCGCCAAAACCTGGATTTTCAAAAAAGGACTGGTTATTGGGGTTCCAACCAAGGCTGGCGGCGGATATACAATTTTCGGCCTTCTGACGTCCTTGTGGCCGCCGGCTTCAGAGGGAGACTGACGAGCTTGGCCCAGAAAAAAAATTATGGGCCTAATTTTAGGCCAATTTTTTTAAGCCCAATCAACGCTCCAACAATTATATTTTCCACTTGACGTCAGCCGAGTTCTGATTTAATATACCTCCAGATTTTGAGAGGGACCGGATTTCTCGTCTTATTATTTGTTTTAATTAGTCTGTCCATTTACTTTGTCAATATAGTGTTAAAAACAAGTCTTTTTACTTTTAAGCCAACTTTATCATTGACAGCTTGAGTGCCCAACTGTTTAAAACAGTTTTTGATTAGTTTGTCCAGGAGCTTTACTCAGTAAACTGCGTTAATTGTTAGCCCAAGCTGGCTGGCCAACCAAAATAATTTTTTTATCTTTTGTTTTTTTATTTAGGTGTTTTCCCAATTAATACAGTCTTGTTCTTTCTCAGCTTGTTTTAAATCATTAACCAATGATTACAAGCAATTTCTGCTCTCTTTAGAGCTAAAGAGGTTAAAATGACCAAAATCGTCTCCAGCCTTTTGTCCTTATTTGCAGCCATCGTTTTTTGTTCTTCCTTGGCCATGGCTCAAGTGCCTCAATTGCCTGATGCCCCCGTGACCGACGCTGACATTGATCTTTTCATTAAACTAAGTGAAACCGATGCCAACGGCCAAGCTCAACTCTTGTCCACCCAGGCTGACCCAACTAAGGCTTCAGTTGCCTACAATAAAATCGTCGTGGTTGCGACCTACTTTTCTCAAAACATGGACACCGCCACTCTCAAGACTGCTCTTAGCGCCAACCCAGCGATGACAATCTCCGATGAGGATCTGGCAGTGATCGAAGCTCGCAAAGCCGATGTTGTTGCGGCTTTCAAAAAGTTGACCGGACTTTGATTAAATAACGGCCCGGGCCGGCCTTGGGCTTGACCGGACTATATTTTAAGCTTTTGATTACCCGACGGGTTGTGGCCAAGGCCTCAACCCGTCGTTTTTTTTCGTCCCGCCCCAGGCTCTGGAGAGATACTTGGCCTTAAGTCCTTAACCTTGGCTTTTGAGCGGTGGTTAAGTGAGCCAGCCTTTTCAGCTCTTTGAGCTGAATCCATGAATGATCGACCAGTAAAAAGTCTATTTTTTCGTTTTTGTCATTTTTAACTTCTTGATATTACTGACAAAAAATTTAAGAATTCAGGTTTTTGAGGGTTTTTACCGGTTGATCATGAATGCAACCAAAGCAGCGGCCTTAAGCTGGGACCCAATGCATTTTCGGAGTGTCTTATTTCGGCCGGGCCAGCCAGTTAGAACGCCTCAGGCCCCAAAAGGCGCAGTTAGCCTGATCTTTGGCCATTGGGCGGCCCCAGAACTTTTAGAGTAACTTTTCAAGCAACTTCTTAAGCAATTTTTTAAGTTACTTCTTGAGTAAGCAGAGGTCAAAATTTTAAATATAAATTTATTTGGCCGCCTCCTTAAGCAAGGGGGCAGACTTTGAGAAGCTCTGGGGCCGGGGAAGCTCTAAACTGGGGCAGAAAACTTGGGCGGGGCTGGAGAATAGATCGCTTTTTTGGCGGGCCTTTTGGACCAATTGACCAATGGACCAAGGCCGCTTTTTTTAGTCTCATCCCACAATTAAAACAGCTTGGCCAACCGGGGGACAGGCTTATCCAAACCATTTTTGAAAACTGCCTCCATTTGAGGCCAGCGCCATTGGGCTCTGTCAAACAGGCTCAGCCGGCCGCTTGAAGGCTGGTCACTGAGGCGACCCCCAAAGCGCATTCTCTGGCCAACTCGTTGATCTGAGCCTCATCTTCGCCTTCAACCATAACCCTGACCACCGGCTCGGTCCCCGAAGGTCTCAATAGTACCCGCCCTCGCCGGCCCAGCCGGTCGGCCACATTTTGGACCAAAGCGGCAACTTGGGGATGGACCGCCGCCTCAGTTGGTCTGGCGACCGGAACATTTAAAAGGACTTGGGGCATGAGGGTAATCAAGGAAGCCAAATCCCTCAGCGAGCGGCCGGTGATTTTCATGATCGCCAGGGTCTGGAGAGCCGCCAGGGTCCCATCTCCGGTGGTGGCGTGATCCAAAAAGATCAGGTGCCCGCTCTTTTCGCCCCCGAAATTAAGCTGCTCCCGCCGGAGACACTCAGCCACGTAACGGTCGCCGACAGCGGTGCGCAGCATCTTGATAGACTCTTTCTCCAGGGCCAACTCCAGGCCCATGTTGCTCATGACGGTAGTGGCAATGGTGCTGCAATTTAGTTCGCCCTGGTTTTTCAGGTGGACCGCACACAGATACATGATCTGGTCGCCATCAACCACTTCACCCCGGTGATCGATAAAAATGGCCCTATCCGCATCCCCGTCCAGAGTAACTCCCAAATCGGCGTGGACCTCCAGGACCTTTTCGGCACAGACCTCAGGGTGCAGGGACCCCAAACCCCGGTTGATATTAAAGCCGTCGGGATTGACCCCCAAAAGATGGACCTGGGCCCCCAGTTCCTCAAAAACGGCTGGAGCGGACTTGTAGGCCGCTCCGTTGGCACAATCCAAAACAATGGTTATGCCCTCAAGATTCAAAGCCTTGGGAAAAGTAGCCTTCAAGGCCACCACGTAGCGGCCCACGGCGTCATGGATTCGGCAGGCCCGGCCGACAGCCTCACTTTTGGCCCTTTGCTGATCCAAAAGGGCCTTGTCGACCATCAGCCTTTCCAGCCTCGCCTCGGTCGCATCTGGCAGCTTATAGCCCTGCCCGTCAAAAATCTTAAGGCCATTGTCCTGGAAAGGATTGTGGGAGGCCGATATGACCAAGCCGGCATCGGCCCTGGTGCTGGCAGTCAGATTAGCCAGACCAGGGGTTGGCAAAATATCGGCCAAAAATACGTCCCCACCCTGACTCATAACCCCGGCGGCCACCGCTACCGAAAGCATGTCGCCAGAAAGGCGGGTGTCCTGCCCTATAACCACCTTGGGCCGGCGGGTGAGCTGGCGATCGGCCTGAAACAAATAGGTCAGAGCTCGGCCCAGAGAAAGAGCAGTCTCGGCGGTCATGGGGGCTTGGTTGACGACCCCGCGGATGCCATCGGTACCAAATAAAAATCTGGTATTTTGTTCGTGTATTGATTCGCTCATCGGTTCGCTCAATGGGGCCCCCCATCCAACCGGTCGGAAGACGGGGTCCTGGAATTTTCCTCTGGCCGTTCCTGGGAGGCCGCCTCAGGAGCGGGAGAAGCCGGTGCGGGAACGCTACTAACCGGCGCCACCGCCTCACCGGCTTGAGGCTCTTTAGGGGGCGGGGCAACCCAACTGACAGTAATCCGGGCTGGGTTAGTGCCGGTAATTCTGATCGCCTGGTTGGCATTGGCCGATTCAACTACCACTGGAAGAGATTTGCGCCGCTTCAGAGTCGCGGGGTCGACCGTAACCGTAACCGTAATTCCGCCGTCAGAGCCTAAGGGGGGGTCAGGAAGATTCATTGGCCATTGTACGCTCACCGCCACCTCCTGAGGCCGGAAAACCACGTTTTGAGCCTCAGGTCCAAAGCTCGCCGAGTCCGAGAGTTTGACCGGGACGTCAAAGGTTAGGTTTTTATATTTGATTTCCACCTCCGGGGTCACCTTAAACTCAACTGGTCTAACGGTCAGCCAGGTGTCGAGACCTGAAGCTTGAGCCCTTAAAACCAGCGTTACTCCGGGGCCATTGACATAGTCCCAGACAAAGGGGCTGGTGGAGAGTTCGGCAATGTTTTCCAAACGGTTAGAGGGACCGATCAAAATCGCCTCTGGGGGATCCACCTTCAGGGTCCCCTTCCTTTCCAGAAAAGTCTTAAGCGTCCCCTGCTCGGGCACTTTGACCGGGACAGTTTTCTCAATAAAACCGTAGGCCTCAAAAACGAGCTCTTCGGGGGTGATGCGAGAAATATGCACCCCCCGGGGGAGAAGTTGGCTGATGGCCTCGCGATCAATTGGTTTACGGTTAGAACCGGCGACAACGTCAGAAAAATCAAGCCTTAAAACCGGACGGCGGTCGGTAAATATTTTAGCCTGGGCCGTATTGGCCTCGACCCTGACATTGATGGCATCGGGAATATTGTCGTCTAAGGCGACATTGGAGGGCAGCTCGTTAAAAACTAAAGAAAAGGACAGATCATGGGTGCTAGTATTCTGACCGGAGACCCGAAGCCAGAATAAAAAGCTTAAAATCAATGACAGGATGATGACCGGAAATTTATTGCGAAGAAAATTGGTCATGGATAAAGTGGTTGCCTTGTATTTTTTACCCGCTCGGAAAAAGCCGCCCAAGGCGGCGGGATTATGCAGCCAGCGATTACGACTTTTTGACCACGCCCTTGGCTGGAGAACTGCCGGTCTTGTCCTTTTTAACCTTCATGCCCATGTTGCTCAGGAGGCGGTCCCGAAGACTGGCGGCCCCCATCATGACTTCCACTTCACCATTGCGGACCAAAGAAACCAGGCCCCGCTCCTCGGAGACCACAACTATTAAAGAATCTGACTCCCTTGATAAGCCGATGGCCGCCCGGTGACGGGTCCCAAAGAATTTGGCCACGTTATCCTCCGATGGCAAAAGAGGCAGAAAACAGCCAGCCGCCGCCAAACGGCCCTCCCGAATGATCACCGCTCCATCGTGAAGTGGGGCGTGAGTGTTGAAAATAGCCAACAACAAGCGATCGGAGACGACCGAGCCCAGCTTGGCCCCAGCCTCAATATACTCTCCAAGACTTACATGACGCTCAAAAGCTATCAAAGCCCCAATGCGGTTTTCAGCCATAAAAAAGGCCGCTCTGACCACTTCGTTGACGGCATCAAAGACGACCGGACTGGTTTTCGAAAATGAAAAACGCCCCATCCTGGCCAAACCCCGCCTAATGTCAACGGCAAACAGGATCACCAACACGGTAAAGATGTTGGTCATAAGGTTGGACATCAGAAAGCTTAGGGTCAGAAGCTGAAAATAGCCGGCCAAAAGGTAGGTCAGAACCAAAAGGGCCAGTCCCAAAAGCACCTGTCCGCTTCTGGTTCCTCTGACCAGCATGATGACGTTATAAATTATCACCGCCACCAAGATGATGTCGGCGTAATCCTCCTTGCGCATGACGGCTACGGTGTCGATAATTGAGTTAAGCATTATCTTTCACCGTTTCAATGGGCTGCTGCCAGCTCGGCCGCATCCGCTGCCGACGACGAACAAGGCGCCGGTATTGACCAGAGCGCTTATGTCCACCCAGGAGTTCAACAATTCTCCCGCCTGATGGCCAGTCCAACCATGGCGGCGTCACGGTTGGGAGCAACGTTGTGGACTCGGATCATCTCTGCCCCCTTGGCTACGGCCACAGCGGTGGCTGCCGATGTTGCCGGGTCCCGGCCCAGAGGATCTTTATGATTGGTGACGTGGCCCAAAAAGGCTTTGCGAGACAAGGCCATCAGAGAATGAAAACCCTCCGGGATGACTTGGTCGAAACGGTTAAGCAGAGTAAGGTTGTGAATGGAATTTTTCCCAAAACCCAGCCCGGGGTCCAAAATTATCCTCTCCTTTAAGACTCCGGCCCGCATAGCGGCCTCAGCTCTTTCGATCAAAAAGGCTTTGACCTCGGCCACGACATCGTCATAGTGGGGCTCAATCTGCATGGTCCTGGGCTCCCCCTGCATATGCATGAGAATGACCGGTACCCCATGCCTGGCGGCTACGTCAAAAATCAGGGGATCGTTGCGGCCGGCAAAGATGTCGTTGACAATAGAAGCTCCGGCGGCCAGAGCTTTTTCGGCCACCTCACTTTTATTAGTGTCCACCGAAATAGGCGGACAGTCTTTTCGGGCCACCAAGGCCTTCAGCACTGGCTCCAGCCTTCGCCATTCCTCGTGAGGCGGGGTCGGCAGAGAGCCGGGCCGAGTCGTTTCGGCCCCTAAATCCAAAAGATCAGCTCCCTCAGCCAAGTGTCGTTCAGCCAGCTCCAAGGCCTTGTCCGGTGAAAAAAAGAGCCCGCCATCGGAAAAGGAGTCTGGGGTGATGTTGATAATTCCCATAACCAGGGTTTGACTGAAATCAAGCAGGTAATTTCGGCCAAAACAGGACCAAGCCAGGATTTTATCTGTTTTATTACTCATATTAATCCCCCAAAGACAATCCTTTGACTCTAAATCAAATGAATAAATTGGGTTTTAAACAGTTTTATATTAATTCGTAGTCATCAAGGTATTGCAAAAATCGGCCATACTTAAGCTTAAACAGTAACTTGCTGCTTGCGGTTTATAGACCATAATCTTCCACAGACCGCCAATGGCACAAAATATGGGCTCCAGCCAAAAATTCGGTTGGTCTAAAAACCGACGAACCCAAAACCGGGCCGCTTAAAATGAACCTGGGAAAAAAGGTCACCGAGTCCCCAAAAGCCTCAAGCCAAAAAATTAAAAGGACGCCACCAGAGCAAAGACTAACAGCTAAGGAGACAGCCTGGGCCCTTAAAAAACCAAAAATATCACCCCTTGGGGCAGGGCTCTTATTTAAGGGCTGGGCCTGGCAGTTTTATAAGGACTGAGGGGGCGCTGGTTGGGGTTCCGAGGGCGAAGGCCCGGCTGAAAACCTTAATTCGCCCCCCGGCTCGGGGACCTCCAAGCCTTCAGCTAAAATAGCTTCCCGACAAACCTTAATGACCTCAGCCGCATCCAGGGTCTCTTTTTCCAAAAGCAGCTCGCTTAAGGCTTTAAGAGTGTCCATGTGGGCTTTGATCAACTCTTTGGCCCGGGTGAGTCCCTGGGTCACCAGTTTATTGACCTCAGCATCAATGAGTTGGGCGGTCTCCTCAGAGTAGTCACGGTGCTGTGCGATCTCACGGCCCAGGAAGATTTGCTCTTCCTGCTTACCGAAGGACAAGGGGCCCAAAGCATCGCTCATGCCGTAACGGCAGACCATGTTGCGAGCCAGGGTGGTGGCCCTTTCGATATCGTTGGCCGCCCCGGTGGTCATCATATTGAGGGCTTCTTCTTCGGCTACCCGGCCGCCCATGAGAATCGCCAGGAGAGCCTTGAAGTAATCACGACTGTAAGTGTACTTATCTTCCACCGGCAGATACTGGGTGACCCCCAGAGCCTTACCGCGGGGAATGATTGAGACCTTATGGATGGGATCCGAGCCTTCACTCAAAAGAGTGACCAGGGTGTGACCGGCCTCGTGCCAGGCAGTGGTCGTTTTTTCCTTGTCGCTCATGATCATGCTCTTGCGTTCGACCCCCATCATGATCTTGTCACGGGCGGCCTCAAGGTCAATAGCTCCAACCTGTTCTTTATTGCTCCGAGCAGCCAGCAGAGCAGCTTCGTTGATGAGGTTTTCCAGATCGGCCCCCGAAAAGCCAGGGGTCCCCCTGGCCACCACCTCAAGCTTGACCTCGGAAGCCAGGGGGACCTTTTTGCTGTGAACTTTTAAGATCTGCTCGCGGCCCTTAACGTCGGGCACCGGGACCACCACCTGACGATCGAAACGGCCAGGCCGCAGCAGGGCCGGGTCAAGAACGTCGGGACGGTTGGTGGCGGCAATGACGATCAGGGCCTCGTTGGGCTCAAAACCGTCCATTTCGACCAGAAGCTGATTTAAAGTCTGCTCACGCTCATCATGGCCGCCGCCCAGTCCAGCGCCGCGGTGACGGCCAACGGCATCGATCTCATCAATAAAGAGAATACACGGCGAGCTCTTCTTGGCCTGGGCAAACATGTCCCTGACTCTCGATGCCCCAACGCCGACAAACATCTCCACAAAATCCGAACCGCTGATGGAAAAGAAAGGCACTCCGGCCTCGCCAGCGATAGCCCTGGCCAAAAGGGTCTTGCCAGTCCCCGGGGCCCCCATCAAAAGAACTCCTTTGGGGATTCGGCCGCCAAGCTTTACAAACTTGCTGGGGAACCTGAGAAAATCAATGATCTCCTCAAGCTCTCCTTTAGCTTCCTCAATGCCGGCCACATCTTCGAAGGTTATCTTTTTCTGCTCATCAGAGAGCATCCGGGCCCGGCTCTTGGCAAAACTTATGGCTTTCCCGCCGCCCTGCATCTGCCTCATGAAAAAAAGCCAGATGGCCACCAGAAGAATAATCTGAACCAGATTGCCCAAAAAAGCGTACCAGAAAGATGACGGCGGAGGCGCTATCTGAACACTGACTCCGTTAGCCCGCAGCAGCGGCAACAACTCCTGATCATACGGCGGGATGAAGGCTCTCCATCTTGACCCAGAATTGACGGTGACTATTATTTCCTGGTCGGTCAAAACAACTTGTTTGACCTCTTTGTTTTGGATGGCTTGCCAGACCTCGGAGTAACTCCGGTTGATACTAGTCTCATTGGGTCGGTAATAATTGTATATCCCTACCACGACCACGAGGATCATGGCCCAAATCAGGAGGTTGCGGGAAAATGATGTCAATTTAGTCTCCCAGGTTGCAATATCCAACGATGCCCGGAGCGGCTTTCAAAATACCCTCAAGGCATCCTAACTAAAAAACGCAATCAGACCAGAACCGGAAACGACGGCCGACAGCGGCGCCCGGGTGGCCTCTTGGAGGACCAGAGGGTGACCGTCCCGACCTTGTCGGGGAACGGGGCGTGAGAAAATACGCCCCGAGTCGGATAGGGGAAGGCGGTCACACCACTGCCGCCCAAGTCCAGGCAGGCCTGGAGCGAACTGTAGAATTTGACCAAGCGGCGACCAAAACACGGCGCCGAAAAAGACTTTAGGCCTTCCGCAATCCGGCCCGGGGCCGGTTCCCTGTCTGGCTAATTTTTTAAACGATAGGTAATAAGTCCATGGGTTGGATCATAAGGGGAAACGGCCACTTCCACGCGGTCGCCCATCAGAACACGTATTTTAAACCGTTTCAGCCGGCCCGATAGCATAGCTCTAATTTTGACACCCTCGCTGGTCTCGACTTCCATATGGCCATCTCCCAACGTTTTGGTCACATATCCCTCAAGTTTAATCAGATCTTCGCGGGTCAATGTTCCTCCTTGTCGGGTCCAGCCCGACCCCGTCTCAAGCCGGGAAAGACTTGCCCGGCCGCAACAAAATGGTGCAACCGGACTTGACCATTTTAATCTACAGTCACTGTTTGGTCAAGCTACAATTTTAGATTTTCCAACTTAATAATTACCAATTTTTTGGTAAAAAAATAGCATAAATCATGATTTATAATATCTTAATATTCAGTTTTAGAAAATTTTCTACCATACTAAATATCTATGCCAACTAAATAAAGCGACCCTTCGATACTCGCAATCTCACCGATTCCCTGAAGCCAAACCAGGCCAATTAAAGCTGGGCTTGGCCAAAATCAGCCCTTGGTTCGTTCGCTGGCTAGTTGTCCGTTGCAGGGGAATTTTTAGGAGGAGCGGAAGGTTAGCGGAGAAGAGGTCAGAGTCAGCCCGCTCAGGACGGGCTATCGCTACGGTTTAAGAGCGATATTTATAAAAAAAGCGGCAATCCATGTTAGCACCTTTGGCCAGTCCACGTAAAAGCCCCTGCTGGAACTATTGTCCCAGCAAGGGCATTTTTTTTCGCTGAACCAGACCGGAGGTGCTCCACCGGGCCCTAAGGAGGCACATATTCCTTCAGGCTCTTTTATAATACCCCACCAAGGCTCAAAATGCAAACTTTTAGCGATCGGTCGATCGGTTATTTTGGACGAGGCAGCCTAAAATTTGTTTGCACCTTTGGTAGCTTATCAAGTAACCATTGTCGAGGGATTCCCAGCCGGTGTCCAGGGCGATAATTGCGGCCGGTTTCTCACTAATAGCAGGTTTTGGTCAGCTAATGTCAATTGACAGTGAGATGGCACTCCACTGGTAAGTTTTCAGGTCCCAGGGGCCAGCGTCGGACACATTGTTTAATTGTTAAATAGTTGAGTCGATAGATGTAATCATTATATACTTAAAAACTAACTGTTTTAGCCTGTTCCAAAGACTTCCAGGATTAGTCCTCACTCTCTTAGCTCGGCCGGGTTTGGGGCCTTTCAGAAAAAGCTTGACATCATTATGGGTTTACTGATTAGCCCGCCGGCGCCGTTCGGCGTCTAGATTTCCCGGCCGGCAAAACAGTGGGCCGGCTCGGTAATATACTGTCGCAAATGAAGACTCAAAAAAATATCAATTAGCGATTTGTTAATCACGGAAAGCTGGCATAGCAAGGCCGGGGCCGTTAAGGTTTCTTGACTTTAGTCAGTCATAAATGATCAACCTGTAAAAATCCTCAAAATCCTGAATTCTGAAAATTTTTATAAGTAATTTTAGGATGTTAAAAATGGCAAAATCGCTAAAATGGGGTTTTTACCGAGCGATCA
>JAISWF010000168.1 GCA_031271165.1 Deltaproteobacteria bacterium
TCTTTCGAGGAAGTCGGGTTACGTACTGTTCTAATCGATTGGCTTTAGTGCCACGCAAGAGGGCCGTTTCAAACCTCTTTCGAGGAAGTCGGGTTACGTAACCCGGTGGAAGTCGCCCCGGTGGTGGAAACCACCAGTGTTTCAAACCTCTTTCGAGGAAGTCGGGTTACGTAACTACTTACTGGTAGTTTTGACCAGTGGGACCTGGTCTGGAGTTTCAAACCTCTTTCGAGGAAGTCGGGTTACGTAACTCGAGGAGGCCTATCTATCAGGGGTCAACCTCCAGGGGTTTCAAACCTCTTTCGAGGAAGTCGGGTTACGTAACGCTCCATCAGGTGGACAAAGGTTTTGAGATTCGGGAAGTTTCAAACCTCTTTCGAGGAAGTCGGGTTACGTAACCCAAAGACCACGACTTCCACCGTGACATAGTTATTGAGTTTCAAACCTCTTTCGAGGAAGTCGGGTTACGTAACTCAAGGGGCTACTTTCCTCTCCCGACGGGAAGGCGTTTTGTTTCAAACCTCTTTCGAGGAAGTCGGGTTACGTAACCCTATCCTTTTTCAGCCCTTGCTACAAGAGGGTTTTACGGGGGTAAATTCCCCGAGATTTATTTTGGTTGACATAATGTGAAAATCACTATCACAATTGTGTAAAAATTCGACCAGGCTAAAGTCCTTTCGGACACCTGAAACCCTCTCTGTGACTTGGTTTCCTCGCATTTGCCTTCCTGCTCTCGCATCATTCCCCGAGATGGCCGTTTTTAGGGGGTAAAAATCTCGGGGAATTGGTGAAACCTTATGCTAGCCAATTTAAACATATTTAGCGCCAAAAATCAATTGTTTTTACGCTATTGTTGGTTGGCTTTTGGCGGTACGACGAAAGTGTTGAATATCTGTAACTATATTTAAAATTGCGCCGTCTATATTTATTTTTACAGCCAGGCCGGTGGTCTCTCCGACGTCTGGGTCTCTAGCGGCATTGAACTTACAGGGGACCAACAGTTGCGACTTTAGTGGCAGCTAAGAGGTCTTCACCTGGTCAAGAGCCCAGGCCATGGCCGAGGCTCTTGACCAAGTGATGGGTTTGATCATATATCGACTGCCTGGCCCTCAATGGCCAGTTTGATTTGCATTTCGTGGCCAGGGTGGAGCAGATTGATATAAGCGCTAGTCATGTCCAGCATGTCAAAGAGTTTAGTGTCGCTGTAGTAGGGATCATGATGAAAAAGAAATAATTTTTTTACTCCGCTGGCTAAGGCGATTTCGGCGACTTTGATGGGGTTTGAGTGCCCCCAGCCTTCTTTGGTGATGTTTTCCAGGTAGGTGTACTGAGTATCGGAAATAAAGACGTCAACGCCGGAGATAAAAGCGGCCAAAAGCTGGCGATTGCGATCGTAGTCGGGGTCGTCTTCTCGGAGCTCATAGTCGGTGGCAAAGACCATAGAGGAGCTTTTGGTTTTGAGCTTAAAGGCTAAAGAGCCTCCCGGGTGAGGCAGGGGAAGGGATTCAACCTGAAAATTACCGATGGAGAGACCTTCGGCTGGAAAGGTGTGAAACATAAAGTGAGTCCCGGTCGTTTTGAGTTTGACTGGGAAAAGTCTGGGCGTGGACTGCTGGAAGGTCAGGGCTTGTTCGATCAGATCGGCATTGTCACCGTAAATGTGGATTTCGTTGCCTGGCTGATAGGCCGGCCGGAAAAAAGGAAAGCCCTGGATGTGGTCCCAATGAGTGTGAGTTAAAAGAAGGTTGATGACCAGAGGTTTGGACTCAAACTCAGCGGGCTTTAAGCATTCAAGCGCGTTTGGGAAGGTGCTGCCGGGATTGACCAGTTGGTTGGTCAGATGGCGCAGATTAATCTCAGTGCCCAAGCCCGTAATGCCGGAACCGGCGTCGATAATGAGCCGGTCGGAGTCGTGGGTGATTTCCAGGCAAGGGGTGTTGCCGCCAACCATTGAGGTGACTGAGGCGGGGAGATTTTCAATAAAATCATCAAGCCGGTCCGGATTGGGATGGGTTTTGATGGCCCCAACCAGGGCCTCTTTGATCCGGCGTTTGATGTCCCCGGGAAAACCCGGGGTAGGAATGGAGCCCCTAACGCCCCAGAATTTAACTCTCATAAACGACCAGATCTGGGAAACGGCAAGGGCTTCCCGAAAATAGTTCCGCTGCCTCTATAGGAACGGACGGCCAGAAGTCGGCCAGGACTTTTGAAACTAACGCCCAGTATCAATGCACACCGTCATTGGTCATAATAACACCAATAGCCAGTCAAAAGAGAGCAAATTATACTGACCGGCTTCCCTAGGTACAAACGTGAGGTTGTGGGCTCATAAGAGATTGTTTTCAGAAATATGGCCTTCAGTTTTTTTTACCGTCTTTCATAGAATTGATTTAAAAGTAATTTAAACAATTAGTTAACCGGTGGTTGCCAAAAATAATGGTTACTTGGCAATGGCCACAGCCCTGGTTTCGCGGATGACGGTAACCTTGATTTGGCCGGGATAGACCATTTCCTTTTCCACTTGGCGGCAGATGTCGTTGGCCATGATGGTGGCGTTATCATCGTTAATCTGATCGCTGTTGACCATGATGCGAATTTCCCGGCCAGCCTGAATGGCGAACGTCTTGGAGATCCCGGTAAAGGAATTGGCAATTCGCTCCAGATCCTCAAGGCGTTTGACATAGGTCTCCAGCATTTCCCGCCGGGCTCCGGGCCGGGCTCCAGACAGAGAGTCGGACGCTTGGACCAAAACATCAAGGACCGATTCCGGGGCAACGTCCTCATGGTGGGCCATGATGGCGTGGACCACGGCTGGTGATTCGCCGTAGCGCTTGGCCAACTCCGCTCCGATCAGGCCATGAGGTCCTTCAACCTCATGGTCAACGGCTTTGCCTATGTCGTGGAGTAGGCCGGCACGTTTGGCCTGCTTGACGTTCTGCCCAAGTTCGGCAGCCATGATGCCGCACAAAAAGGCGACTTCCATGGAGTGTTGGAGCACGTTTTGGGCGTAACTGGTACGGTATTTCAGTTTGCCTAAAAGTTTAATCAGTTCGTTATGGATCCCGTGGACCCCAACGTCAAAGGCGGCTTCCTTGCCGAACTCTTTGAGGGACTGCTCCATCTCCTCGCTGACTTTGTTGACGATCTCTTCGATCCGGGCCGGGTGGATCCGGCCGTCGACTATCAAACGTTCCAGAGACTGCCTGGCGATTTCCCGGCGAATGGGTGAAAAACTTGAGAGGATCACCGCCTCCGGGGTGTCGTCAATGATCAGATCAACACCGGTCGCCGCTTCAATGGCCCTGATGTTGCGGCCTTCGCGGCCGATGATGCGGCCCTTCATTTCATCATTGGGCAGATCGACCACGCTGATGGTATGCTCGGCCACGTAATCGTTGGCGTAACGTTTAACAGCTAGAGCTAGAATTTCTTTGGATTTTTTGTCGGCGATCTCTCTGGCCTCAGCTTCAACCCGGCGGATGAGACGAGCGCCCTCGTGTCTGGCCTGTTCCTCCATGTTTTTCAGGAGGGCCTCTTTGGCCTCGTTGGCGGTCATCTGGGCCACTTTTTCCAGCTGGATACTTTCCTGCCGGATCAGATTCTGAAGCTCCCGTGTTCGATCGGAATTAAGGCTCTCTTTTTTGACCAGTTCAGCTTCGTTTTTCGTTACTTCAGCTTCACGTTGAGCCAATGATTCACTCCGGCGGTCGAGGCTTTCTTCTTTTTGAGATAATCGGTCTTCCTGCTTTTTCTGTTCAGTTCGTTTTTCGGAAAGGTCCTTTTCGCAGTCGCTTTTCATCTTAAAGACCAGATCTTGGCCCATTAAATGCGCTTCTTTTTTAATGTTGGCAGCGTCCCGCTTGGCATCCTGAATTGTTTTGGCGGTCAGTTCTTTTAAATCTCCTAGTTTCTGATCATAAGACTTTTTAATAAAAATATAACCAAGAAAAAATCCAATAACACAGAATAAGATTACACAAATTGGCCATAGGACATAACTTATATACATTGTAGCTCCAAAATATATAAACGGTCTGACTGGTTTGAGCAACCTAAAAAAGACTTGCCAGCGTAAATATTATAAGGTGGCGCTCAAAGGTCAGATCGGGTTGTTAGGGGGAGGAAAGTTAAGCCTCCAAACCTAGGTCAATGGAGGCGGTGAGATGGCTGATTTTTTCATCGACTTGTTGTTGAAAAGCTTTAAGCTGCTCAAGTTCGAGGCGGGATTTAATCAGGTCTCTAGCCAAGCTGAAAGCAACATGGGCCGGACAGTCGGTCAGGTGGGGCATTCCCGGAAGACTGACATTGACTTCGGCCGTGAGCCGGTTAATTAATTCGGCGATTTCTCGGACCAGTTCTGGTCGGTTGCTTTTGAAACGATATTCCCGGTTAAAGATCTCAACCGTGACTATTTCAAAATTGTCATTGGTTTCCCAATGCTGCTTCCCCTGAGGCCCGGCGGTAGTTGAGGGGTCGCCAGAATTTAATCGGCTTGGGTTGTCGATCGTAACCATATAAAACGCCGCCGGGAGAAAAGTAATTAGCTTAAGTGATTACCAGTGGGCTGGTATGTGGTCTATATAATAACAGGTCAATTATTAAAATATGTTCTGAAAAAAAGTAAAATCAGATTTTATTTGTATAAAAATTGCCATAATTTTGAGAAAAAATTAAAATAAAGGGCCGCTAAGCGACCCTTAAGTGACATGTAAAAGACTTAAGGGTTTTAAAGCATTAAGTATTCCCAAAAAAGCCCGGAAAACCAAAATTGTGGTTTTGGTCAACCAGGTAGAAAGTTAATTTTTTTAAAGCCAAGAGCTTTTAGCTATAATTTTAAGAGCTTAATGTATTTAAAGTGCTCAAAGTAAACGCTAAGGGTAAAATCAGGTTCTAAGATTGCCAAAAAGATCTAGAAGTTCTGGCCGGCCGACCGTTTTTTTAAGGACCGTTGGTATTTATGCTTACGTTACTGAAATCAAGCTCAAAAAGGAGCAGTTTTTGCTAGTGTTTTACTAGTGTCTGCCAGCAGTTGCCCCTCCCCAGGATTAGATTCCAGGAGATTTTTTTTGGCTTGTTTTGGAAAAAGTAATTTTCAAGTCGCTAGAAGCTTACCATTTATCCGGCAGTTTAATCAATAGAGTCTTTTATGAGTCTTCTGTGGATCTTCTATAAATCTTTTATGTGTACTTAAGGCCGCATGAATATTTAAACAAGCAACTTGGGTGGCTTCAATAAGGCGTCTTGGATGATTTTAGTCATTAAAGTTGCCAATAAGACATTTAGTTATTGGTAAAAGCTTGCTTGGCATTATTGATATCGTTTAAATTATAGCCAAGCAATGTTTAGAATCAATCGAGCCTTTTGACTTTCAATATTTGTTGCTGAGGTAACGACAACCGATAACTTGCTGACATGTCATGTTTGGGTTTCATTTATAGTCCAAATGCACATATTATCCGCTAGACCAAAGTCAAGTGGTCTTCGGTTGGAATAATAAGAAAAATACTGAGATTTTTAGTGATCCGCTTTTTCAGCCGGTTCGATCTTGTTCAAAAGTGCATCGACTCGTTCCAAAATGACTTGGCGCTCGTCACCCAGAGTTTTAAGCTGGTCAGTGGCCTGACGCAGGCTGTTTTGGGTTTGGACTAAAGTCGCCTCCAGCTCTTTGACCCTTTTTTCGGCTTTTTCCTTTTTATCCAGCAAAGCCGTTACTTTAGATTCTAAAAGTTCTAGTTTGGTTAAGTCCATAGCACTTTCCTTGAAAACCGAGGGCCGGTAGCTAGTTCCGGCCGGGTGACGTTTGGTGTTTGGGCCATTTTGGGGCCGTTTTGGGCTGGAACTTACTGACAATATACCTTACTTTATGGTAAAAATCTAGAGTTTCCGAAACAGTCAAAGAAAACCTGGTGATCTGAGATATTACTCAGTCGGATTCGGCCAGATTGGCCATCGCTGCTTCCAGCAGGGCCTCGGCCTTCTCGCCGTCCTGGGGAAAGCGGACCACCACTTGGTGAAAAATAAAAAAAACATTCTCGGAGCGATTCGAAAGAGGCCAGTCGTTGAGGCGCTTTTGGAAAGACAAGATGGCGTTTTCCACCGCCAAGCGGTCGCTGTAGGGAGCGGCCAGGGCAAACAGACCGTAAGAGATGTGTCCAACTTCCCATTCGGGACGGGCGTCGCGCAAAAGTTGTTGGGACAACGCCTTGGTCAGCTCGGTGGCTTCAGCCTGGCCATGACCGACGGCAAAATGACCCAGCCCGGAGATGCACAAAAGCCAAAGCGAAGTTTCCGAGCCGGAGCTATCGGCCAACAGCCTTGAGAGGCGTTCAATAAAAAAATCACGATGAGGCAGTCCGGTTTGAGAATCAAGTTTGGAGAGTTCCCCCAACAGACCAAGTAGCCGGTACTGGTGGTAATGGGCGGCCAATCTCAAGGCCAAGCAGTCAAGAAGGGCAATCTTTTCCGGGCTCAGGGTGTGGCCGTCGGAGCCGATCAACAAGAGGGCACCTCGGAGAGACCCATTGTAAATCAGGGGCCAGCCGTAAAAAGAAGTCGCTTTTTTAAGTGGATCGCCAGAATGGAAAATGTAGGAAATATTTTGGTCGATATTAAGGGAGCTGAGGGCTAAAGGCTTGAGTTTGGTGTGGACCCAGCCAGCCAGACCAGAGGAGATGGGCTGAAGTGATTCAAGTCCAACGTCGGCCGGATATTGGCTCATCAAATGATAATTTTTGGTGTTGCCGTTTAAAATCTCGGTCAGAAAACCGCAGGACAGCTCCATGGAATTGACCAAAAGGTTCAGAAGTCGTTGGGGCCATTTGAGGTCGTCGGCAAAGATTTCTTCAAAACGTAAAAAACAGGCCACCGGATCGTTATCCGGAAGGGCCTGAGCCGTCACAATATCATCGGCATCCGGCTGGCTCCGTTCGTTTTGCCGCCAAAGCAGCTGGTCGAGTTTCTGGCCAAATTGATGAAGCAAGCCCGGAGAGGTGGGAGTACCGGAGGAGGGTTTTTTGCGTTTGGCGGACACGGCCGTTTCTCCTGACCGGGCGACCTGGGGACGGCTTGAGCCCGAGTTGTGTCGGCGGCCGGTATCCCCGGGGGGGGAGCCACGGAGAAGTTGGGGGAAAAAATGGTCGGTCGCCGGTGGCCTAAGGAAGCGACTTGGGGAAGGGCGGCTAAGCCGCCCTTCCGGCCGGGATCAAGCGTCGGGCTGGTCTGGGACTGGAGTTTCAGGTGCCGGGATTGAAGGATCTAACTCCGAACCTTCAGCTACAACTTTGACTTTGATTGAGGCCGAGACTTCGGGGTGAAGTTTTAAAATGGCTTCAAAATCGCCCAACGCCTTGATGGGCTCATTGAGCCGCAGGCGCTTGCGGTCGAGGCTGTAGCCCTTGGCCTGGGCCGCCGTAACCAAGTCCTGGGTGGTAACAGCTCCGTAGAGCTTGCCTTTTTCACCTGCTTTGCGGGCCAAAACCAGCTGGAGAGTGCTCAGGCTGTTTTTCATATCCACAGCCCGCTCTTTGGCTTCTTTGGCCCTGGCCTCGTATTCGGCCCTTTTCTTGGCCAGAACTTTGAGGTTGGTAACTGAGGCTTCCAAGGCCAAGCCCTGAGGTAAAAGATAGTTGCGGGCGTAACCAGTAGCCACTTTGAGGACCTGGCCAGCCAGCCCGAGACTATCGACGTCTTTAGTTAATATAATGTCCACGGGTCTGTCCCTCCGTTAAAACTGGCTGGACGGCACCATGGCCGTGTAGGGCAGCAGGGCCATGTAACGAGCCCTTAAAATGGTTTTGGTCAAAAGCCTCTGGTGCTTGGCACAGTTGCCGCTGATGCGGCGGGGCACGATTTTACCGCGTTCGGTGATGTAATTGCGCAGAGTTTTGACGTCCTTGTAATCCACCGAGGAAATATGATCAGCGCAGAAGCGGCAAATTTTCCGGCGGTGGTAGGGTTTTTTCTTGCCGCGTCCGCGGCGTGGGTTTCTGTCCTTGTCGTCCTGGCCAGAACCTTGGTGATCGTAAGCCATCGGCGGTTGTCCTTTCAGTTGGATGAGACTTCGTCGTCGAAGTCATCATCATCATCATCATCATCGTCATCGCCGGTGTCGTCGTCGCTCTGGGAATCGGACTCGTCCCGGTCATTGTTACCATCGTCGGAATCAGCCAAATTTTTATCGGCTCCAGACGAGGCGCCTTCTTTTTCTTTTTCGCGTCGGTTGGCCTCAGCGGCCAGCTGGTCAAGGACAGCTTTATACTTTTCGTCGGTAAAGTCGTTTTCCAACAAGATGGTCAGGTATTTGAAGACCTGTTCATCAATTTTGCAGTTGCGCTGAAGTTCGGATTCCAAGGCCGGCTGAGCACGGAAATCATACAAAATGTAATAGCCGTGGAGCTCCTTTTGGACCGGGTAGGCCA
Organism: Deltaproteobacteria bacterium; assembly: GCA_031271165.1. Lineage (GTDB taxonomy): Bacteria > Desulfobacterota > Desulfarculia > Adiutricales > Adiutricaceae > JAISWF01. The sequence goes on from JAISWF010000168.1 coordinate 8,418, forward strand.
GCCGGCGGCGGCCCCATTCCTCGATCCGCACGATCGCCCCATTCCCGTCAGCGATGATGCCCTCAACCTTTTTCTTGAAAGCATCAATTTGAGTGGTGTTGAGGTTGGGCGAGAGCAAGATCAGCGTCTCGTACCTTCGATAATTCATACTTGGTCACTCCTCTTGGACCTATGGCCCCGAATGTCGGACAAAAACTCCCGCTGTTCGGGCCCTGAGGCCCGACTGATTTGGCAGCCGTCCGGTGTCGGGGCGAGAGTGGAGACCAGTCTCATTTAAGAAGACCGGTCGGTTATAAACTTTCATTTTACCACTTTCCATAGGGGGAAATCAATATCGCCAAAAATGAAAATTGAAAATAAGACCCATACGTCAAAACGCTCAAAAAAACCATTAGAGAGCCTGTCTTGGGCCGTGATGGGTTTAAATTTGCATCGCTTTCAACTCTGACCACCAAGTTGGCCAGAGACCGCTGTCAGGATTTTTTGGTCAGACCCTGGTCGAGGGAGTAATAACACCGTTGGAATAAGTCAAGGCTCATATGAATTGCTAGCTCATCAATTCTCGCCCCTTCATCTTTCGAAGCCAAAGGTAGCAAAATATCCTGAGTGAGCTTATTTTGAACCTAAAAAACTCATGGACATGGCCGAGTCATTGACATGTATAAATAATTTGAAAAAATAATTATAAAATTAAAACCCCCTGGCTCAGTCAAGCTGGCCAGGGGGGAGATAAAACAATCAATTAAAATGAGTTTCCTAAAAATCACCTGGCGGGATTACTTGGAGGCCGGAGTATAACCCACCATTTGATAGAATTTTTCTTCTTCACCCGGAAGCATGGAATAGGTAAATTCCGGTCCGGGGAAATGCTCGGTTTTAACTTCGGTCACGTATTGTTTGATGGCCTCGGTGATGACTTGGGCGACGTTGGCGTACTTTTTGACAAACTTGGGGGTAAAAGCCTGGAACTGACCGATGAGGTCGCTGATGATCAAAAGCTGTCCGTCGCAGGGAAGGCCGCCGCCAATGGACAAAACCGGGATGGAGAGACGCTGGTGAATGACCGCAGTCACTTCCGGCGGGATGGCTTCGACCAGCAGAAGTTTCGCTCCGGCTTTTTCCACGGCCAGAGCGTCTTCCAGCGTCAGCTGGGCGGCTTGGGCTGTCCGTCCCTGAGCCTTGTGTCCTCCAAGCAGGCCGGAGGACTGGGGAGTCAGGCCGATATGGCCGATGACGACTATCCCGGCGTCGGAGATGGCTTTGATCCGGTCAACTATCCTCACCCCGCCTTCGAGTTTGACGGCATCCACATCGGCTTTCTTTAAAAACAAGCCGGCGTTTAAGACGGCGTCAGCATCGCTGACCTGATAACTCAAAAAGGGCATGTCGCCAACGACAAAGAGGTCGGGCGCCCCGCGGCGGACGGCTTCGGTGTGGACCAGGCACTGATCCATGGTCACTGGGACGGTTCCGTTGTATCCGTAAACACACATCCCCAGGCTGTCTCCGACCAGGATCATGTCGATGCCGGCCGCTTGACAGAACTGGGCCGAAGGGTAATCGTAAGAAGTCAGCCAGGCGATTTTTTCACCTTTGGCTTTCATCTGGTAAAGATCAGTCAAGGATTTTCTGGGCATTAGCGCTCCTTTTTAATTTATTGATCGGCGGCAGCAATGACGTCGATCTCAATATCCAAAGCATCGTCAAGACCGGCTACAGCCATGGCGATACGGGCCGGCGGGGAGTTAGGGAAAAACTCCCGGTACACTTCGTTCATCTGCGGTTTATGTTTGATGTCGCTAAGATATATGTTGACCTTCAGGACTCGGTCCAGCGAAGAGCCGGCCGCTTTGAGGATGGCCGAAATATTGGTTAAAACCAGCCTGGTCTGTTCGGCGATGGTCCCCCGGATCGGTTCCCCGGTCTGGGGACTTTCAGGTGTCTGGCCAGAAACAAAGACCAGCCCCCCATACTTGACGGCCTGGGCATATGGCCCGGGAGGCGGGGCAAAAGGCGTGAAAACTGATTCGATTTTGGTCATTTTAAGTTACCTCTATTTTTGAATCAACTCTCTGGGAAATGACACCAGACATTCACAGCCCTTTTCGGTGACCACGATGGGCTCGCTGCACTCAAATCCGAATTCGTCCAGCCAGACGCCCGGCATGACGTGAATGGTTACTCCGGGGGTTAAAACGTTTTTGTCGCCCGGCCTCAGGCTCACCGTGTGCTCTCCCCAGTCCGGGGGATAATTGAGTCCGAAAGCGTAACCCATCCGGGATTCTTTAACCACCTTGGTGCCGCTGATGGCCTTGCGCCAGCAGCCTTCGACTTCCTCGCCGGTCACACCTGGTTTGATAAAGTCCAAAACCTGGTTTAAGCCGTCAATGACACCACTGGCCACCGCCGTGAGTTCGGCTGGCGGAGGACCGATAATTAAGGTCCGCGACAGCGGGGCATGGTAGCGGTGGACGTTGCCGGCCAGTTCCAATAAAACCAGATCGCCTTTTTGGTACTCACGATCGACCCAGGAAAGATGGGCCGTACTGGTTCTGATCCCGGAGGGCATGATGGGCATGATGGAGGTATAGTCACCGGTATACTCCGGCGTCCCCTTCAGCTGGGCTTTAACGACTTCCCCGGCGGCATCGCCTTCCCGGACGCCGGCCTCAATTGTATCAACGGCCACCTGCATAACGTTTTCCACCACCCGGGCCGCTTTTTTCATATAGCTGATTTCGGCCGGGGACTTGACCAGCCTGATCCAGTTGACGAGAAGGTTGGCGTCTAAAATGGTTGCCTGCGGGAGGTTGGCCTGGAGGGATTTTAAGCACTGACCTGTAAAGTAGTAGTTATCGGTTTCTACCCCCAGGCGTCTTTGGTCGGCTTTAAATTCTTTGAGCAAATCGGCGACAAAATCCATCGGGTGCCTGAGGTTTGACTGGACGTAGTGGTCCTGATATCCGCGAATACTGTCATCGGAAAGCCAGCTGGTCAGACGGGCACCGTTGGAATCCTGCATGCGACCAAACCAGATTGGTTCAGGGCGGTCTAGCAAGACCAAAAGACCCTGGTGGACGTAGAATGACCAACCGTCATAGCCGCTGAGGTAGTTGATGTTGGCTGGATCCGTTACCAACAAAACCTCAATCCCTTGGCGGTACATAAGTTGCCGGGTTTGGGCCAGACGTGTTTGATATTCATCAAGGGTGAAAAAAGGGTTAAGATTCATAGAACATCCTTTTTTATGTATTATTTATTTAAAAGATTAAAAAATTAATGCTATGATTATGTTTTATACTTTTCGACTAAACGCAAAAGATTGGTCATGTCAACATTGCCGCCGCTGACCACAATTACCATGGGGCTTGGGCCGGTAATTTTATCGGACTCCAGGGCGGCCAGCCCTACGGCCCCGGAGCCCTCAATAACCTGCCTTTCAAAAATCAAAGCCTGGGCCATGGACCGGCCAATTTCTTCTTCGGTGACTTCGGCAAATCGGTCCAAATAACAGCGGGTGAGCTCAAAAGTAAGCTGGTTGTCCAAACCGATCCCGCCTAAAAGAGCGTCAGCCAGACTGTCAACTTCGGGGATTTCGACCGGTTTTCCGGCTTGAAGAGAGCGAATCATGGCTGGAGCAACGGTCATGGACACTCCAATGGTATTAATTGAAGGATTAATGGACTTAAGCGCCAAAGCTACTCCCGAAAAAAGTCCGCCGCCGGACAGAGGTACCACCACGGTTTTAACTTCAGGGAGCTGGCTTATGATTTCCAAAGCAATAGTTCCCTGACCGCAGATGACTTCAAAATCATCAAAGGGAGCAACCATAGTCAGCCGCCGGTCATTTTTTATCTCCAAGGCCTTTTGGTAAGCCTCATCCTGACTTTGACCGTGGGCCACAACTTCGGCCCCCAAAGCCTTCATGGCCTCGACCCTGAAAGAGGGAACTCTTTCGGATAGACATATGACCACCGGGAGCCCTAATGATCGGCAAATGTAAGCCGTCGCCCGGCCGTGATTGCCAGTGGAAAAAGCGATGACTCCACGCTTTTTTTCTTCTTCGGTCAGCGAAAAAATTTTATTGGCCGCCCCGCGGGCTTTAAAGGTCCCTGTCAATTGGAGGTTTTCCAACTTTAAATAAACCTCGCCCCCCCAAAGATGGCTCAGCCTTTCGGATAAAACCAACGGGGTCTGGCGGATGAGGCCGCCAATGCGGCGCCAGGCTTTATAAATATCGGCCAGGGTTGGAAAAATAGTTTGATTCACAGAAAAAATACTCCTGATTATTCAAGATAGGAACTGTTTAGATAGCTCAAAGTGGTTCGAAGGAGCCATTCTAATCCAATAGACAGCGCCTCTTCGTCGATGGCAAACTTAGAGTTGTGGTGGGGATAGACCGCTCCGGCCTTTTGACTGCCGGCCCCAATCATAGCCATAACAGCCGGGACTCGGGCCGAAAATTCCGAAAAATCCTCCCCGCCCATGTTCAGGAATTTTTGCAGCGATTCCGGTCCGGTCGTTGCCGCCGCAGCGGCTCGGCCCAAAGCCGTCATCCGGGGATTGTTACTCATCGGAGGCTGTGAACAATAAAAGTCCACCTCGGCCTCGGCCCGGTATGTCCTGGCCAGATCCTGGGCTATCTGTCGGAGCCTGATTCTGGGTTTATAGGGACCATCATCGCGGCCGTCAAACAGGTAGCGAATGGTGCCTTCGAGTTCCACCTCGGAGGGTATGATGTTGGCTGCCCGGCCGCCGGTGATCCGGCCAAAGACCAAAGAAGAAGACAGAAATGGGTCCAGTTCCCGGCTTTGTAGCACCTGAAGACCGGTGACGATATGGGCGGCCACTAAAATCGGGTCAATGGCCGTGTGGGGTGAACCGGTGTGTCCTCCACGTCCGCGTACTTTAATAGTGAAGTGATCCATCCCAGCCCAAGTTACGCCCTCTTCGACCGAAATCCGGCCTAAAGGGAGCTGGGCCCAAAGGTGAAGGGAGGCGGCGGCAGTAACTTTAGGGTTTTCCATGACTCCGGCTTCGATCATGGCCAGGGCTCCGACTTCTTCTTCATTTGGCTCAAAAATAAATTTGATTGTTCCGGGTAAATTGGAGCGTTTTTCGGCTAAAATTTTGGCCGCAGCCACTAGAATCGCCGTATGTCCATCATGGCCGCAGGCGTGCATGACCCCTTTGACTTCGGAGGCAAAGGGCAGTCCTGTTTCCTCTTCTATCGGCAGAGCGTCAAGGTCGGCTCTGAGCAGCAAAACAGGACCTGGCAGGCTGCCGGTCAAGACTCCCACCACCCCAGTGCCAGTTACCCGGGTTACTGCGACTCCGTCTAAAGCGGCCAGAGACTGCTCAACTAAAGCTGCAGTGCGGTGTTCCTGATAGCCCAATTCCGGATGGCGATGCAGGTCCCGCCTCATTTCGATCATGGCCGGAGTGGCCTGGGCCACTAATTGTTTGATTTGATCCATGCCACACCTTTGATGGCCGGCTGGGTTGACCGGCCAAAAAATATGGTTAAGGGTTATAAGGGCTTTGGTCGGACTTAAAAAAGCTGTTAACGGAGTTTTTTGGACTTTGGGTATTAGGGAGTCAAAATGCCTCTGGGGTAATTGGTCAGCGGCTGGCAGCCATTTTCAGTTACCAAGAAAGGCTCACTTGATTCGAAGCCTAAATCGTCTTCCCAGATGCCGGGCATCAGATGAAAGGTCATGTTGGGCTGCAGGACGGTTTTGTCCCCTGGCCGGAGGCTGACCGTTCTTTCACCCCAATCCGGGACGTAGCTGGCCCCAATGGAGTACCCCAGGCGGGACGGTTTGACTACCCCGTAACTCTTAATCACCTGCCGCCATTTGGCCTCAACCTCCTCAGCTCTGACTCCGGGTTTGATGAAGTCCAGAACCTTGGCGACGCCCTCTAAAACGGCTTGGGAAATATGTTTGAGTCTGTCTGGTGGCTGGCCCAGAAAAACGGTCCGGGACAGAGGGCAGTGGTAGCGTTTGTGAACGCCGCACAGTTCCAAAAGCACCAGATCGTCATCCTTGTAAGTACGGCCGGGGTCCCAGCCCAGATGGGCGCAGGTGGTCCGTTCATTGGAAGGCATAATGGGAAAGATGGCCGGGTGATCGCCTGGGGTCCCTTCCGGGCCCAAAACGCAGGCCTGGTAAACAGCGGCCGCCGCAGCTCTTTCAAGTTTCCCGGGCCTAATAGACCTAACGGCAGTATCCATCACGTTCAGGCAGACCTTGGAGGCCAGGCGCAGATAGCTGATTTCCTGAGGTGATTTAATGAGTCGGCACCAGTTGACCAGACCTGTGGCGTCACCGGGGACCTTCCCCAGTTCTTCGATCAAGATCGCCTGGCATTTAGCACTAAACCAGTAATTGTCAAGCTCGACACTGGTTTTCTTTTTCTCCAGGCCCTTTTCTCTTAAAATATCGGCGACAAAGCTCATCGGGTGTTTTTGGGGATTTTGAACGTAGTCGTCGGCATAAGGGCGGATGCTGTCAGGTTTTAAATAAGTGGTCAGCTTGGCCCCATTGCCGTCCATTCCTCGGCCCCACCAGATTGGCTCATCAAGATCGAGAGCCACAATCAGGCCCTGATGGACATAAAACGACCAGCCGTCATAGCCGGTCAGCCAGTGCATGTTGCTGGGGTCACTGATGACCAAGGTCTCCACCTGGGCTTCAGACATGGCTGTTTTAACCTTGGCCAGCCGGGTATCGTATTCTGGTCTGGAAAAGTTCATATCAAACCTCTATTTTAATTCCAACCACGCCAGAGCATAGCCGTACGGATTTTTGTAAGAGCCTTGGCCCAAGCAGCCTGCCGCATCGGAACATTGAGCTCTTTGGCTAAGGACAAAGTCTCCGAGTAAGCCCGGTCCATTCGGATTAAGAGTTTTTCTTTGACCTGCTGGATTGTCCAGTAGTCATTGGATAGTCCCTGGGTCCGCTCAAAGTCGCAGACTATCGCGCCTCCGCAGTTAGCGACCACATCCGGGACAATAGTTTTTCCGGCTTTAAGTAAAATCAGATCGGCCGGAGGGGAAATCGGGGCATTGGCCGCTTCCACCAAAAGGGTCGCTTTTATCCGGCCGGCATTGGCCTCGGTAATAACGTCTTGAACGGCGGCTGGAACCAAAATATCGCAGTCTAATTCCAAAATTGAGGACTCAAGAGCCGTACCTCCGCTAAAGCCAGCGACTTGGCCGGTTTTGGCGACATGCTCGGAAAGGGCTTTAATGTTAAGACCGCTTTTGTTGACTACTGCGCCAAAAACGTCACTGACGGCGATAATTTGGTAGCCTTTTTCTTCCAAGGTCAAAGCGGTGATGGAACCGACTTGGCCGAATCCCTGAATTGCCACCCGGCCTTGGGCCAGATTGACACCTTGGGCGGCTAAGTGAACACACTGAGCTACCCCCCAGCCGGTGGCCTCGTGCCCTCCCAGGGAACCGCCTAAGGCCGCCGGTTTGTCGTTAATGGCCGCCGGGCTGTGAAAGCCGCTTATTTGTTCATATTCGTCCAGCATCCAGGCCATGGCCCGGGCATCGGTGCCGATATCGGCACCCGGTACATCGACCATGGCCCCTTTGGGTTGCAGCCGCCGGATAAAACCCCGGACCAGACGTTCATACTCGCTGTCGGATAGCTTGGAGGGATCGGCCACGATTCCGCCCTTGCCGCCTCCAGCCGGGATATCGGCTACGGCGTGTTTGATGCTCATAAAAAGCGACAAGGCCTTGATTTCTTCAACCGTCAACCCGGGCCTTATGCGGGTGCCGTCTTTAGTCGGGCCGGTGGCATCCTGGTGAAGGCTTCGGTAGGCGGTAAAGAGCTCTTTGCCGCCGTTGTCAAGGCGAACCGGGATGGTAAATTCGGTAAAACGCATGGGTGTGGAAAGCCTGTTGACCAGTTCGGGCTCAAGATTGATTATTTTGGCGGCCTTCCCGAGGTTCAGGCGGGCCTCCTCCCAGACATTGCTCATTTGCAGCTCCGTTTAATTCTAAAGATTAATATAGATGCATAATTGGTTCTAGTAACTAGCTAAGTAGCTAAAAAGATAGTTTGGGGCCGGTCTGGCCTCGGTGTTTATGCACTATAGAGGTCAGACCGGGCTTAAAAGAGACCAAAAGACAAGATTGAATCAGAAAGGTCAGTAATTATTTGACGGCGGCCTCTAAGGCATCACGTTCGCTCTTTAAGGCATCAAGGAGTTTTTTACCTTGCGGTCCGGCCATTTCGACAAAAATGGCTTCAATTTGGGGGGCTTTGGCCCGGAACGGAGCTTGTTCTGCGGCCGTCAGTTCATAAAAAACCAGGCTGGGCTTGATTTCGGACATTTTGGTCTGACGTTCGGCGTTCATTTTGTCAGATTCGGCGATGGTGTAAGCCACTGACTCCTGAGCGGCCTTGACGATGGCCTCCTGAACTGCTTGAGGTTGACTGTTGAACCAGTCGAGGTTGACAACAAAGGTTGAGACAAAAGGCATTTCAAAGGGGTTGGTGAAATATTGCTGCTGTTCATAAAAGCTCATTTCTTCATGAGCGAACAGAGGCTGAATATTGGCGTCAAGTTGTTTGAGCTGAAGGGCCGAGTAGATTTCAGAGTAAGAGACCTGGAGAGCATTGGCGCCGTAAGCCTTATAAATTTCGCCTAAAATGGGATCGTTCATGATCCGAATACGCAGATTTTTAAAATCATCAAGGTTTCGGAGGGGTTTGTTGGAAGACCAATACTGCCAGCCCTCGGGGAAGATGGCTAACAGTTTCATCCCGTTAGCCTCATAAGATGCGCCTAGGATTTCGTAAAGGGCCTTACTGTTGGTCATGAGTTCTTTGTTAACTTCCATATTGTTAGACCAAATGTAAGGGACGCCGAAGATGCGGACCATGGGGATAAAAGCTCCCAAGTGAGAGGTCGGCATGTCGAATTGAATGACCCCGTTCATGACCTGCTCAGCCATGTCACCGGCATCGCCTAAGACGTTGACCGGGTAGATTTCCAGGCTGAAATTAGGGACGGCTGCTTCGAGAAGTTTTTTGAACTGCTGGGCATAGGTGTCTTGAACGCTGCCGGTAATTTCTTCCATGCCTAGCTTGGCCTCAATTTTTTGAGCCTGAGCCGGCGAGGCGCTGACGGCGAAACAGATCGCCCAACAGATGATGGCCATTAACTTCAAAAATCTCATAATTTACCTCTTTGAGTTAGGGGCTTTTAAGCCCGATTTTTGTGGGAGACGGGAACCGGGCGGCCTAAGGCGGTTTTTGGACTTAGGACAACTTCCCGGTATTAATAAATCCCGGCCTCAAAATTGATTCAATAGTTACCTGAAGGCTAAATCTCTCAACCATAACGATATTTGGGGAAAGAAAATGACCAATAGGACGGATATAATAAAAGCCACTAAAAACCCCCAGATCTTACTGATGGTTGAATAGTAGCTTTGTCGGAAGACGGCCATGGCAGTGAAAATGTTACAGCCAAAGGGCGGCGATACTGCGCCGATGGCCGCCTGCATGGTGACGATGATGCCGATTAGAACCGGGTCAAGGCCGATGGCCACCACCTGGGGGTGAAAGATGGGTGATAAAATCATGATGGCAACGACTGAATCGACGAACATGCAAGCGATAAAGTAGGCTAAGGCTATGATTAGCATTAAATAAACGGCTGAAGGAGCGGTCCCCAAAATGGCTGGCAAAATTTTATCGGGAATCTTGGCAAAACCGACCAACCAGGAAAAAACTGCGCCCATGGCCAGAAGAATAAACACCACTCCGGTGACCAGACCGGTGGAGAGGGCAATTTTATAAATGTCTTTCAAAGTTAAATTACGGTAAATGACCACTTCAACCAGCATGGCGTAAAAGACCGCCAGAGCGGAAGCTTCCGTTGGACTGGCTTTACCGGTGTAAATGGTTCCCAGAACTAAAATGGGAAAGCCTAAAGCCAAAAGGGCTTTTTTGAAAGAGCGCCCCTTTTCGGCCCAGCTGGTTTTAGCGTAGACCTTGACTTTCATTTTACCGACGGCGAAGAAGCAGTATAAGGAAAATAGGAGGAATACCAGTAACCCTGGGCCGATACCGGCGATGAACAGTTCGCCCACTGAACTGCCGGTGACTACGCCGTAAATGATCATGGCAATGCTCGGAGGGATGAGCAGGGCGATCCCGGCGGCGTTGATCATCAGGCCAGTGGCAAAACCATCGCTGTAGCCATCTTCAATCATGCGAGGCCTGAGGCTGCCACCGATGGCAACAACTGTGGCCTGACAAGACCCCGAGACCGCTCCAAAGACGGTACAGGCGGCGACGGCGGTGATGGCCAGTCCGCCGCGAATGTGTCCCAAAAAAACCAACACCAAATCAGTGAGCCGTCGGGCGGCCTGACCGCTTGATATGATATCGGCGGCAAAGATAAACATCGGGACAGCCACCAGCGAAAGCGGTTTGACTCCGGCCAGCATTTGCTGGGTCAGGTTCATAGGATCAATGCTGGGATAATAAACCATGATCGAGGCTATTGGGGCCACAATCAGCCCGACCATCATCGGGGCGCTCAATAAGAGCAATATCAGCATCAGCCCGAAGAGAAGGACTATCATCTCAGGCCTCCTTATCAGGAATCATTTTGGCCAGCTCAGTGCCTGGCGTTTCTGAAACAGGGCTGCTGCTTCCAGACAATTCATTGTCTAAAGACACGGAAAACGAAATCCAAGGCCCGGGGCTGATAATATTTCTGGCCAGGGCCAGGGCATACTGGAGTCCGGTCAAAAATATGCCGATGGGCATAACCATCCAGACATATTGGACCGGAATCTGAAGAATCGGGGACACCCGGTGCAGGCTGGCCACTTTAAGGACGTAACGAAAAGAAAGATAGGCCAGGTAGAACATTACGACCGCAGTCAAAGCAGCGACAATGATGGCCAGAGTTTTTCGAACCTTTCCTTTGAGGGCGTCGCTGAGCATTGACATACGTATGTGCATGCCTTTCCTGGCTGCATAACTGGTGCCCAAAAAGGTGATAAAGAACATTAAAAATTGACTGAGTTCTTCAGTGGAGGGCAGACTGGAGTTCACCATACGCAGCAGAACATTGGCGGTTAGAATACAAGCCAGTCCCAGGACGCTAAAGGCAACCAATTTTTCTTCGATATGAAAAACCAGGCGATCCAGGCCATAAAGCATTGTTGTAAAGTGATTTCGTCGGTTCATGGTTTCACCTGCTTATAGCCAATTCAAATTATTAAGATTTAGTCAACCACCGGCAAAGTTAAATCTTTGGGTCCCTGGGCCGAGAGTTTAAGCTCCGGCGACCGGCGTTGGACAATTTCCCTGAGAATTCCGCCGATCCTGACTTTGCTTCGAATCCACTCGTCGTGCTGAGCGGCACTAATCCATGGTTTGTAAATATCGGCTTCCGAGGTCCCGGGTTCAATTTTGAAATAGACGGGACTGGCGATCCTGGCAATCTCGGGGGCTTCATAGGCCCGGAACATTCCACCAAAGCTGTCGACGATGATCACATAAACATCCATGGGCATTTTGACCGTAGCCCGAATGGAGCCAAGGATTGGCAAAGATACATCGCTGATGGGGTTCATGGTGTTGGCGCCGAGATCTTCCAAGAGTTTGGCCCCAACGGGACTGCACTGACCGCCAAAGACCGACCATTTGAAGATTGTCTCCTTGGGGATGAAGCCGTCATCGCGCATCTGGGAAAGAAGCCTCAATAGACCTTCATCGTAGACTAAAAAGCCGCGGATGCCGGCTTCCAAGCAGCGCATCATGTCCTCTATCCAATAGGTGATGTTATCGCTGCCCCGGTGGCGAGGGCCTTGGGGGGTTCCTTCAACGTACCCTAGTTCTTTAGAACCAACATCCCAGCCCTTGCGATGCCCGATGACCATGACCACTTCAACCTGCTCATCTTTGGCCTGTTTGGCCAGACTGACCATGTCCTGATGCGGCATGTAGGTTGAGCCTCCCACGGTGCAGATGGCTCGGTGGATAGGAAGCTTGATTTTCCTGGCCTCATCAATCATGGCGGCGAAGTTGGAGTAGTACTCGATCCCGGCCACTTCAATGCGGTAATGGGCTCCATCAGGAAAAGTTATTGGACTGCTGGGGAAATCGTGTGCGTCTTTTCCCGGCAGCCCCTGTTTTTCCATAAATTTTTGAATTTCCGAAAGGTGTTTGGCTTTGAACATAAGTTCTCCTATTAAAGATTAGCGCTGGCCAAATGACATTAAGCCTGGAGGCTGGTCATCAGGAAGATGAGTAATCAGTTAAATAAACCAAAAAATTTTTGTTCGCTATGCGTGACACATGTTCTTTATGAGACTAGTATAACTAATTCGCATTTTCCTGTCAAGTAATATCGACTCTGGCCATGGGGGTTAAAGATTAAAAAAAATGGCTGGCTAACTGGCTCTACACAAGGCAAGGCTTCAAAAAAAATTGATTTAAAAAAGATCGAAAAATTTTTTTTGGCTCGGTTGATTTTTTTTTTGGATTAAAGGAAGAATTTTTTTTGTTCGCTATATGTGACTATTGGTGATATATTGAACGATTGAAATATGGGCCGGCCTAAATGGAGTACCAGTAGATTTAATGTCAGCTGGTGGTTTTACGAAACTTGATTTCCAGGCCAAAGCCCGCCTGTTCGAAAACGCCTGCTGGCCGATTCGATACTTACAACTTGGCCTTAGCCGGCTCAATTTGACCGGAATAAAAATTTAATTGAAGTTTTAAATGATGGCTCTTTGAGGTTTTAGGGGGCTAGAGCTAGTAATTTTTTTAATGCTCAGTAAAACATAGCATTTTTGTGCCAATTTAATTTATTAGGTAAAAAAATTATAATTTTTTTTCATTTGACTAAAACTGGCCGTTTATGCTAACTTAATAGTTATGCTGACAAAACATAAAACAAGAGCGTAATTAAAGCGGCAATTCAACATTAAGGACATCGGCCGTAGTTTTCCTATTTTTTTGGTCAAACCCGTGCCAATGGCTGGCTTGGCTTCCCAGGCCAAGGCCAATAAAGGCCAATAATGGTGCCGGTGGCGGCAATTTTTAATTGAGTAATAATTTTTTTTGAAATTACGGCGAACCAATGAGGCCGTGGTAAGAAATGGCAAGGGAATCCAGATTTATGGAAGAAAAAAAATATTATCAGATTTCATCTTTGGAAAAGGGACTCAAGATCTTGGAAGCCATCGTTGAACACGGCGAACTAACGGTGACCGAGACGGCTAACCTCATGGAAATCAATCGGGCCAGTTCTCACCGCTTCATTACGACCTTAAGGGATCTCGGATATGTTCGGCGAAATACTCAGGGCAAATACGAGGCCACCTTTAAGTTGCTGGGACTAGGCATGGCTCAAGCCGACAAGTTTGAAATCAGGCGTCTGGCAAAACCGTTGATGCGGTCTTTGGCGGCCGAGTTTGACGAAACAGTAAATTTAGGCATTTTAGACCACGATCAGGTGGTCTATCTTGATAAAGTTGAGAGCCGGGAGCTTCTGCGGATGGATTCTGGCGTCGGGACGGCTTCCCCGCCTCATGCTACGGCCTTGGGTAAAGCCATGCTGGCCTTCCTGCCGCCTAAGGATTTTGCCAATTTGGCCAGCACCCTGTCCTTTGAGGCGCTGACTCCTAATACCATCACCAACCTTAAAAAGCTGGAAAAGGAAATGGCCAAAATTAGAAAACTAGGCTATGCCATTGACAACGAAGAACTAGCCTTGCATCTGTACTGCATATCGGCCCCAATTTTTGATTTAAATGGCAACCCGCGTTATGCCTTAAGCGTCTCCGGTCCGGCCAGGCGCATTAAAACGCTCAAGCAAATCCCGGCTAAGCTCCTGGAGGTTACTCGGTATTTATCGGGTCAGCTTAGTGCCAAGGTTAGTTTCTAGGGGCCGCTTTCTAATCAGCGATTTTCGAGGTTTAAGTTATTAATTCTTTGATTGTAAGTTGTTGATTGGTTTAAAAATATCCTGGATGCTGGCCAAGGCCAATTGACACTGGTCTTAGTTTGGATTACCAATACTGGACATTAAACTTTCGAACAGTTATGAAAAAGTTTAAAGGCCGTTGGCAGCGTCAAGTTGGAGGGGCCGGAATGCGGCCTTATTTGGGCTTTTTGAGATCATCCAGAAAACTGAGAGCTGGTTGAAATTGAGTTTGAGGCTGTTTGAGAGGCGATAAGTGGGAACTGTCGGGGACAATCGATCGTCTTGGCCGTTCGGTTTTCGATTCTTTGTTGCGGCAATTATTCTTTTGCTGTTTTTTTATTTCGTTGTCCATAAAGGCATGGTAATTTTTAGCTGCCCCTTAGAGTACAAGGTTAGCGAGATAGCCTTTGGGGCGGGGTGCTCTATTACGGTCTAAACGAAAATCATCCTTTAAATGTAAAATAATTACTTCGATATCTAAACAACTATAAATTTATTTTTTAAAGATTTTAGCATCTTTTTTGCCGATATAATTCTTTTTCTGATCCGGCTTTTTTTAACTCGCCCCCAAAGATGTTTCGCTGCGGCCTTCAAGGCTTTCTTCTGCTGGCCCCTCTAAATCCTCAATATAGACCATTGCGGCCAGTTTTTTTGGCTCTAGTACCTTGCCCCATAACTTTTGTCTGATAATGTGATATCATAATGGTAACCAAAATTTGGAGGTGGTTACCATGGTTATTCGGTTTAAAGTCACTTTGACTCCAGAAGAGCGAGGTCAAATAGAGGCCATAACTAAAAAGGGCAAGCACGAAAGCCGCATAGTTCTCTCCGCCAGAGCGCTATTGCTTTGCGACGCGAGCCAAGAAGAGACTTTAACATCTTCCGAGATTTCAAAAGTCCTAGGTTTAAGCGAAAGGACCATCGATCGCTTGAAAAAGCGCTTTGTTGAAGAAGGACTTGATTCGGCCTTAGGTCGCAAGCCTATGGAT
>JAISWF010000191.1 GCA_031271165.1 Deltaproteobacteria bacterium
CAGGCTTCCGAAAGCCGGATCTCCGATGTGGACGTGGCTACCGAGATGACGGAGTTTACCAGAAATAACGTTCTAGCCCAGGCGGCTACCTCCATGCTGGCCCAGGCCAACAGCCTCTCGCAGCTGGCCCTCAGTCTCATCGGTTAACAATAATTCTTTCCCGGTTTTATATCCGGTCGTAAAAAAGCCCCCGAAGGCCTCAGTGGCATCCGGGGGCTTTTTTTGAGTTTTCAATCGATTAGACGACTAAAACTTTAAGCTTGGAAGTTCGCTCTTTCATGGGATAACTCACCTAACTTATTCAGAGCTATATTGCCAGACGGAGATCATTTGTGACTTTAAAAGCTTCTTTTTTAAGCTTATATATGCTATATTCCTTATGAGCTTAGGGGCAAATTTTGGCCAGATGTTTTTTATAATCCCTCCTTGCGGCTCTAAGACAAATGAACCATCCAAATCATTTTTATCACTCAACGACGGGAACTACCGGCGGACTAACCCGGGTTTTGATAATGGCTGTTTTTTTGCTCCTGGCTGGAGCGGCAGCGGCTGGGGTATATAATTATCTGGCTCCAGAATCGTTGGCCAGGATTCACGGACGTTTTTTTGGCCAACCTTTGGAAGTTCGGGGTTTGGAATTGACCTATGGGCGGGAGCCTATTATCTTGGCGACTGGAGGGGAGTTAGAGGTTAACCCAGCCGAGGTCATCAAGTTGGTCGGTTTAAATACTAACCGCTGGCGTAACTATGATTTAAGGCTCTACTCCCCGGATATTGATATAGATTATCTTATGAGAGGCACTGATTCTCTATTAAATTTGTTAGGTGAGAAATATTTCTTGGAGCCCAGAATTTTTCGGCTCCAGGTCAAAGATGAGGCTGAAGTTAAAACCGAATTCCTTATTAAAGCCGCTCTGACCTCTTTGGATTGGTCGGTTCGCGGAGATGCGGCAGTTGAGATTGAAAAGAAAATCGGGTATTATCGGAAGGCTTTGGAGTTGGACCCGGATTCGGCAGAGCTTAAAGAGCGGCTACTCCAGGCCTTGGAGCAAGCCGGGCTATACGAAGAAATGGCCCAGCTTCTGGAAAACGAACTAGCAGAAACTGTGGATGAACAAAAGGCCGGCGAGATTTTAGCTAGGCTTCCAGGGCTATATCGCCGGACTGAGAACCAAGCCAAAGAAATTGACGCTTCTGAGAGACTTTTAGCCTGGAACGAAAAAAATGGTCGTCCGGTTCAGGCCCTCAAAAGCGGTTTGGCCGCCTTATACCGCCATCAAAACCCTCAAAAAGCCGCTTCCCTTTATGAAGAACTGTTGGCAGGGGCCGAAGCTGAGCACCAGCGGGCTTTTTTACAGGAACTGGTTTCCATTTATCGTGAGACAGACCTGACCTTACAGCAAATCGGAGCTTGGGAAAGGCTTTTGGAATTAACTCCGCCAGAGGAGACGCCGGTCGTCTGGAGTCATTTGCTGGAACTTAAGGAAGCTTCTGGTGATGAGGCCGGTCAGCGGGAAGCTTGGGCCGGGTTGGCCCAATCCCTCCCCGACGGGCCGGATAAGGCCAACGCTTACAAACGTTTGGGCTACCTCTGGTTTTCTGCTGATGATAACGTTAAAGCCGAGGAGGCTTTTGGAGCGGCCGCCCTCTTGGACCAAAAAGATCCCGCTCTCTTTGTCAATCTGGCTAGATTGGCCATGGCCGAAGGCGATCGAGCGGCTTACCGAGAAAACTTGGGCCAAGCTCTGAGGTTGAAAAATTCGGCGGATCTGACCAAAGAACTGGCTTTAGCCTGCGAGAGTGACGGCCTAAAAGAGCAGGCCATTGAGTTATGGTTGTCGCTGGCGGAATCTAAAGACGGCCAAGCGGTGACAGCTGAAGTCCAGATGGAAGCTGCATCTCGCTTGATAAATCTTTTGCGACCGACCGAGGACGATTTTTCGGAGGAGTTTGAAAGACGGATTTATCAGTTTTCCAAAAATCCTGTTGAATTCTACAACTTGGGAGTGGCCCGCTTCAAAACCCAAAATTGGACCGAAGCCTTGAAGGCCTTTGAAAAAGCCGTGGAACTTGATAAAGATGCCTCACTGACTTTTGATATCAGAGGCTACTTGCTGCCGATTTACCAGGAGCTCGGTCAGCTTGACAAGATGGCCGAACAGGCCATGGAACTTTACCGGGCTGATTCGACCAAAAAAGAATGTCGGGATCTGCTATTGAACCGGTTTGAGGAATCAAAAAACTGGGCCGGACTGATTGAGGCGGCCCAAAACTGGACCAAATGGCATCCGACTGATGCCGACAATTGGCGCTTTTTGGCCTTAGGTCAAAAAAATCAAGAACTTGAGGCCGAATCGGCTCAAAGTCTGGTCAAAGCGGCCGAGCTTGATTCGGGAAAGGCTGCTTCTTGGCTGGCTGCGGCTGAAGCGCTGGAGAAAGCCGGCGATATTGAGTCCGCTAAAACTGCCTACACAAAAGTTACCGAGCTGGAGCCGTCCAACGAACGCGCTGAATCAGCCCTCCTGCGTTTGGCCCTGGCCAATTTAGAGCTGAACAGAAGAAATCGCCAACAATGATATTTTTCTACATAAACACTGTTTTTATTAATAGCAATATAAGTTTAATGGACGCAATCGAGTCTCCATGGACATTCTGATCGATTTAATCCAGCGCGGCGGCTGGGTCATGTATCCGATTTTGTGCTGCAGTCTGACAGCTTTGGCCATCATTTTGGAACGGACCTGGACCTTCAGACGCAGCCGAATCATACCTCGCAGCCTTGTCAGCTCCGTTAGTGACCTTCTGATAAGGCGCCAGTACAATGAGGCTGGTTTTCTCTGCCAGGATGGACAGAACTCGGCGGCTAGACTGATCCGGCAAGGTCTTAAGATGATTGGTCAGCCTAGATCGCTGTTTAAAGACTCCATGGAAGAGATGGGCCGCCGCGAGTCTGGCTATCTAAGTTCCCATTTGGAACTCCTGGGGGTTATAGCCTCCGTGTCCCCATTGTTGGGACTTTTGGGTACTGTTTCTGGAATGATTAACGCCTTTGGGGCCGTGGCCCAGGCCGGGATGGGAAACCCGGGGCTTTTAGCCGGAGGTATCGGACAAGCTCTTTTAACTACTGCGGCTGGTTTAGTGGTGGCCATTCCCGTTATGGTCATTCAACGGCTATTGGTGAGCCGGGTGGAAACCTTGACCACCGATCTTGAGGATTTGGGTGCTGATCTTTTGGAAGCCCTAGCGGCTCAGGAAGTCCCACCCGCCAGACCGGCGGCCAAATCATGAATTTTTCCCCCAAAGGCCGCAGCCGCAAAGGCGGCGGGCCGGACATCAATATGACCCCTTTGGTGGACGTCGTGTTGCAACTGGTGATCTTTTTCATGGTCACCGCCCAATTTGCCGTCCTCCCAGGGCTTAAACTTCTCCTTCCAGAACTTGCCTCCGGCTCTTTGGTCCAAACCTCCGAGAGGCTTGAGGTTAACATCACTGCAGATAACGACATTTTTTTTGAAGGTCAGCCCACAACCTTGGCCAGACTGGGTGATCTTTTGGAGTTGACCGGAGCCGACGGCAGCCAAGTAGTAGTACTGATTCAAGCTGACCGTCAAGCCGACTACGGCGGCGTGTTCCAGGTAATTGAAGCTTTAAGACTTAAGAATTTCAACCGGGTGGTCATGGGCGCTACTTTGCCGCCCGAATTGGCTAACCTAGCCGATCGGTGAGGAGCTGGAACTTTGATGCTTAAACGCAAAGATTATTCTGAGCCGGGTGCTCCTCAAAAAAACACGGACCCGGCCGGCCGAAGCAAAAGTTCTGGGAAATTTTTCCTTTTTAATGGTAAAATCCTTTGGTGTTGCTTTTTCGCCCTGATGGTGACCGTCATGGGGTATCTTATTTTCTCTGAGGAGGGTCTGGTTCACGGTAGCGGCCTGACAGAGAAAAAAAGGTCGTTGGAGGAGGAAAATCTCCGGCTGGAAGAGGAAAATCGGCAGTTAGCCGCCCGCATTGAAAGGCTCAGAAACGACCCCCGGTATCTTGAGGACGAGGCCCGGAAAAAATTGGGCTTGGTCAGACCGGATGAGATAATTTTTCGGCTGGCCGAAGAACCTGTGCTAACCGACGAGGAAGTCAGGGAACAACTCGACTAAAAAATGGTTGGCAATTGTCAACAAGATTTAGCTTTTTAGTTTGTTTTTTTTGCGTAGTTAGGGAGCAATTTTCGGATGTATTCAACTAGTGATTTTCGTAAAGGTTTAAAAGTCACATTTAAAGAAGAACCTTACATAATAATAGATTTTCAGCATGTTAAGCCGGGTAAAGGTGGAGCTTTTGTCAGAACGAAGCTGAAAAACTTGGTTACAGGCCGGGTATTAGAGGAAACTTTTCGCTCGGGCGAAAAATTGGAACAACCTGATTTGGAAGAAAAGGACGTCCAGTATCTGTATTTTGACAGTAAAGATGGTTACGTGTTCATGGATAAATCTACTTACGAGCAGCTCCATCTGCCGGTCGACCAAGTAGGTGACAATAAATTTTATCTTCTAGAGAATATGGACCTCTTTATCAGTCTCTATAAAGGAAAGCCCATTAGTTTAGACTTTCCTACCACTGTCAACTTGGAAGTGGTCAAAAGTGAACCCGGCATCAAGGGTGACACGGCCACCGGAGCCACCAAACCGGCCACTTTATCCACAGGGCTCGTGGTCCAGGTCCCTTTGTTTATCAACGAGGGTGACGTCCTCAAAGTTGATACCAGAACTGGTGAATATATCGAAAGAACAAAAAATTAAAATTTTTTTGTTGTGGTCTACTGTTAAAAATTAATTTTTCGAATTTTGGGCGATTAGCTCAGCTGGATAGAGCGTTAGCCTCCGGAGCTAAAGGCCGCGCGTTCGAATCGCGCATCGCCCACCAATTATTGATCGGCAGATTTACGCTACCGATTTGTTTGACTATTAACGTAGTAATAAAAAATTTAGGTACACAAAGGCTTTAGCTCATGTCTAAGGAATATAATGTCGGGGTTCTGGGAGCTACCGGCGCCGTCGGCCGGGAAATGCTCAAATGTCTGGTCGATCGCGGTTTTCCCTATGGCCGGGTCAAGGCTTTGGCCTCTTCCCGCTCCGCTGGACAGAAGGTCGAGTTTGATAACGACGAAATAACCGTTGAAGAAGTCGGCCCTGATTCCTTTAACGATCTTGATTTGGCTATCTTTTCAGCTGGGGCCAAAGCCAGTGCCGAGTATGCACCCTTGGCCGCCAAAGCCGGCTGCCCGGTGGTCGACAACTCTTCCAATTGGCGCATGGATCCCAGGGTGCCTTTAATTATTCCGGAGGTCAACCCCGGGGCCCTCAGGCGCCATAAAGGCATTATTGCCAACCCTAATTGCTCGACCATCCAAATGCTGGTAGCCCTCAAGCCTATCTATGATGCGGTTGGCATTAAACGAATCGTGGTATCCACCTATCAGGCTGTTTCTGGAACTGGTCAAAAGGGTGTTGAAGAACTGGCCGAACAAACCAGGCAGCTCTTTAACGGTCAGGACCCGAACATTTCAGTCTACCCCCACCGTATTGCCTTCAACTGCCTTCCCCACATCGATGTCTTTTTGGAAAACGGCTACACTAAAGAAGAGATGAAGATGGTCAATGAGACCATCAAAATCTTTGACGATCAGAATATAAAAGTCTCGGCTACTTGTGTGAGAGTTCCGATTTTCTATGGCCATTCCGAAGCGATTTGGATAGAGACAGGGCGTAACATCAGTCCTGAGAGTGCCAGGGAGCTTATGAAACGAGCCCCCGGTCTTTTGGTGGTCGACGATCCTGCAAAAAACCTTTATCCATTGGCGTCTGAGGCGACCGGACGCGATGAGGTTTTTGTTGGACGTATTCGAAACGATCCCAGCTGCGAAAATGGTTTAAGCATGTGGGTTGTGGCCGACAATGTCCGCAAGGGGGCGGCAACCAATGCAGTGGAGATAGCCGAACTGATGATCCGCGACCCACAATTGTTGAAAACCGACTGGCCCGTCTGAGCGACGCTCCGGGCTCGGCCCCTGAGAGGAGAATCTACATGACTTGGTCTAATAAATCCAAAGAGTACGAAAAGCTGCTTCAGATCGGTCGTCCGCCCACCATCGCTGGGCTTTTCCCCAATTCCAGAGGTCTGATTGTAAGCGGCAAGTTTATTGATCGGGCCTTACTGGCCAAGGGTAAAGCTATGACCATTGCCGCTAATGGTCGCAATCATTTGATTATTAAAGGCGTCCTCCAGGCGGCCCAAAGGGCCGATGCTGCCGTTATCATTGAGATAGCCAAAAGTGAAGGCGGCTCCAGTTTCTACTGTGCAGTCAACTACTGGAACATGGCCCGTCAAGTTGATGCTCTCTTAAACGAACTTGGCCTGAGTATCCCGGTAGCCATTCATGCCGACCACTACGGCATCAAAAATGAAAAAGATTTAATCAAGGCCAAGGTCGAGGTCCCTTCCATGTTCGAGGCGGGCATCACCAGTATTGCTATTGACGCTTCTCACCTGCCCGACGATCGAAATCTTTTGTCCTCTATCGCCATCAACCCCTACATTCCCAAGTGGGCGGGCCTGGAGTGCGAAGTCGGGGAGATTAAAGGTGACATCGGTCTTTCCACTCCTGAAGACGCTCTCTTTTTGATTCAGGGCTTAAACGCTCACGACATTCATCCCGATTGGATCGCCTTAAATAACGGTACTACCCATGGGATACAGGCCAGTAGCGCTGGTATCCAGGTCGAACTCACGGCCGAAATCCACAAGGCAGTGGCCCCTTACGGTTTGTCCGGGGCCCAGCACGGTACTAGCGGCAATTCTTCTGATCGTTTAAGGGAAATCGCCCAAAAGACCCGGACCACTAAAGCCAACGTGGCCACCGCCCTTCAGATGGTCGCTTGGGGAGTTGAAATTGACGATTACGGTAACGCCCTGCTCAAAGACGGCGCCTTGGTCAAAGTACCCGGGCAGGGGATGTCCGAAGAACTTTGGGCTGAGCTGGTAGCGGTGGGAACCGAAAAAAAATATAAGGCCGGCGACTTCAAAAGTTTGAATTTGCCTTTTGAAAATAAGATATTAGCCCAGCCCATGGAAATTCGCGACCGGATGACCAAGGGCGTGGAGGAATTCGTTTACAGACTCCTCACCGGGGTCTTCTCGGCTGACGGCACCGCCCCGCTGGTTTACGAGGCCATCATGAAGGCCAACGGCTACGAACCAGGAAACAAGGTTGGCCGTATTGAAGATCCCGCCAAGTGGACCGAGGCCCTTATCAAGGAAAAAGCTGGCCAACTTACTTCCGACAAAGGTCCGGCTGGTAATTTCGACGACTGATTATTAAATCACAGGCTTAAGAGTATCTCCCCGGCCTTTGAAGGCGTTGGGGATGTCTTCGTGACCTGTGTTTTATTAGAGTATTGAGCTTTAAAATAAAAGCCAAAAAGCCCCCGGATGCCACTGAGGCCTCCGGGGGCTTTTTTTGACCGGATAAAACCGGGATAGAGTTATTATTAACCGATGAGACTGAGGGCCAGCTGCGAAAGGCTGTTGGCCTGGGCCAGCATGGAGGTCGCCGCTTGGGCTAGAACGTTATTTCTGGTAAACTCTGTCATCTCGGTGGCCACGTCCACATCGGAGATCCGGCTTTCGGAAGCCTGCAGGTTCTCGGCCTGGACGGTCAGGTTGGTCATGGTGTTCTCCAGCCTATTCTGGAGAGCTCCCAAATCAGCTCTGATCTTGTCTTTGGTGTTGATGGACTCGGTGATTGCATCCAAGGCTTCCTGAGCCGCTGACTGGGTCCGGATTTCGGCTCCCTTCCAGGGACCATCGGATGCGTTTTGGATTTCCACGAAGCTGTTGCGGTCCATTCCGTTGATTACGGCGGCATCAAGCGATGGAGTCGTAAGTTCGCCGCTGTTAGC
>JAISWF010000217.1 GCA_031271165.1 Deltaproteobacteria bacterium
TTTCAGCCAACTCATGAATTATTTGAAAGCACCTTAGAATTTTGCCAAAATTCATGTTGGCAAAGGATAATTCTGGAGGCGGGTCGACAGCGCCCCGGCCTCCCCCTGAATAGTTACGAATTATTTTTAAATTATTCCAACGTAACTCCATGAAATTTCTAAATATTTAATCTATCAGTCCAGTTTGTTATTTGGCCCAACGAGCTACATTATTTTTTTACGTTTTGGCCCGTTGGGGCGGCCTTGGTTTGGGCCCCCACCCGGACTCTGACGCTTTCAGCATGAGCAGTCAAGCCTTCAGACTCGGCCAGGGTAATGACGGTCCCGGAGACGTCGGCCAAAGCCTTTGGGCTGAGGTATTGAAAAGTGGTTTTCTTCAAAAAGGCATCGACCGAAAGTCCAGAAAAAGCTCGGGCCGAGCCCCCGGTGGGCAGTACGTGGTTGGGGCCGGTGGCATAATCGCCGGCGGCGATGGGAGCGTTCGGTCCCAGAAAAACCGAGCCGGCGTGTTTGACCCGGCCCAGGCTGGACCAAGGGTCGCTGGTGACTATTTCCAGGTGCTCAGGGGCATACTCGTTGGCAAAATCGAAAGCCTCGGCCAAATCGTCGACCACCAAAATTGCGGCGTTTTTCAGCGATTGCCCGACGATGGCCGCCCGGTCGATTTTGCGGCTCCCTTGATTAACCAAATTAACCACCGAGGCGGCGGTTTGCTCGGAGTCGGTAATCAAAATAGCCGAAGCCTCAGGGTCATGCTCAAGCTGGGCCAAGAAATCCCAGGCCAGATGGGCTGGCTCACTCGACGAATCGGCAATAATAAAACCCTCGCTGGGTCCGGCCGGGGAGTCAATGTCAACTTGGCCATAGACGGCCATCTTGGCGGCCATGACCCAGGTACTGCCGGGACCGACAATCTTATCGACCTTAGGCAGACCGGCCAGTCCGTAGGCCAGGCAGCCTACGGCCCAGGCTCCGCCCAATTTGTAAATCTTAGTGGCCCCGCTTAAGCGGCAGGCGGTCAGGATCTCGGGCCTGATGGTCATTTGAGGTCCTGGAGGGGTTACGGCGATAATCTCCCTGACCCCGGCGCAAACGGCCGGGATGATGTTCATTAAGGCACTTGAAGGATACGAGGCCCGGCCCCCAGGGATGTAAACCCCAACCCTTTCCAGAGGCGAAGTCACCCGCCCAGCCAAAAGTCCTGGCGCCACCTCGGTCAGCCACATGGAACGCTCAAGCTGACTTAAATGAAATTTTTTAATATTTTCTTTGGCTTCATTCAAAGCCCCAATCAAAGACTGGCTGACTGCGGCTTCAGCCTGTTCCAATTCGGCCAAGCTTACCAGAAAATCTTTGAGCGAAAGCTCAGCTTTAAGCGGGCCGTATTCGCGGAAAAGTTCTTTGGCCGGATCAGCCAAAAGAGCGGAAAAGATTTCCCGAGTCCGCTCGGCGGCCGAGCTCAAATCCACAGCGCTTCTAGTCAATAAAGCCTTACGGCGGGCGGCCGTTAATGTTTTTAAATATTCAATTTTTACCATATTAGACCGTATAGGTGGGACCAACAGCGGGGGAATGACTTATGAATTCCATTTTAATATACGACAAAAGCCGCTCAATTTCCATTACTTCATCGTCGCCTAGCTCGGCCAGGAGATTATCAGCCTGCTCCACATTCTTTTCCAAGACTGTACCCTCACGGTACATCAGACCCAGAACGTATTTAGCCGGAGAATAGCCCATTTCAAGGCCTTTCATCACCCACTTGACGACCAGATCGCGGTCAGGAAGGATGCCGGCAAAACCATTGCGAAAAATGTAAATTAAATTCAACATGGCCAGACCCTGTCCCTGGTCAGCCGCCAGAGTAAACAGCTCCAGCGCCTTTTGCAGATCAGGCGGCACCCCCAGACCTAGGGCATAAATCTTACCTAAGAGGTTTTGGCCCTCACTGGAGCCGCTATTGGCAGCAACGGCGGCCCATTTGACGGCTTTGGCCTGCCGGTCGGGAACTTCGGGATTTAACAAGCAAAGCAAAGACAGCCGGATCTGGGCTTCGACCACTCCGTTTTGGGCCAGCTTTTCGTACCACCGGGCGGCTTCCATGATATCCTTTTCAGTCCCGAGCCCGAGTTCGAAAAAGACGCCCACGGCAAATTGAGACGGACTGAAGCCGCTTTCAGCGGCTTTGAGGAACCAGCTTAAAGCCCGGGCATCGTCTTTGATCGGTTGGCCAACTACCAACCTTTGGGCCACGAAGTGCTGACCCCGAAAATCCCCTGATTCGGCCGATTTTTGATAATACTCATCGGCCAGGTCCTGGTCAACCTCAACCCCGAGTCCCTGATCATACATCTGAGCCAGCTCAAAGAGGCACTCAACAGAGCCTGAGTCGATACCCTTTTTAAACCACTCCAATGCTTCCTGGGGATCGGCTTGGAAGAACTCGCCATGCAAATAAAGCAACCCCAGACTTCGGAAAGCGGGCGAGTAAAAGCGCTCAGCCAGATCTTTGAGGATATACAACGCCAGACCTATGTCCAAAGTTGGATTTTGAGAAAAAATAGTATATAATCCAACTTCAAACTGAAAGATATCATCAGCAAAATTATGCTCATTTGTGTCTAATCCAATTGAATGATATTTTGTTGCTCCGATATAGTTGCAATCATTAATCATTTCCTGCATAATTCGCTTTAATACAATGCCTAAATCTTCACAGCTCCGGTATACGCTACTAGCGACAAGATTATTAGAATAATTTTGCATATAAAAACCAGAAATTTAAAATCTAAGTCTTTGATAACCGACAAATATCGTTCCAACACCTGGACATACAAACAATCGGCTTTTGTCGCGGTAGGGAACGCCCTTTCGGGCGTCCCCCCGCACAGATCCCTGCGGGCACACTTTAGCGCACAGGGCTCCTCAGTTAGATGTTGACGTATCCACATTGAATGGGGAAGGTTCCCTTCTCGCTGCTTGACGTACATGTTTAATCCCGCTTGACACCTCAGCCTCCCATGTTTGAGGTTGGTTTAAGCATCTCTGTGTATGCTAAGTGTTAGGACTAACCATGTTCTCCTTCCGTGACCCCATTCCCTCCACAGCCTCTGCCCAAGTCTGGTTGTTCGGCCGCTTCTACGGTACTATGAGGTCATCCGACTTCTCCAAGTCGTACGCACTGGGCTTGAGCTTTTGGCTTCCCCTGCCGTCCGTTAGAGTCACCTCATTAGGAGACTTGGAGATCTCACTGCTCCCGTCAA
>JAISWF010000224.1 GCA_031271165.1 Deltaproteobacteria bacterium
AGCCAACTCATGAATTATTTGAAAGCACCTTAGAATTTTGCCAAAATTCATGTTGGCAAAGGATAATTCTGGAGGCGGGTCGACAGCGCCCCGGCCTCCCCCTGAATAGTTACAAAAAATTCTTTTTTTTGAGATCTCGGGGTATCGTCTTATCTCAAGCTGCTTTTTTGGTGGGAATTTATGGCCCCTCGGTCCGGCCAAAAGAGGCGACAGCAGTCTTTTAAACCAAGCGCTTTTTTGGAAAAAGTCTTCTTCCTACTCGATCAATTCTTTTTTTTCTTTTACAATGTTTAAAAGGACTGGCCATCACCTTCCAAAAATCGGCTTTTGCCAAAAGGCCGGAGTTTTTTGGTCAGGCCGGCCTGGGATTGAGTGAAACTTGGTTTAGAACCGACTCGGATTAAATTGCTCAGTATCGAAAAAATAGGGCCCCTTTTAGGGGTTTGCCTATATTTTGGCCTGGCTTAAATGAAATCTGTTATCCTTCTGATAGACTGCGATCGCAACTATCGGCAGACCTGTAAAATCGTGCTACAAGGCTTCGGCTTTGAGGTGGTAACGGCGGAAACTGGTCTGAGAGGGGCCATTTTGGCCACTGAAAACAGCTACGACTTGATCATGATGGATCTGAGATTTGCCGAAATCCCGGCTTTGGAGCTTTTGGCTTTTATAAAATGTAAGTCAGACCGAAAAAAAACAGCCGAAATAAAAAAAAGATGCGGCGATCTGACCTCCGACTCTTTGAACCGCAACACCCCGGTTATTATCTTGACAGCTCTGAAGACCGACGAAGAATCAGAACTAGCCCGGCAGTCCGGGGCGGTGGAAGTGCTTCTCAAGGGCGTTGATAACGACGTTTTAAAGCTAAAGATTGAGCAAGCCATTGCTGAATCTGCAACCTCGGTTTCGTATCCTCACGAGTTGGGTGACGGTATATTTTTGGGTGACAACCCTGTTTACAAAAAAATTCTCAATTTTATCGACAAAATCGCCGAGAGCAATAAACCAGTTCTTATTACCGGGGAGAGCGGGGTTGGCAAGGAGGTCATTGCCCGGCTGATTTGGCAAAAAAGCAGCCGTGGTGAAAACGTATTTAGGGTTTGCAAC
This sequence comes from Deltaproteobacteria bacterium, assembly GCA_031271165.1. Classification (GTDB taxonomy): domain Bacteria; phylum Desulfobacterota; class Desulfarculia; order Adiutricales; family Adiutricaceae; genus JAISWF01. The sequence goes on from JAISWF010000224.1 coordinate 1,108, forward strand.
TGTACTGGGGTCACTAAGGAAATGGTGGAAGACACTCTCTTTGGCCACACCAAAGGGGCTTTTACCGGAGCAACCAGTGAGAGGAAAGGTTTGTTAAAGTCGGCCCAAGGCGGGACGGTCTTTCTTGATGAAATCGCCGAGACTGGTTTGGACTTTCAGGCCAAGCTCTTAAGAGCCCTCCAGTTTGGAGAGATCCAGACCGTTGGGAGCGACGTTGTCGAATACGTCAATGTCCGCTTTTTGGCCGCCACCAACCGGGATTTGGCCAAAGAAATAGTCCAGAGCCGATTCCGTCATGACCTTTACTATCGCTTCACTTTTACCATTCATGTTCCACCCTTACGGGAGAGGGTCGATGATCTTCCTAGACTGGCCAGCTACCTTCTGACAAAGGCGGCGGTGGAAAATCTTAAGCCGGTTCAGGTCATAAGCGATGAAGCGATGAAGGCCATCTGTGCCTATACTTGGCCAGGAAATATCCGGCAGCTTCAAAACGCTTTGGAATACTCCTCTGTCATGGCCGCTGGCAGCGAGATCGGCAAAGACGATCTCCCGGACTATATTTCTGGGGTCCCAAGGGCTGACTATCAACCTCAAAGCCTGGAAGAGATTGAGAAACAGGCCATCTTGGATACTCTGCGCTACACGGCCTGGGTTAAAACTAAAGCGGCCAAAATCCTGGAAATCACCCCCAAAACACTTCGGGACAAGCTCGAAAAGTACAAGGTGGTCCAACCGGTCCCAGTCGGCAAGGAAGAAGTGAAAGAAGATGGGGCCGCCGCCGACGACAGCGAGCTCGATGGCGAAGGTGAGGCCTGAGATCAGATATTAACAAGGCAATTAGGGCCGTTACTTGGCCAGGAAATAGTTATTTTTGGCGGGGTGAGACTTTTTGCTGAGTTTTCTCAGCCGAAAAGAGTCCTTATGGTTGGTCGGAGAATCAAGGGGGTGTTGGTGGGAAAAAAGGGCCGCCCAGAACAACCGTCGATAAATGAGGCGTTCAGAGCGGCAGCTTGGCGGAATCCGATTAAAAAGCCCAGTCAGACAATGGTTTTGGCTGCCCAGTTCGTGTTAAATTTAAAGAGCCTCGAAGGTCTGAATTTTTTCTCACGTAAATAAACGTCGGTGGCGGTGAGTTTTGGGGCGATCTTAACCCGAAAAGCCGGGGTTAGGAGTTTTGAGCCCAAGACAATCTCAAAGACGGTTTGCAAACATCGCAGACTAAAAGTTTCCGGCATAAGGCTGAAAATTTTGTCGCTGGTTTCGGCAGTTTCTCTAAGAGCGATTAAGGCCTCCAAAACAATGGGGAAGTGAGCCATAAATATGGGCTGGTCGGCCGCTTTAAGGCGCCGGCCTAAGGTCCGTCCGTTTATCACTGGCTCGCTTTTTAGAGCTACCGTCAGATCGTCACTGGGTTTTTTGATGAGCACTCTTTGGTTTTCCGGCTCAAATTTGACCGTAAACCAAGCCGGTTGATATTCGGGCAGGCCAAACTGGGAAACAGCAGTGGTAAAGTCGGTTAGATCCACCAGAGCTAGAAAGGCGCAGCTGAAAGGCAGCCAGGAGTCGTCAGATTGTCTGACCGCTTCAAAAGTGCCTATTTTTTCTATATAGGCATCATTTGGTCCAATCGTTTGGGTAAGGAGCTGTCTGACAGTCTCCGAAAGAGTGGTTCCTAATTTGGGCTCGGCCTCAGGCAAGGTCCACCGATTGGTTTTTTCGTTCCTAAATAAAAGGAGCTTGAGATTTGGTTCATCAGGCCGCCGGACCCCGGCTTCGGTTTCTTTAAGTTCGAGTCCCAAAATGACGGTATTAACCGTCAGGGCTGGCAAACCGTTTGGCGAGTCCAGAAGTCTCGGCCGGCGGGCTGTCATCGCTGAAAAGTCCAGCAATTTGGGAGCCTCGCCCGATTTGTAAGTGGTCCCAGGAAAGGGGATTTGTGGATTTGGTTCATAGAGGTTGGGACCTGCAAAGCCTTTGCGGGATAAAGCCATGGGATACTCCAGAACATAAAGAGAAGCAAATTAATTTATCAAAGACTACAGCCGGCCAAGAAAATCTCCAAACTGGGGGTTGGATGCTAAACCCTAGGGAATAAGCCCCCTCATCGTCCAAAATGGGCGATTTGAAATCCTAACCCCCTTTACACCAACTCTCCCAGGTACTGGCCAAGAAAAGATGTCCAGCAGCCAGTGTGTCGGAAACCTCCGTTTTCCGACACACAAGCATAGAATTAATCAACGATTTGTTCTAGAAATGAGATAGCTTTTGGATCACCTTGGTCAGCGGCTTTATTTAGCCATTCAACGGCCTTCCTTTTATTTATTTCCACGCCCTCGCCCAAATAATACATTACCCCAAGGTTAGACTGAGCCTCTGTAAGGCCTTGGTCAGCGGCTTTTTGATACCACTCTATCGCTTTCCTTTTGTCGACTAAAAACCCGTAGCCATTATCATACATTACCCCAAGGTTAAATTGAGCAAAAGCATCGCCTTGGGCAGCGGCTTTTTGGTACCACTCTGCCGCTTTTGTTTCGTCGATTGAAACCCCGTCGCCATTAGAATACATTGCCCCAAGGTTATTCTGAGCCATAACATGGCCTTGATTAGCGGCTTTTTGGAACAACTCTACCGCTTTTGTATCGTCGACTGAAACCCCGTCGCCATTATAATACAATACCCCAAGGTTATACTGAGCCTCTGCATGGCCTTGGTCAGCGGCTTTTTGGTACCATTCAGCCGCTTTTGTCTGGTCGACTGAAACACCTTCGCCATTATCATACATTAGCCCAAGTTTATTCTGAGCCTCTGCATGGCCTTGGTCAGCAGCTTTTTGGTACCATTCTGCCGCTTTTGTCTTGTCGACTGAAACACCTTCGCCATTATCATACATTACCCCAAGTCTATACTGAGCCTCGACATCGCCTTGTTCGGCGTTTTTTTGAGTCAATTCTAATGTTAAATTTTCCTCGCTTAGTGCTTCAGAGCTACACCAAAAAATACATATAGAGAGTACCAAAATAAGTACTCCCAATAGTTTAGAATAAAAAAATCGCTGGTTTTTAGATGGTATTTTGGGCATTGATCTTGTGTCTCCTATGGTTTAGAAATTTAGGGGCGAGGCCAGTCTTGTCAGGGGATTGCTAATAGTTTTTGGACAGATATTTTCAGGTACAGCCTCTCCATTGGTTTTCAGACAAGTTTCCGGACATAAAAAGCGGTCTTCTGGAGTCTGGAAGTATGAGCCTGGATGTCCAGCAGCCAGTGTGTCGAAAACCTCCGTTTTTCGACACACAAGCATAGAATTAATCAACGATTTGTTCTAGAGCTGAGATAGCTTCTGAATCACCTTGGTCAGCAGCTTTAGTTAGCCATTCAACGGCCTTCGTTTTATTTATTTTCACTCCCTCGCCCACATAATACATAAGACCCAATTTATTCTGAGCCTGTGCATCGCCTTGCTTCATAGTGCAGTCGGCGCAAAGCCTTACAGAACTTTGATTTAAGCCATTTTTCACCAGAGAGGAAAATATCTAAAAAGGGTATGTTTTTATGCCTAGTTATACAAGCCAAATATGCTCCCGAATTTTCCATGGGCTATAGTCACGAGATAATATTTTCTAAACATAATTCTTTTTATCGTATTAATTATATATAGTTAATGACCGCGCTCTTAGGCCCGTAAAACATTAGTTTCCTAAGATCCTGTGGATTCTTGATTGTTTCTTGGACAGCTGTGAACAAAGACATTATTATCATATCTATTGCTCCTAGTCAACTATTCTCAATTTTATTTTTCTGAGTTATTAGGTTCGAATGTTGATCTTCTCGGCTGGTCCAAAAGATTTTAGGCTCGGGGTTTTATAAAAGGCTCATAGGAGTTTGATAATTTTGATCTCTGGTTGGGTTCCAAATTTTAAAGATTTGTTATAAACTAATCATTTATATATTGCGGAAAGACCTACCAATTTCAAGGTTGATATATATGCCAAGCAACTGGCATGGGCCTTGATTTTTCTGAGGAGGGCTTGACTGGACTTTACCAGCTGAATATTTAATTACGCCTTTCCCGGGCTGGCGACCATCAATAGCCGAGTTTTTTAAGATAAGAACAAAAAGACAATAATTAAATTATAATAGTTCGTTTCATGGGGAAAGTTAAGACAATAGGATGATTTTAGATTTAGTTAGTTGATATGCAGCAATTAAACAGCGATTAAATCTCAAATATTTAAAATTAGTAAGATTGTTAGTTTGGCCTCTATGAGGGCTTACTTCAGCTGATAATTTCAAAAGTTGAATTGCTGATGCGACTGCATAAACCGCAGCAGAATTGAGGGTGCCTCATCCACGGGGAATCTACAATCACCTCATGGATGATAGTCCCTCCGGTGTAAGGAGTAGCGAACCGCACTGA
>JAISWF010000009.1 GCA_031271165.1 Deltaproteobacteria bacterium
GCAATTCAAATGAACAGGGTTAGCCAAAAAATGGGAAAAAAAACCTGAGCCATTATGTCTCTCATTATGACTCTAACACTCGCCTTGGACTCTCAAAGGGGGGGCCTGAACGCACACAATTTTCTTTGGCGTACCTAATGGCACCTTCCGGGCACCTGGGCATGAGATGCACCCAAAAATCATGTCTGCCAAGGCTTCATTCGGAGGTTGGTTCCACACCAAATAGTTGGTAAATTCTTGGAATTTGGGAGAGCGTCTTAATTCATCGGCTTTTTTTCATCCATAGAATTATCTCCCCATATCAATTTGATTGTTCTGGTACGTCTTTGAGCTGGGGCCGCAGAACCATCTGCGGCTCTGGCAGAATCTCGATTTTGGGGTTAAAAATCATGACTTCACATTTATTGAACAATCGGTAAAAACCCTCAAAATCCTGAATTCTGAAAATTTTTATGAGTAATTTCATGATGTTAAAAATGGCAAAATCGCTAAAATGGGGTTTTTACCGATCGATCATTTATTCCGTACGGGATTATTGCCATCGACTCAAGCCGGTTTCTAGCGGCTTGTCTTGGCGCAAAGAAATATCGCGAAGGCACTGTCGGCATAAATCCAATTCCTGACAACGAATTTTTAGGCCACCGTCAAGTATTGACAATTCGCCTATCTGCACTTCAAATTGACCAGATGATTCCAACAAATCCATCCTTTTCTCCAGCACATCATTTATGGGAGCCAGCAATGGAGCCACTTTAAGGATATCTCTTTTTCGCTGATTATAAATAACGGCCAGATCGAATAAATCCCTTGGCTTGAATTCACCAGCTCGGAAAATTATCTTTATTGCGACAATTTCCTCAGGATTTTCCACATTGGCTTAAATACCGGCAACTTTACGTAAAGATGGTTTTAAAGGGTTAACCACCGGCACGGCGATGAAATCAATTTCACCCTCAGGGAAATACAATCTGGTGAATCTTTCCTGCTCTATGTAATCCTGACTGTCGCCAGCTCCGTCATTTATCCTGAGGGAGACATAGGGCAACATCAGATAGGAAGATATCAATATCTTTGCTATGCCGATGGTTGAACATAAACATCAGAGCTGTGCCGCCACCAAATGACCACGATTTGGTCGGCAGTTTACCGGCTTCCAGCTGTTTGACCGCCCTGTTGAATAGAGACTCCCATTGCTGCCTCACGCATCTCCCGGAACAGTTTTCCCTGCCAAACGGACGGCAGCGAGTTATATATCTCTGAAAGTTGATCAAAATTTAAGTTGTTTTCGGCCATAAACCTCTGAATCAAGCTTGGCGGCAGTTCGCTAAAAAAAAACGTCAAGGTGACTGATCTAGGACTGCCAGTCTATTTCCGGCCTAAAAAGCTGAACCAATTCCTCCGGGCTGATAGACCGCCTGAAGGATACATTCAGAGAAGCGCATATACTCTGAGCTGTGGTATTTTTTTTCATTGGTAGTCTCCTTTATCTGGTATTATAGCAGAAATACTAAAAAATATCGCAGAGCAGGCCGAGATTTGATCAGTGTTTACTCCAAAGATAAGTGATTATAAACTGTCGCTCTGGCCAGTCCCAAGTCTGGGGCGACGGAGCTGCTTGATATGCCGCTGGCTTTCATGGCCTTCATCTTTTTTTACCATTTTGAAGTCAACCTTAGACTTGCGGCCGCCGCTCCCGGGCGCACTGCCGGGCCGGCCACGGTGCGCTAGAATTCAGCCAGGGCGGCGAAGACGTGGAGGCTCAGACGGCCGACGGCGCTGTTGGTGTCGCTCTTCTCAGTCAGGCTTTCAAAGCCGATGCCTCGATCATCCAGGCCGGTGATAATGGCCACTAGGTCGCCCAGGGCATCCTGCTGCAGGGCCAAATTTTGGTCGTCGGTAGAGACTCGGGCATAACCGACCCGGAGCCCGGAGGTATACGCCGGCTGGCGTATTTAACTTTTGGAGGAGACGTTTTCACTACACTTTTGGAACGTGAGTTTTCGGACTGGTTTTTGGACACTTTTTCAGCCCTTTTCAAGTGGTTTTTGCTCCTGACTGGGCCCGCTCCCAAGCGTCATTAGGCCAGTCCAGGCCGGCGAAGCTTGAGCCAAAAGTCATGTGGGGAGTTGAACGGGGCCGAAATTTTTTGGCAGGATATTGGAGTCGTCAGGGTTGGTTTTCAAGAGCGTCTGAACCTTTTTGGGTAAGTGTCTTCATTATAATGCCGGGAGCTGCTCTGGTAAAAGCACCAGGATTAGTTCGTAAGTTGCGGAATCGCTCCCGGCAGGGCCGGCGCCGCAAGGCAGCTTGAACCCAATTGCCGGCTTGACACCGTCGTTGGCCGCCGGCCCAATGACAATACCATATTTATGAGGAAGGCCTTTCTTACTCCGGTTAAGAGTTTTGGAGCGCACACATTGCCTCTCGGCTTGGATGAATTTGCCGACTGACACTTTTGCGGCTTGGTCGGTGTCGAACCGATACCGCTATAACCATTGGCCAATTGGTTTATCGCCGGCGTCAAATGACTGCCGCCGAATTCCAGCCAGTGCTATTTCACCAAACGGCACCTCTCATCAGATAAATCCGCCGCTTGGCTGTCGCTTTGGGCCTTCAAAGCAGTCCTGCGCAATAGGCGGCCATATTGAGTTGAAAGCCTTCCTGTTGACCGTTTAGCGGCGCAGCCGTCAAAAACAGGCCATGTCTGGTGATAAAAGGGAGTACACCCTAATTTAAATATCTTTATGTCTTTGTATATTTAATTTTTTAAATAAAGTGGAAGTTGATTGACCTTCCTCGGGTCCTAGAAGCATTGAACCAGCTTTCGGAGGGTACCAGTTGGCTCACCCAAACCCCGCTGCATATTGTGTCTTTATTGTCGGTCTTTCCCTGGGAGGCAGCCCCGCAACACTGGGGCTGCCTCGAACACCGAACCGTCAACAACTGTAAAACTTAATTTACCGTCAAAGCCCAGAGGGCATGTCAGCCAAAAATTTAGCGGCCAGTTTTTGCTGCCAGTCGCCTATGGGCTTGAGTCGACCCAAGAAAAACCTCAGAGTTTGGGGTTCTTCCTCAAAAGTCAAGCCGCCAACTAACTGGCGGTTGCGGTAGAGCCAGCCAATTCGGTCAGCTACGTACTTCATTTGAGAAAGAGAAAAAACCCTCTTCGGTACGGCCAGACGCACCAATTCCATCGACGACAGATGCTCACTGCCGTCGGGGTTACGGGCTTCCGACAAAGTGCCGCGCTCCATGCCCCTGACTCCGCTGATCAGGTAAATGGCGGCCGCCAATGCCGCCGCAGGGTACTGCTCTTGAGGCACATGGTCAATAAACTTCAGGGCATCGACATGACAGCCCAGGCCTCCAAAGGGAGTAACCACCGGGACGCCCTGCTTTTGGAGTTCGAGGCCCAGAGTCTCGACAAAGATCGGAGTCTGGCTGATATTGTGGATATCCAAAGTCTCACGGATGCCCACGGCCATGGCCTCCATCTCTCTAACCGACATACCGCCGTAGGTCAAAAAGCCTTCGTACAAAGGCACCAGATCGCGCATTTTAAGGTAGTGGGCTTTATTGGAAGTGGCAATGCCTCCGCCTCTGGCGCAGCCCAGCTTGCGGCCGGAAAAATAGATAATGTCCATTAAAGAGGAGATCTCCAGGACTATCTCAGCTAATGGCCGGTTAAAGCATTCTTTTTCACGGATTTTAATGAAAAAGAGGTTATCAGCCAAAAGAGAGGCATCATAAACCAAAAGCAGCCCTTTTTTTCGGCAAAAAGCTGAAACCTCACGCATGTTGGCCAAAGAAACCGGCTGGCCGCCGATGAGGTTAGTTCCGGCTTCAATGCGAACAAAGGCGATGTTAGAGACCCCGACCTGCTCAACCATCCGGCTAAACTTTTCCAGGTCGTAATCGCCTTTGAAGGGCAGCTCGCTTTGAGTCTGGGTGGCTGCGTCGCTATAGGCTTCCAGCACCACGCCGCCGTTTAAATTAATGTGGGCCTTGGTGGTTGTGAAATGATAGTTGGTAATGACCGTCTGCCCGGGTTTGACGAAAGTTTTGGCCAGGATATTCTCGCAGGCGCGCCCCTGATGGGCCGGCAGGTAATAGTCGGTCCCAAAAAATTGGCCCACCGTCTTTTCTAAGCGATAAAAGGTTTCCGAGCCGGCGTAACTGTCATCGGCCAATAGCATGGCCGCATACTGAGCCTCGCTCATGGCGTTGACCCCGCTGTCGGTCAACATGTCCAAAAAGACGTCACGGTTAGGCAAAAGAAAGGTGTTGTTGCCGGCGGCCGTCAGAGTTTGCGCTCTCTGCCCGATTTCCAGAAGTTGAATGCGCTGGACCATGCGGGCCTTGTGCATTTCCAATGGAATATTCTCGCCCGAAAATAATAGTACCCTGGTGTAACTGTTGTCTGACATTTGTCCTCGTTTTTGAAATGAGATTTCGGTTATCCCGGCCTCCAAGCCGCCGGGGCATTAAAAGGCCGGGAGCCGCCAGTTCCAAGGCAGCTTCCGGTAGGTTGACTGTTTAGCCGGCTGGCCCTAAAAAGGGCCTGGCACCCATTGATGGCACCGGTATGAATCGTTGGGAGCCTTTTAAAGCGCCAGTTTGGCCGCAAGTATAATTGCCTGAATTCCGCCTTAGCTTTAGCGCCTGTAAATTTGCGAGTGACTTAAGGTACAGTCACTTGGGAAAAACGGTTTTGACAAAATTTTCAAAGTAAGAATTGTCGATCAAAAGCCGGCAGCCATTCCAAGCTTGCCCGGAACCACCGGCCTTGGCCAAATTTTCGGCCATCTGCCAGCCTAAATCGTCGGTGTCGCCATAAACGACCACAACTTTAAGATTGGACCCGTAGAAGGCCTTTAAGCGGCCCACGGAGGCAGCCGCCGCCTCACCACCGTCAGGAGCCCCAAACTCGGAATACAAAACGATGGTCTTTCGCCCAGAGATGGAGGCAAGCTCGGTTAAGTTGTCTAGTCCTGGGGCGATGGGTGCGGACCTAGTCTGAACATTAAGGGCTTTTATCCGGCTCATGACGTCGGGCCTCCGGAAAAGAGTCGGCCCGTAGACTGATTTTGTGTTGGCCAATTCGCTGTCGTCACCAGTCCACCAAACTTTGACCGGTCTGGTGGCCCAGTCCAGAACGTTGGCCGGTTCGTTGTAGGAAATGGGCTTGACCACGGTCAGCAAGGCGCCGTTCTCCGGCACGTAGCCCACCAAACGTTCAATGCTGGTCAAAAGCCTTCCGGTCCGGGAAAACCCAGCGCAAGCCGAAGCGTCCAGGCGCTTGGAGTCAGGCTGCTTTTGTCCCCAACTGCCTTTGAGCCCAGAGGTGTCAATCAGAAAAACCAGACCCTCTCGGCTGGCCGCCGAGGCCTTGGCCTCGGCCAAAACCTCGGGCTTAGCTTTAAATTCCCGGCGATCGGCAGCTTCGGCCAGATAAACCCGGTACCACAACCCGCCTCCGGCAGGGTCGGTCTCTACCGCAGCCGGCCAGCCGGCCCCGGTCAGGCGCTCAGCCTCCCGGCGGGCTTCCAAGGGGTCGCGAAAACTTCCGATAAAACGGCCCCGAACCAAATTTTTAAAACCGGCTCCGGTCACGGCCGGGGAATCCGGAGCTGAGGGACGACCGGCCCGATTCTGGGCGGTCTCGGTCACCTGCTCGCTGGTTTTAACCAGCTGAGCCGTCTGGACCTGGATCTGATTGAGCTCGGAGGGCTGCTCAGATGAGACAATCTGCCAGTTAGCCACCTCACCCTGAGCTGTTAACAGTTTACCCAAGGCTTCAGCATCGTTGTATTCCCCGAAAAGGCCAACCAACACCAGAAAAAACTCACCAATTTCTCCAGAAAAAAGGCCTTTCCCCTCCAGCTTTTTTTTGACCGAAAAAGCCACCAAACCCTTTTTCTGGAAACTCTCGGCGGCCTTTAAAGCCGGCTCAGGGTCAAGATAGCTTCCCACCCAAACAGACCTAAAATCACTAAACAGGCTTGATTCAACCGGAGCCACCCCGCCGCTGGCCAAAGAATCCTTGACGCCCAAGGAGACCGGAACAGCCCCGCTGCCGGGCTGGGGGCTGACGGAGCTGGCGGGTTGGCTTCCGCCCTTGGCCGCCGGACCGCTGTGGTCACTTGGGAAAATCCGCTCGGTGACGCCGCAGGCGCTTAAAATCAAAATTAGGGCTCCCAGGCTGGCCCAGACCAAAAATGAGAAAAACTTACGGGCATTAAAACAAAGGGTAGCTGCCAACTGAACCACCTGAGTGAGCGTTATGGGTCAATAAATTTTTTAGGGCCGGTCTCCTGGGCCGAACCCAAGATGAGTCTTGAACTAAACTAAACCCAAAAAAGCCTTTAATCTTAGCATTACAATCCGAAATCGCCAAAAAAAATTTGAGTCTCCTAGATTTGACGGCCTTGCCTTAGAAACTAGCACCGGCCATGGCTTCGGAGGATTTTGTCTTGGAGATCAATTCTCAGAGGCCTACCAATCATAGGCTTGAGACAGATCAATCAGTCTTAAAACAAGGCGCTGAACCATTTATCAAGATAAGGAATTTTCGCTGACTTAACACCAGTGGAATTCACTCTAAGTTACTTTGTTATTGAGGCCCTCCTCGAAGCTGCTCTTAAAGTCATACCAGTTCAAGACCTTATTGGTCGAAGGTCCTCTTTTCTAATGTTGGCAACACTCAACGGGGTATTCAATTTCGATTCTTTGAACCATTCAAAGAAAAGCCTTCCGGCGAATGAGCCTCAAATTAAGTCCTCAAGCTACGGTTTATAGAGGACCGAAAGCGGCCTTGATCTCAAGGCCGTTTCCATAAATAGCCAATCCCAAATCAATTATTTCTTTGGGTTTATGACCCAACAGGCCGTGGTATCCCCGGTCGACAATATTATTGAGGGCCTCTTCAGTGGCCTTATCCAGTT
>JAISWF010000012.1 GCA_031271165.1 Deltaproteobacteria bacterium
GATCATGGAACTCATCTCCTTAAAACAGAGCTGTGTAGGGGTTCCTGGTTTAGCTGTCCAACAAATCGGGCCTGTCCCGACCTGGGTCTTGTGACAGCCGGCCCAAATGGCCAGGCCGACTTAAATCTGTAATTAATATCAATACGTAACTCTCCTAAAAGGCCAGTCATCATGGTGGCAACGTCTTAAGCTGGCCAATGCTTGACTCCATGGGTGTAGCAACAGATAAAGCCCGACATCGCTCTGCGTCATGGATGCTAGTCGGCTCAAATCCTTACAGAACCTTGATTTAAGCCATTATTCACCAGAGAGGTAAATATCTAAAAAGAGAATGTTTTTATACCTAGTTATACAAGCCAAACATGCTCCCGAATTTTCCATGGGCTATAGTACCGAGATAATATTTTCTAAACATAATTCTTTTTATCGTATTAATTGTACATAGTTAATGGCCGCGCTCAAAGGCCCGTAAAACATTAGTTTCCTAAGCTACCGTGAATTCTTGATTTTTTCTTGGGCAGCTGTGGAAAAGAGGATATAAGTAACCATTTCTGCGCCTGACTAAAACCGGCCCAATATGCCGCCGGTTTTTTTCCTGACAGCAGTCCCAGTTTCACCCATCAGATTACTTGTGTCCTTGATCATGATCAAGCCCGCCTTATTTTTTTGACGCTGCCAGCACAGCAATTGTCGGCCAAAGGCAGGCTCATCACTGCTGGCTTACTGGTGGAGGAGCTTTTGAGGGTGCGGACCTTAATTTTGAATAAATGGAGCTCGCTTTCGTCTGATTCCCAAAGGCCACCTACCATAGGCGCTGCCTTAGGAAAATCGGACAGGGCGATAATCTCGGAAACCTTTGACCGGGTTGCTCGGCCGCAGTGCAGTGGATTTTTTTAAGAGTTCGGCCGTTATCCCGTCCGGGACCCAAAAGAGCTTGCGCCTTGAGGACTTAATTAAGCCTTGAGAAGAATCGGCGATGGTCGTGAAGACAAGCAGTTAAGCCCGTTTTATTTTTCGGAGTCTGCTTTAGGCCCGGCCGCTAAGCGAGAGTTCTTCTCCGCCCTGAAGCTGGCGCAGAAGCCTTACCAAACGCCAGCCTCAGTCTACAACAGAGTTAGTTCGCCATCTCCTGAGAGCTGACAAGTCAAAAAAAAAGAGAGCGGTCATTTGGCCTCTTAACTGGCCCCTTGACTGCCCCTAAACTGGCCTGGCCAATTGACTGGCCCATCAATTTTTTCAACGCTCCGCCGGCCTTCTTGATTTCCCTGGCCTCTGGAGCCTCCTTAATCCGCAGCCCAACTGCTTGCTCCAGGCTCGCTTCTTGAGCGTTCGGGCCCTCAGCCCTTGAAGGTAGAGCCTGGCGAATTTGCTCGGCCAATGGTGTCAGCTTATGGCGCAATCCCGTCAGTACGCCAGCAACCAGCGCCCTACCACCGACTCGGCCGGCCTCATCTAAGAGTGCAGCCTTATCCGGCAGCTCAAGCCTCCCGAGGCTGGCTGAGGCGCTTTTAAGAACCTGAACCTCGATCGCCGGCCAACCCGGACCGCTTTCATCGGGTCGGTTCAACCAAAAGTCCGGCCAATTCTCGGCTTCCCGGCGACAGTCCTCCCAGACCCTGAGTTAACCTTGAGCCTTCCTGCAGCCCATGCTCAGGCCTTGAGCGAGACCTTCGCTCCGTATTTCAGGTCGCAATGAAAGTCGGCTTTCAGTCTTTAATTTCCGACTAAACGGCCGCACCAGCCGGCCGTCTCTAGCGTTTGACTTTCTTTTCCTTCGGGATCAATCGATCCAGAATCTCACCTAGCTTGGGGATCTCAATGGGCTTGGATAGATAATCATCAAACCCGTTTTGTAAAAACATCTCCCGCATTCCTGAAATGGCGTTGGCCGTCAAAGCGATTATCTTGAGCGTTCTGAAATAGTCACCTTCCATGGAACGAATCGCCGCTACCGCTTCCATCCCGTTCATCTCCGGCATCATATGGTCCATAAAGACGACGTCGAACGACTCTTTGGCGACGCGCTCAACGGCTTGCAGGCCGCTCATGCAAGCCGACACGTCCATTTTGTACGGAGCGAGTAGCCCCGTCATTATCGCCAAATTGGTTTCCAAGTCGTCGACCAAAAGCACACGCACACCAGGAGCGGTAAAGCGGACCTCCAGAGGCTGCGGACTTAAAGCCGTTTGGCTCTCAATTAGGCCCAGGGACCGCTGGTCAGAGACAGTCTGGATAATCAATGCAGTGAATACAGAGCCTTTCCCGTATTCGCTCTCGACGACGATGTCCCCTCCCATGGCCCGACACAGGCTCAGAGCAATTGTCAGCCCCAGACCGCTCCCTTCAACGCTCATGTTTCGGCTTTGGTCGATGCGGACAAAATCGTCGAAAAGTTTCCCCAAGTCCTCGGGCTTGATGCCAATCCCGCTGTCAGCTATACGGAAGCTCAGCTTTATTTCCCGGCCCGGGCCTCTTTCTCCAGAGACTTCAAATTCCACAAACCCCTCGTGGGTATATTTGACGGCGTTGGAGAGGAGGTTGAGCAGTACCTGTCTCACCCTGGTTTCATCCCCCTCCAGGGTCCCCGGCAGCGACGGGTCTATCTTAGAAATCAACTGAATCGGTTTTTCCTTTAGGCGCATACCAACGATCGTCAAGGTGTCGTTGAGCAAAGAGGCAAAGTCATAGGGCGCCTGATTGATCTGCAGACTTCCGGCCTCGATTTTGGAAAAATCCAATATATCGTTGATAATAGACAGCAGACTGGTCCCGGCCTTCTTTATCTCAGCGATGTAGTTAAGCCCGGCCGGGTTTCCATACTCACGTATGGAAAGCTCACTCATTCCTATTATCGCATTCATCGGAGTGCGTATTTCATGGGACATCCGAGCCAAAAAACCGCTCTTAGCCTTTGACGCCACCTTGGCCATTTCGGTCTGAATCTCCAGCTCCCTGGTCCGCTCGCGGACGGTCAACTCCAAAACTTTACCGAGCCGCCTGGTTTTCTGAAACAAAATCAAAAGCAGCAATGCAACAAGCAACATAAGAATCGACACTCCAACCAGCCAAGGAGTCCTGGCGCGGTCCAAGGCCTCCTGATAATCGAATTTTCGGCTCTTCCATCGGCTGGATATGGAATCAACGTCGATCATGCTGAGGCTTTTGCTGATGATTCGACGCAGCACGGTCTCCCTTTTGTTTAATCCAAAATAGGAGCCATAGATCTGGTTAAAAACTATATTGGCCTTGAAGTCCGGTTTCTCCAGGTAATTGGTTAGAGTTAGCAGTTGATTTTGAGTTCCCATGACGAGGTCGACCTCACCGCTGTCAAGGGCGGCGAGGGCGTCAAATATGTCTATGTACTCAACTGCGTCCCTGTGGCCACGGAAAAAATGATAAAAAAGCTGGGTGTAAGCTGTATCGCGGCTTAGGCCGACCTTCATGTGGAAAACATCGTTAACGGTAAGATCAGGGAGGTCGACGTGCGAAATAAGCGCATACTTGTCTGTCATGTAAGGTATATCTGGCCAGATGTATCGGCCTTTTCTGTCTTCGCTGATAATAAGCTCACTGACCAAGGCAATTTCGCCGTTCTCCAGCAAACTAAGCATATCCCACCAAAATATCGGCCTTTGATTGATTTGGCTGAAGTTAAGCCCGGTCAAGTTTATAATCTCGTTGAGAACGTCCAGAGAGCAGCCCTGCCATAATTGCTCCCTCTCGTTGTAGAACGCCGCCGGGTAGTTGTCATACTCGACGCCAAATTTGATGGGCTGGCCGTCCTCCCCATGGGCGCGGACATATTCCATCTCTTCGGGGTCGAGGCTCCTTCTAAATTTGTCTTTGGCGTAGTCCAGGTAGCCTTGGGCGTAAAGTTCAGCCAGACGCTTGGAGAAATCATCTCCCAAGGCTTTTTGCATAACCGAGATGAATGGTGCGAGTTCCGGGTTTTGAGTAGCCAGAGAGACGGGGCCAAAAACCAAGGGCACCAGGTCTTGGACGACGACCTCACTGCTATGTTCGAAAACCGCTTCAAAAGGGCCTTCGTCAATAAAGGCGTCGATCTCGCCATTTTTCAGCATTTGATACGCTTGGTCGTGATTTTTGACGTAAACCGCGACATGTTCCCCGGCCAGAAACGGCCGCGCCTGCTCATAAGTGACGCTGCCATCGAGGAAAGCGTACCGACTTTTTCTGGTCTCGGCAAAAAAGACGGGGTTTTCACTTCCGGCGAGGCGCATGTACTGAATCGGCCGCAGGGCAATGGGCCCGGTCATGAAATACGTCTCACTGCGCTCTGGTGTAGCGGTCAAATCGCCGGTGAAATCTATTTCACCGGCGGCGAGCCCGTCGATGAGGTCATCCCACTCAAAAATGACCGGTTGAAAAGGAATTTCAAACAATTGACTCAACAAATCGGTGAACAAGACGGCAAATCCACCCATGGTCCCGTCATGACGCTTGAAACACTCTGCGCTGAGCTCCATTCCATAAACGAAAGAGGCGCCGCTTTTGCGAAACTGCGCTATCGCTACCGTCTCTTCGACGGTAACGCCAGGTATGTTCAAGAAGCTTTTGTAACCCTCCTGAATTGGAGCCTCCAGGCTCGACTGGAAACGACCGGTGATAATCGCAATCAACGCCAAGCAGGCCAGCCCAATGGCTAGAACCAAGAGGAGCATCTTATTGAAAAACTTTTTTCTCATATCATCTGTCACTTTAATACCGCAAAAAAACTTGATTTCCTCCGTCACCTTTTGGAAATCAATAAAGAGGACCTGGCTGAAAAAACTCGTCATAGACTCGCCGTTTGGCTCATCAGGTCGGAAGTGGTGATGTGGCCAGTTCAGCCGCCATCCCATTGATGGCCCTTATGTCGGCCCTCACCCAGCTAAGCCGGCCATACCTATATCAGGCCCGAAGCTAACTTCTTAAATATATTGGCGCCTTTTCGATCTTTTATAAACAAGGCGGCATATTCAAGACTAGCAGGCTTAAAAACGAAAACATATCAGCCGTATGACTAAAAATTTATTGAATCACTACAGGAGCGAAAGACAGTCAACCGGGCGGGCCGACAAACATGTCGGAACCGTCAAAACTTCCGTCCGGGATTATCGAAATCTCCAGTTGATGACCAGGACCCTTTTACGGACAACACACACCAGACGTCGCCCCTGAGGAAACGCCGATTTCAACGGCCAATAGCGGACCACCTTTAGGCGGGACAGCCGCCGCCACCTTGCAGGCTTTCGTGATATAGGTGGGGCTTGAGGCTATGGCCACTGACATATTATTAGGCAAATCTTTGGCGCTCGCTCTGACGGACTGTGACTGCGGGTTATCCATCAAGGTGATTGTTCTTCAAAGATCGAGCGTATTTTACCGGTCGAAAGAGCGTCATTGCGGCCGAAAACCTTCGAGCACTGACGACCGAAACCAACGAGGCCGTTATAGCTGGCAGTCTAGATATATCTTCCCTGGTCTAAATTACCCTTTGGGCGCGGTCGCCGCAAATGAGCTCTATCCTCGGTAAAGCAGGTCCGGATATATTAAGACAAAAATTGTTGGGTAACGAGAAAAAGCCAATTGAAAACAATAGAAAACCGCCTAAACCAAAATTAAGTTTCTTCTCATTGGCAGCCTCACTATCGTCATATTAACCAAAACTCTGGGCTTGTTCAACAAACTATTTCGAGCCGACCTTTGATGAGGCTTATGAGCCGACCGACCTCCAGAGTGGGCGTCGCCTGGAGTTGGCGCTTGGTCAAGGCGGCTAAAAAGAGACTCTCTCAGTGGCGAAATCTTTTCAGGTAATTGTCAATCACCGCAGCTGCGGATTCAAATTCCGACAAAAGGACCTTTTCCGAAACGAGGGAGACGACGGCCCGGGTTTCATCGTCCAAGCCTTCATTTTCCAACTCTTTGATAACGCTGTCGGCCTCGCATATGCCCTCGGCTCGCAAAACCTCTCTGAGGCGCAGTAACTTTGTTTCGCCTATCGTCTTTATTCCATTTTGGCGGTCCACCGACAAAGCCGATTTGATATTTTTAACCAAAATTTCGACCGAATCGCAAAAATTGCCCAGCTGTCGCGAAACCGTCAGAATATCTTGGTCTTTTCCGGTTTTTTCCAGCCAAGCTGCGGTTTTAGACAAAGCGATGGCCCCTATGCTACCGGAGGCGCTTTTCAAAGCGTGAATCTGAGTGATTATACACCGCAGACCGTTCTCGTCGGGGGGGTGTCTCAAAATTTTCAGACGATCACTTGCGTCCCGGCAGTATAACTCCAGGACTTTTTTATAATTGTCAAGAGTCCCTCCAGTTTTGACGATTCCGTGCTCGACGTCAACTCCGTCAATTGCGAAAGCGGCTGTGCGCCGCTCAGGCGCTGCGCCCTCCTTTGGTTGAATTCTGACTTTTTTGTCCTCTGGGACCCATCGGTCGATAATCTCGTTTAACTTCAAGATTTCTATCGGTTTGGCCAAAAAATCGTTAAACCCGTTTTCGAGAAACATCTCGCGCATCCCAGACACTGCGTTGGCTGTGAGGGCGATTATTGGGACTTGTTGGTAATAATCCTCCGTCTGGGCTCGGATGGCGGCCACCGTTTCCACGCCGTCCATATTGGGCATCATGTGATCCATGAGGATGAAATCGTAGCGGTTCTCTTTCATTAGGTCAATCGCTTGCTCGCCGCCAAGACAAGTATCAATTTGGAATTCGTACGGAGACATTAGTCCTGCGGCGATAGCTAAGTTGGTCGCCACGTCGTCAACCACCAAGATTCGGACATTCGGGGCCGTATATTTCGCCTCGCTGGCTTCAAAAGCCTCCCAAAGGTTATTATCCAAGACTCTGAGAGTCCGGTCGTCTATTCGTCCTTGACTTATGACGGCGGTGAAAAGGGAGCCTTTTCCTGGTTCGCTTGACACGGTAACGTCACCGCCCATTTGCTGACACAGATTGCGGGTGATGGCCAATCCCAAGCCAGTGCCGTCTATGTCCATTTGTTCTCCGCCTACCCGGACGAATTCTCCGAACAATTTGGGCAGATCCTCTTTATTTATTCCGACACCGCTGTCCTGGACCACAAAGGAGATCTTGACCGTTTTATTGTCAATGAAATCTGAGCCAATTGAAAACTTTATGAAACCTTGCTTGGTATACTTTACGGCGTTTGAAAGAAGGTTGAGCAAAATCTGCCGAACCCTGGCCTCATCGCCGCTCAAGACCGCCGGGATGTCAGAGTCGAAATCGGTGAGCAATTCAACTGGTTTTTCGGTTAAGCGTATCCGTATGATGTTCAAAACATCATTGAGGACCGAAGACAATTCATATGGATTCGCCCTTATTTGGAGACTGTTAGTCTCGATCTTGGAAAAGTCAAGAATGTCGTTGATTATGGAGAGCAAGTTAGTTCCGGCTCTTCGGATCTCAGATATGTGCTCTCTGGCTTCCTGGCTTCCGTACCGACGGGCCGCCAGCTCGCTCATACCGATTATCGCATTCATTGGATTTCGAATCTCGTGGGACATTCGGGCCAGAAACCTGGATTTGGCCCTGTTGCTTTCCTCAGCCAGCAGGGCTTTGCGGCGGTATCTTCGGAAAGAAAAGAACCCTCCGATGGCGATAATGGCCGCCACGAGCACATGCACCCGGGATATAACAGCTGCTCTGTACCGGACGTTAAAAATGACCTCATCGGCGATATCGACGCCGGCAACCGCAACCACTCGGCCGTCATCATCAAAAATTGGCGAATAGGCGGTCAGCAGTCCGTCCCACCCTTCGGTATAACTGCCTATTACAGTGCACCTAGGCACTCCGTCTTTGACGACCTCGGCTAATTCCGGCGAGTCCTCCGGGACGACCGGCTCGGAGTCCAAACCAACTCGGGTTTCTTCGTTATAATCATTGTCGATGATGAATTGATACTTTCCCCCCTCCATGCGTACGAAATAGACATAAAGCACTTGCGCTTTGGCGGAAAAATCGGCGAGTTTTGCTTTTAAAGCCTCATATTCAGGCAGTTTCATGTCCAGGATGTTGCGAAATTTTACGAGTTCCTCGGCCGAAACTAGCTGAGAAGCCAAACCACTAACGAACAACATGCGTTTTTGCAAATTGTCCTCCATCTCGGTCATAGCTAAATCAACCAGAGAATTCGTGTAAAGCGACAAAAACACCACCAGAAAGGCGGAAGTCAGGAACACGGTCAGCGTCAAATCAGGAGCGTGAATCTTTTTGGCCATACTTCACTTTCCAGAGCCGAAATGGTTTATGGCTTGCGGTCTGTCAATTCCGCCAAGGGACGAACCAACACCTGTTCATATACGTCGACCATAGGTTCAAGGTGCGCTCCTTTCCCCGCCAAGTTTGCCCAAACTGCTGGCTTACGGGATAATGCCTTTTTATGCGGCCTGTCCAAGACGAACGCATCGTAGACCCTCGCAATGGCCATCTAGCGTCCTGGCAGGGGGTTGCCTTCTCCGGCGAGCCCCAGCGGGAAGCCCTCTATTGTCTCAATAATCAGCACTCCAATCGTGGAATGTCTTTTAAATTCCTCGAACTCCTCAGAAGTAAGGCGCCGTGGTTTGTTCAAGATGCTGGCAAACCACTATTGGACCGACGTCGGGCAACTGCGATGATTGAAGCAACAAATCAAATCCCAAGTCTGAGTCTGTTCGCTATAAAAACCAAGCTCTTGCAGTCCTTAAAAATCACCTTCAGTCCGGGCTGCGTTCGTTCAACATGCCCACCGGTGATGTTATCACAGCGCTCCACGAGAGCAGCCTGGGGCCCGAGAATCACTGCTGGGAGCTTCGAAATTTTTTGGATTTTTTCCTCACCCCTGGTATTGAGGTTTTCATTGAAATATTTCAGTTCCGCCTTTTGAGTTTCGAGTTTGGAAATGGAACCAACAACCCTGGATCTTTAAAAAAAGCCCTTAACCGCACGATTTTGAAGCCTGGCAACAACTCACCAGGCAGGTCTTAAGAAAATCGGAAGACGAGGACCAATTGCCAATTAAGTCGAAAAACCATATAAATATGGCTATTTTTTTGAAAAACAATGCCTTGTCAGAAGCGATTGTCGATATTCTTGTTGAGTAAATACTCTGGACCGCGCAAGTGAGAGCAAGAGAGCTTTTAAAAGAAAGCAACTGGGCCAGACAATTGTTGAAGAAGTAAATACTTAAATCAGACAAAACCCAGGCGACCAGCTGGTCCGTTCTGGTGTTGGGGTAGAGTGATTTATTCGGTGATCGCATCATGTCAAATAAATATTTTTATTGGCGATTAGGATGATTGGTCGCCTACCTTCAACCCAGACTCGCAAGCACCTCTCAGGAGGCTCTTAAGGTGGGGCAATGAGCGGAATCGTAGCCCGGGACTGGGTTTGACCGGATTGGACTGGCAAAACCTTCGGGTTAGTTTTTGCCTGACTTGACAACAACCATAATTAGCAACCAAAAGAAATATGTTTATTCAATATTGTCAATACTAATATTTTTGATTATTTATTAATTTTATCTCGCTACCTAAAAGTTTTTGTATTATTTAAATTTTTTATATCTATTAATGCCTAAAACTTCTTATAGCATACATTTTTATTGCATATTATCATTATTTTCATTATGATTTGTCGAGTCTTTTTGTTCATTTTTAATAGTTTCACTTTCAACATCAAAACTGGCCGGTTTACTCGTTGTTTTTTTTGAAGGTGGTACATGGTTGTTGGGTTTGCTGAATTTCACTTTCTAGCCTTTCCTTAGTTGGCTACAAAAAGTCTACCACAAATTTTAAATTCTTGAAATATAATAATCTACATCCCGATATTAACACAATATGATCGGACACGGAGGCGCGTATTGACAAATTCAAAAATGACAAATTCAAAATGGGGCTTTTAAAAAATCAGCGTTCCACTAAACATGATCAACCGGTAAAAACCCTCAAAATCTGAATTCTTAAATTTTTTTGTCAGTAATCTCAAGATGTTAAAAATGATAAAAACGAAAAAATAGACTTTTTACTGGTCGATCAAACATACACATGCACTCGGGATTACGTTAACATCGCCGGGAGCGTAATGACACAAAGAAAACAACCCCGGCAACGCCAATTGACCTAGTGGGCAAAACTCCTCCCCAAGATTCATAAGATTTGACGGGGTGTTTTTGGCCTTTTGATTAATAAATCCTTTCCCTATACTATATCAGGCCAGCTAATCCTCAATTGTCCTGGGTCATATCCAACCTTACCGTTGAAACGCTGAGGTAAACCACCCCCGATGCAGGTGACATTGCAAAGAAGTTGCAGAAAACGTATCATCACTGGAGGCTGGGAAGTACCCGAAAAATTTCTTGCCCCCAATGGCGACTGTCTACTAACATGGGCCATCATTTCCGGCGGTTCCTTTCATGTCGCACCGGTTCGGTGATTAGAGACAGGGAGTACGAGTGAACTACCGCTCCCCTAAAGGGAACCGGTTTCTGAAAAGAGGTCGGATGGTTCACAAGACTAAGGCATGGAAACGTGTCTACGTTGGATTAGTCATGACACCCAGGGTTGTCGCCTCAGATCCTGGCTCTGTCGTTATGAGTTAAAAGTT
>JAISWF010000037.1 GCA_031271165.1 Deltaproteobacteria bacterium
GTCAGTGCGGTTCGCTACTCCTTACACCGGAGGGACTATCATCCATGAGGTGATTGTAGATTCCCCGTGGATGAGGCACCCTCAATTCTGCTGCGGTTTATGCAGTCGCATCAGCAATAGCAATTTTGATCAACCGGTAAAAACTCTCAAAATTCTGAATTCTTAAAATTTTTATGCGTAATTTCGGGATGTTAAAAATGGGTTTTTATCGAATCGATCAATTTTAAAACTTATTTTATTGTTAATTTGAAAGTCCCGCAAGGTTTTGTCGGGCGCTCATAATTAGCTTAAAACCTAAGTTGTTGACATTGACAAACAGACTACAAAATCTAATTGTTCAGTATCACCATCAAAAAACCCTGGCCTGGAGCCAGGGTTTTTTGACCTTTAGTCAAGTTTTTCCAAATTAATGGTCAAAGAAAACTCTAGACACTTGCTCCGTATCAATAAAGACGTCGTCCTCAAGATCCAGCATGGCGTTGATAAAACGGATTTTGTAAAATTTGGTCAACTCCGCTGGTTTTATGGGGATAGCGGTGATGATTTTTTTCGCCAAAAGGTATTCCCGCTTAACCCCGGCCAGAAGTGGGGTTTGGGGGGTAAAAAGCCCCTGCTCATTTTCCAAAACCAAGTTGGCAATGGAAGAATCGGTTAGCAGTCCGTTTTTAACGATTATTATCTCTCCTCCTTTAAATAGAGACCGGAGATTGCTGATGGGCTGGCGGTTGAGGTATTTAAAGGCATAGTCGAGTTGGTCGGCTTGGACCAAGGCGGCCTTTTGGAAACGGACAATTTGATAAGGCGCACTTTCCACCTCGAAAAGCTTTTCACCATAAACGAGGCGGACTTTGAACAAACCCTCCGGTAATGGAGCCGGGAGAATCTTTTGTAAGTCAAGGCCAAGGCGGCGGGGAAAAAAGGTCTTTAAGACCTGATCGACTCTTTTTTGGTGGAACTCTAACAGGTGGTATTGGCCGTTTTGGGCCTTGATTGATTCGAGAAAAAGGGGCTGCAGCATTTTTCACCTGGGGCAGAGTTTAAACAAAAGGAAGATAGATTTTGTCAAGCATCTCTTGATATTCGTCTTCCATTCGGCTATTGGCAGTGATCCCGCCGCCGCTTCTAAATTTTAAGCCCTGGGGCGTTTGCTCAATAAATCTGATGAGAACGGCCGAATCAAGATCTTTTCCGTCAAAGAGGCCAAAGACTCCGGTGTAATATCCTCGGGGCTGGCCCTCGGCCTTTTGAATTATCCTTACAGTCGACTCTTTTGGAGCTCCGGAGCAGGAGCCGCAGGGGAGCATGCTCCAGATCAAATCACCGATTTGGTCCGGCCAGTGCCGGGGCAGAGTTCCCTCTATTTCGGAGCTGACCTGAAGGATGGTCCGTTGCCGGGTAACAACCGATTCAACGTAGCGATATCGGGCCACCCGGACATTTTCGGCAAAAAGGCTCAGATCGTTTCTCAAAAGATCGACGATGGTGGCGTGTTCGCATGTTTCCTTAAAATCATCCAAAATCCGGCCTTCAGCATCTGGAAGAGAGGCATCAATGGTACCTTTCATCGGGCAGGTGACAATCCGATGATCGCAAATTTTAACAAATCTTTCCGGAGAAAAAGCCACCAACCGACCCGGCACCCACAGCCGGAAAGGAGAGTCGGACAGATAAAAAATCTCTTCCAAGGTCAGCGGACACTCAATCGGGGTGGCGCCGGTCAAGTTTAGAAGGTATGAATCACCCCTGGCCAGACCACAGTAGGCGATCTTAAATTTTTCAGCGTATTCATCAATGGTCATCGGGTAAGTTTTGATATAGGCCCGGCCATCAGCGTCCGGCTGAAGCTTAGCCGGGGCGTTGGTTTGACCTGAGAGGCTGAAGAAAAAATCTTTTTCCTCAAAAGGATGATCTGAGAAAAGCCCCTCAGACAGCTCAAAATCAAAGGCGAAAAAAAAGGGGTGACCTTGGGAGCCAAGTTGATTCATTTTTCGGCGGATGGAGTCAACTGAAGTCATCGGCC
This sequence comes from Deltaproteobacteria bacterium, assembly GCA_031271165.1. Lineage (GTDB taxonomy): Bacteria > Desulfobacterota > Desulfarculia > Adiutricales > Adiutricaceae > JAISWF01. The sequence continues at coordinate 2,021 of JAISWF010000037.1, forward strand.
GCCTCCGTCTTGAAGAAAATTGGCTATGATAGTTGGTCCCAGAGGGGTCAGGATGGACTCGGGGTGGAACTGGACCCCGTGAAGATCCAGGGCCCGATGCTGAAACCCCATGACCGAGCCCTCCTCATCGACGCAGGTGACCTCCAGGTCGGTTGGGAAACTAATGCGGCTGACCAGCCAGGAGTGATAACGCCCACCTTCGAAGCGTTCGGGAAGCCCCTCAAACAGACGGGTCTTTTTGACCTGCCTCAGTGATGATTTAACCCCGTGGAAGACCTTTGGCAGATTGACAAGTGAGGCCCCGAAAGCCTGAGCCAGAGCTTGGTGACCCAGGCAAACCCCTAAAAAGGGTTTACTTATGGCCCAGCGGTCGATGAGCTCCATCAGGCAGCCGGCCTCCTGAGGAATACCTGGGCCGGGGGAGAGGATGATGCGGTCATAGTCCCCAGCTGAACTGACATTGAGCTCTGAGCAGGTGATGACGTCGAGGCGGTCACCTTTGGTCATCAGCGTTTTCAGGCAGTGGGCTAAATTAAAAGTAAATGAATCGTGGCAGTCAAAAAGAAGGATTTTCATGGTCTTTCCCCCTTGACTCGCCGGACTGACAGAAGCCGCGAAAGAAGCGGGAAAAAATGACTAGAAAAAATGAATAAGGAGAACCAAAGAAAAAGGTGGGGACGAGAAAGCATAATACTCTGACTCCTTTAGGCAAAAATATTGCCCCCGAGCCAGAGGTTTTATCTGACGCTACGGGATAACCGTAGGTTTAGCGAGGGCCTAATAACCCTTAATTATGAAGGTTTCAGGCTGTATGTGGTGGCGCCAAAGGCGCTGAGGCTAAAAAAACGTTATCAGTTCAAATCCAGTCAAGGTCTGGAACCCGGTGACGTCCTGTTATAGCTAACAATCTCAATATTGACAGTACCGGACAAACCGACTCGGTACTGAAAACCTATATCACTCATCAGAGAGGTGGTCCGATTGAAGAAAGCGTAACGGTCACGATTCCTCCCTAAATGTCTCATTCCCTTCTTGATCAGGGACAAGCTTAGGGCCTCATGATTTCGAATATAACCCAAAAAACTGATTGTTTCAATCTTTTATCTGTAACTCCCAAAAAAAAATTCTCCTCTGCTTGGACAGGTAGTTTCAGGTGACATCAACCTTTGACCAACCCAAAACCTCTTTGGACAGTGGATTTAACTTTAGCCCTTCAGCATTTTAAAAAATATAACTGGGCAAAACTACCATCAACTTGTAAATTCTCAATAGCTTAACAAAAACCCCTCCAAATTGGAGGGGCCCAAAAAAAGTCACTCAAAAGGTTTAAGACTCATTTAACTGAATTAGCCGCCGTCCTGACCCACCTGAGCCTCTCGAGCTCAATATCCGTGGGGACAGTGCAGTCTGCCCCGACGATAACCCCGACCCTGCCGGCCTCCAACAGGATTTTTTCGGTAAACTCCTCAATTTCAGCTTTGGTCCCGGTATGAAGAATTGAGCCCGCCGTGTTGGGAAATCCCCCGATTACCGGTTTGCCTTGAAAGATTTTTCGGCCTTCACCCAGACTCACATTTTCAATATTGACAGCCCAGCTGAAAGCATCAGCTGGGTAATCGCCAAAGAATTCGAGCCTGTTTCTGACGCCGTCATAACCGCATATGTGGAGAATGTTGCGGCCCCCGGCTTTTTTGGCATCGTTTAAGAGCGCCACTTCATCTTCGAGCAAAAAAGAACGGTAATCGTCGTCGGTAAAGATCTGAAGATCAGGATTTTGGACGCTGAAAAACACCCCGTCGGCCCCGCCATGGGCGACAGCTTCGGCGGCCAGAATCCTTATGCCCCGGCCCATTTCCCGCAGCAGCCGGAAGGTAGCGTCCGGGAAGGAGCTGAACCAATCCAGAAAGGTCTGGCGGCCGACCATAAATCTAAGCGTAGTTGAAGGGCTGAAAATATTATAAAAATATGAGGTATCGTCTTTAAGGGCCCGAACCGCCTCGATCAGTCTCACTTGATCTCTAACCCAGGGGTGACCAGCGGTAACATCAGCAAGCTTGTCGAGCATCTCGACAGGATTATCGGCCGGTTTATGGAGTGGATAATAAAAAAAACCGTCGCTCATGATCTTGACCATGTCGGGCTGAAAAGAATTGATGAACCTGCGGTGGCCGGCCACGTTTTCACTGAAAAAACTGCCGTCGCCCGACCCCTGCCGAGACTCATCAAGAAAATGAAACCAAAAACCGACCGGGACTCTGGGCACCGGTCGGTTGTTAAAGACCAGATTGATGAGGTCTTTGTCGGTAATGCTAGCGGACACAACCGTCCTCCCTTTTCCGGGCGCAAAGGCCTTTGACGTCGTTATTAACGCCTGACCGAAAACACGGTCAATGGCGGCCTGCGACCGTAATAATATATATCACGCTTGGCCGTCAGGCTGCAATCAGACCGGCCACTTCCAAGCTTTAAGCCAACTAAAGGTTAGCTTAGTGATCTTGCTCAATTCGTTTTTGGACCAAACTATAGTTCCGGCTGCTATGTCAATTTCTCAAGGCCTGGTTTGCCGCCAAGTTACTTGCTTGAGGATATCCATGTTTTGAAGGCCGACGGCTTGACAACAAAGCTTAGGTCAAATAAAATCAGGCCAAAATCAAGCCTTATCCCGCCCCGGTCGCGGCGGTCAGGACCTCAGCCGGCCTCAGCGGCCAACATCAAAGAGACCGGAATTCGGAGGAATTATGGATTTTACCATAGCGGTTATCCCGGGAGACGGCATCGGCCCTGAAGTCATCCGGGAAGCCTGGAAGGCGGCCGAATCGGCGTCAAAGGTTTATGGAATTGGCCTGCGTCAAAAAGTCTTTCCTTTCGGGGCCGGACACTATACCAAAACCGGAGGCGAGGTCCTGCCGCCAGGGGCCTTAAATGAATTAGCCGGCTATGATGCACTCCTGCTGGGAGCCGTCGGCCATCCTTCGGTTCCTCCCGGGCCGATTGAACAAGAGCTGCTTTTGGCTCTTCGTTTCCATTTCGACCAATATCTCAACCTCAGACCAGCCCAGTCCTACCCCAACGTGCCTTTACCGGTGCTACTCCCACCGGGGCGCCGGCTTGACATTGTGGTGGTCAGGGAAAATACTGAAGATTTCTACATGGGGCTCGGAGGGCTCTTTAGCGGCCAAACTTCCAATGCGGTTAAGACTAAACGCAGCCTTTATAACTTTTCTGGACGCCTGGAGCTTGAGACCGCCCCCCCAGTTCAGACCGCCTATTCCCTGGGACTCTTAACCGCCCCGGCCATTGAACGCATCACTGGCCAGGCCTTTAAATTAGCCGCCAGCCGCCAGGAAAACAAAGTCCACGTGGCCACCAAAGCCAACGCTCTTCCGGATTTTTACGGCTTTTGGGACCAACAGACCAAAGCTGTAGCCGACCGGGATTTTGCCGGCATCAAACACCTTAAAATAAACGTTGACAATCTATGTTACCAACTCCCCCGTTCGGTTTTGGACTTCGGGGTAATTTTGTGTCCCAACCTTTTCGGCGACATTGTCAGCGATCTCGTTTCGGCCCTGGCCGGCGGTTTAGGGCTGGCGGCCTCAGCCAACATCGGCGATCAGCTTTGCATGTTTGAGCCGGTTCATGGCTCGGCTCCTGACATCCAGGGGACAGGCCGGGCCAACCCTTTGGCGGCGATTTTGTCGGCGGCTCTCATGATCGATCACTTAGGTCAAAAACCTGCGGCCGAACTTATCCGCCAAGCTGTCAGTGACTATTTAGCCCAAGGCCAAAATTTTCCTTTTGAGCTCGGCGGTACCACCGATTGCTCAGCAGTCGGGGATATTATCGCCGACCTCATTACCACCCGAGGCCGTGCGTGATGGCTCAAAAATCCGACCCGCAGCCTCCGTCATTAGCCGGCTCCAGGGACCCCAAGTCCGGAAACCTCAAGACAGCCGCTAAATCGGCCTGCTGTCCCTTAAAAAAAGCGGTTTTTCTGGACCGCGACGGCACCATCAACCACGACGTCGGCTACTTAAGCCAGTGGGAAAATTTTCGGTGGATTGATGGAGTGCCAGATGCCTTGGCTCAGCTTAAAAAGGCCGGCTTCGCCTTAGTGGTCATCACCAACCAGTCCGGGGTGGCCCGCGGGTATTACACCAGCCAAGAGGTCCAGACCCTTCACCGGAAAATTGATACCGATCTTTTGCAGCGGGCCGAAATAAAACTTGACGGCTGGTATTATTGCACCCACCACCCGGACTTGGCCCCTTGCTCCTGCCGCAAGCCCTCCCCTGAGCTCCTGCTAAAAGCAGCCAAAGATCTGGGATTGGCTCTTTCGGCCTCGTTTATGATCGGCGACAAAAGCCTCGACATTATGGCTGGTCTCAACGCTGGGGTTCAGGGTTCGCTTTTAGTTTTAACCGGCTACGGCCAAGGCGATCAGAGCAAAGTCCCTCCCGGCACCCCGGTTTTTCCCGATCTGCCGGCCGCCGCCGCCTTTATCCTCAACAAAACTATCGATTTGTCTGCCGCAATAACCGGCTGATGGACTAGTTGAATCTATAATCTTTTTTGCCTCCTTATTCCCGCTATTATAATTATACGGCGGACCTGTGATCGGAGAGTGCTCATGTCCATTGAAGAAAACAAAATTTTTCTTCCCAAAACCCAAATACCAAAAAATTGGTACAACGTCCTGCCTGACCTTCCCGAGCCTCTCGGCCCCTATTTGGGGCCTGACCGCCAGCCGGTCAAGGTTTCGGATCTGGCGGCTATTTTCCCAAAAGACCTCATTGAACAGGAGGTCAGCAGCCAAGCCATCCACCCTATTCCGGAACCGGTCTTAGAGGCCCTGTCCATCTGGCGTCCCACCCCTTTGGTTCGTGCCCGGCGACTGGAAAAAGCCTTGGGCGTCAAATCCCGCATTTATTACAAAGATGAAAGCGTCTCCCCTTCAGGCAGCCACAAAAGTAACACGGCCATGGCCCAGGCTTATTACAACCAGATCGCCGGAATTACCCGTCTGACAACTGAGACCGGAGCCGGCCAGTGGGGAACGGCCCTGGCCATCGCCGCCAAGCACTTCGGTCTTGATGTGCGGGTGTTCATGGTCAAAGTAAGCCTGACTCAAAAACCGTACCGCAAAGTTATCATGAACTTGATGGGAGCCGAGGTCTTTCCCAGCCCCAGCGAGCTCACCAAAGCCGGCCGTGAAGCTCTGGCAAAGGACCCCAACACCTTGGGCACCCTGGGTCTGGCTATCAGCGAAGCGGTCGAAGAGGCTGTCTCCAGGCCCGACACCAACTATGTGCTGGGAAGCGTCTTAAACCACGTCATCCTCCACCAGACTGTCATCGGTCAGGAAGTCCAACAACAGCTGGCTCTGGCCGGAGAAAAGCCTGATTACCTGATTGCCTGTCACGGCGGAGGCTCAAACTTTGGGGGGCTGGTTACCCCTTATGTTCCAATGCTCAAAAGTGGGGAAAAACTAGTGGCCATTGCCGCCGAGCCGGCTTCCTGTCCAACCCTGACCGCCGGAAAATTCACCTATGATGCTGGGGATACCGCTGGATTCACCCCGCTTATGCCCATGTACAGCCTGGGTACCGATTTCCAGCCACCGGCCATCCACGCCGGTGGTCTGAGGTACCACGGAGCCTCTCCTATCGTCAGCTCGCTTTTAAAATCCGGCCTGATCCAGGCTCAGGCGGTCTCGGCTGAGGATGTGTTTAAATATGCCAAGCTTCTGGCCTATTCCGAGTATGTGATCCCGGCCCCAGAATCGGCCCACGCCCTGGCCGTAACCTGCCTCAAAGCCCTGGAACTGGAAAAAGAGGGCCAAAGCGGCTGCCTGGTATTTACCCTCTCTGGACACGGTTTACTCGATCTTTCAGCCTACGACCAACCGATCTAATTCTTAACAGACAAGTAACTTTAGATCGCCAAAGCAGTTGTAACTACCAAAGACTTGGTCTGGGGATTTTGAAAAGATAACTTTTTATCCGATTAAAACCCCACGACCCAGGTTGGAAAGTATTACTGAGTTTTAAGGCCATATTTTGACTTTGCGCTAATATGACTGCTGTAAATACTGTAACTACGCACCTGATTTGCTCTGGGGCGACGTCAATATTGGCTACCAACCGGGAACGTCATTTTAGCAAGGCCAATTCAAGCAACAAAATAACCATCTAACTAAAAAATATGCTTTCCCAAAAAAATCCTAGTTTAAATTTTCTCTAAATCGATATATTGCCATGAACAATATGCATAATATTATTTAATATTCGAAATAAAATCAATAATAGATTGCATAGGACATAATTAATGCCTAAATAAATACGATCCTTATTAAACTTTATTTCCGAAAATCTAGATATCGGGTTGACGCCAACAAAAATGATTGGCATACAACTTTTCGGTTTGACGCCACCTATGAATTTTGAGTTCTTCTACAGGCTATACTAAGCAATGGTTTGAAGTGTATC
>JAISWF010000042.1 GCA_031271165.1 Deltaproteobacteria bacterium
TGGATACACTTCAAACCATTGCTTAGTATAGCCTGTAGAAGAACTCAAAATTCATAGGTGGCGTCAAACCGAAAAGTTGTATGCCAATCATTTTTGTTGGCGTCAACCCGATATCTAGAATATAAAAATTAAAGAAACAAAAATTTAGGTATAATAGTTATTAAATGGTGTTTATTATTAAATCTTGACATTTTGCGAGGTATATTAATGCAATTTAAGAGGGTGTTATCCAAAAGAGCCCTCCAGATGGTCACCTTTGGACCGTCGAATGACTTTTGCTCAGGCATAACAGCTACCGAACTTCAATACATGTCACTTTAAATTTGTTGCCTTTGTTTTAGCATTTATAGCTGCCTCGGTGAACGTTCACGCCCCGAAAAATTAGAGAGCTTGTTTCTCTGGTATAACAAGCTACAAGAAATGCCCTTTTTAGATATTTGCTCTCGGGCGAACAATGATTAAGTCAACGTCCCGTAAGGCTTTGCGGTGACCGGCCCCAGTGAAATAGAATGTTGCCAAGCTTTCGCAGTATCTACTCCCATGAAATCGTGCTGAGGTCAGCTTAAGAAGCTGTCACCATGATGATTAACCTTTCTGAGGGCTGCGTTTCGATCTAAAGATAGTCACGGGCTTGCGTTATGTAATACCAAGGTCCCAGCGTTTTCAGCCGAAATTTTAAAAGTTACATCAAGTACCAAGGGGGCGAAAACCAAGGAACTGCTCCTTTCACCTTAAATGCCTGAGGCCTGCTTTCTAAAATTCTAAGGTAATTTTTTTTCTCGGTCCGAGTCCCTCCGTTGTTACGATCCAACTGCCCACTGCTCTGATGACTGTCCTCCTTCTGAGATACTTGCCGGCGGTTGCCAAGGTTAATTGGTACATCCCGCACCTGCTGGCTGTGCTCCGGTTGGCTCTCCGCCTGAACAGAAACATCATCGCCAGTAATAGTTACATCAAAATGGTCGATGTTTTTCAAAAGAAGATCAAAGTGGAGATGTGTGGACGCCAGACCAAGGCAGTGGTGGAGTATTTCAGAAGGAAACATGTCTTTGGCTAGGGACTTCTCCCCAGGCCAGAAAGCTGGCTTAACAGGTAAAACTCATTGATTAAGCCGCTGGCAGGGCAAAATTTAATAATCTGGTCATTATTTCATACACCCAAAAAAGCTGCGGCCGGGTTTGAAGCCGGCCGCAGCTAAAGATTGTCCCAATAAAAAAGTCTTACCAGCGGGTCCTCATGTGATGAATAATGGTGACCTTCAGTTCTTCAGCCTCGGTGAAAATAAGCGCCCTTTCAGCCTTGACTTTTTCCACAAAACCTTGATCTTTAATGCTGGGAAGATTGATGTCTACCGACAGCATGGCGGCCCGGATGGCGGCTTCCAAAATGATAGCTGAAACACCGCAGTCGCTAATGGCGCCTTTATTGCCGAAGGGAGCCAGTTTGGCGGCTTCTTTCATCAGTTCCAGACACTTGCGACAGACGTTTAAGGGAGCCAGGGTCGCCTTTTGGCCGGCAGCTTGGATAGCATCGGTCCTGGCTTTCTTTTGTTCGTCGGTGTCTTTGGGGAGTTTGAAGGTGGCCATGTAGGTATCGAAGGCCTCGATGTCGGCTAAAGTCATGACTTTGAGAGCTTCAATGCCGTCAAGGAAGGCTTTAAGGATAGCCTCATTTTCGGTTTGATAGTCTTCGTATCCTTTTTTCCCTTTGGTCAGGCTGGCCACCATAGCTCCCATTGAAGCACCAAGAGTGGCGACGACGGCAGAGACGTTGCCGCCGCCCGGGACATGGGCACTGGAAGCGGCGACCTTCAGAAAATCGTTGATACTCATGTCGTAACTGATCTGATGATCTGAACTCATATAAAAAACCTCTTTGGGCGCCTAAAAGCGCAAGTTTCAACTGGGGACCTTATTTTTGGCCGGCGGCCGGCTGAGTCGGGGGGCCGGTTCCGGCGGTATCGCCCAGGGAGCGGCCGCCGGAACAAAAAGGTGGGCTAAAAATTGTGACGAAAAAAAAAGTCGATTAGGTTAAAATGAGAAAGGCGTTAGGATCCAAACAGGACTTTCTCAGGATAGGCCTTGCAGCTGGACAGCCTTTAAGAGGTTACTCATGATAATGCTGGTAGTCAGTGAGCCGACGCCGCCGGGAACAGGGGTCAGGAAGGCTACCACATCAGCGGCCCCGGGTTCAACATCGCCGATAATGGAATTGTCGGGCAGTTGATTGATGCCGGCATCAATGACGGTCTGGCCAGGAGAGAGCATACTGGCCTTGACCAGGCCAGGGCTTCCAGCGGCGGCTACGACGATTTCGGCGGCCTTGGTGATGGAACCCATGTCAACGGTCTTGGTGTGGCAGACCGTAATGGTGGCATCACGTTTGATCAGAAGGCTGGCCAGCGGGCGGCCGACGGTGTCGCCTCGGCCAACCAAGGCCACCCTGCGCCCTTTGAGGTCGACTCCGCTCCTTTGGATCAGCTCTATACACGACAGCGGGGTCGCCGGCACCAAGGCCAGATGCTCCTGGCCGCCTAACAGGTAGCCGCGATTGACGGGATGAACGCCGTCAACGTCTTTTTTCGGATCGAGCCGGTTCATGATCAATTCTTTTTGGATATGCTTGGGCAACGGCAGTTCCACCAGGATTCCGTGGACTTTGCTATCGGCGTTGAGTTGATCGACCAGCTTCAAAAGCTCGTCCTGGGTCACGTCATCCGGACGAATGTGAATCTCAACTTTTATCCCCAGCTTGTCGCCGACTTTTTCTTTGGCCTGGGCGTAAACCTTGGAAGCTTCGTCGCCTCCGGCCAAAACAACTGCCAACTTAGGCTGGACACCTTTTTCGACCAGGGCCTTAACTTTGGGGATAAGTTCTTCGCGAATGGCGTTGGCCACGGGAAGACCCTTGATGATTTGTGCGGGCATTTTGACTCCTTGGATGATCTGCTTGGGTAAGCTAGCCTTAAAATAATACTCACTTCAGTGGCCGCAGGGTGCCACCAGGCCGATATATTTGGCCTCCGTTTTGCAGCTTGATGAACTGCCAAATGGACTAGCTGCCGGGACGGAGCACCCCGATGAGTAGCCGAAAAAATACCCCTATTGCGGGGACGGCGCAGTTAAAAGATGACCCCAGGTGTGGGCGGTCATCATGGCGGTCAAAAAAGATCGTTTTCCACCCTCCGGCTGGGATACCCAGAGATTTGTCAGTCCGAGCTGACAACTGCCGGCCGAGTGTCAATGTTATTTTTTGAAATTTTATCATGATCCGTATAGTTTTCCAAACAATATCTTTGCTGTTGCTTTCGGCGTCTCTTTTAACCGGTTGTCTGGCCTTGGCCGCCGGCTCGGCCGATGGTGGCAGTGATGCCGATTATGCCGATGATGTGTTAAAAAGGCAGATTTGGCACTTGGCCGGCTGGGTCAGCCCATCGGGGAAGGATCCTCAGGGCCATGACCTGCGTTCGGTTATTGCCGCCGAACCCGACGGGACCGATCCCCTGACTTTGACCTTAACTTTTCAAGATTCGCTCGATTCATGGCCCATCGCCTTGGAGGCCCAGTGCCGTCTGCGGCCAGGGGACCCTTTGGTCACGCTCATAGATGCCAAGCCCTTTGGCGGAGAGAACCTGATTGGAAATGGGGGCGACCACGGAGTTCTGGGGTTGTGCCTGGCGGCCATTTCCTCCCGACTGACCGCTGGGCCTTGGCTTGAGCCCTTGGATTTCAAAGATATTGAGCCGGGTCTGAGCTTGGCAGTAACCAAGGCCAGATTTGGCCCAAGGCTGGGCGACAGACAAATATTAATCATCAAAGCTTCGTCTAAGTATTTTCGCTTGGCTCCATATCATGAGTCGGAAAAGCCGTCCTGGAAAAATTTTCCCGTCTCAGCTCAAGGCTGGTTTGACCGTCTCCCTGGAGCGTCTTTGATTATTAACGCGGGCCAATACTATCCAGACCGCTCCCACATGGGGCTTTTAAAAAGGCACGGAACCTGGCTGGCGGAAAAACCCCACCAGTTTTGGAAAGGTTATTTGGTTCAAGACCGTCTGGACGATGGGGGCGCCCCGATTGACTCGGATAATCCGGCCGGGATAAAAAGTACGGTTAACCAAGATATTCCGATTGGCCTGGTCAGCCCAGAGGACCAGCAATTGGCTGATTCCGGCCGCCAGTCCCAATCTGCATTGCCCTCCGACTGGGCCTTGATTGACGGTGACACTCTGCCTTTGGGGACGGCTGGACCAGAGCATTACGATACCGTTATCCAATCCTACATGATCTTGGATCGTCTGGGACGGATCAGGGTCCGCCGTTCGGACCGGTTAGCCTCCCGCACGGCTTTGGCGATCGACCCCAATGGCGATCTTTTGATTGTTTTGACGATCGGGGCTCTGAGCTTGTCTGACTTGGCGGCACTTTTTGAGCATCTGGGTGTCGTCTCGGCCTTAGGATTGGACGGCGGATTCGAAAGTCAGGTCGCCATGGCCAGTCCCCAGCGGCCCATCGTCTGGCAGGGGCAGCACACCAGCAATATTTTGGGTAATTTTTATAGTGCCGACTATTTCCGGCCACTTCCGGCGATCATCGCCCTCGAAAGGCTCACTGGAAGATCCGATTTTTAACCGGCCTGGCTCATTGGTTTAGTTGGCTTGGATACCATTTTTTAATTAATTATCCCACCTGAGCAATCCCTCAAGGATGTGCTCTGAAAGGCAATCAATGAAGTCTGGAAGAGAAATCTTGATTTTGACCCCTACCCCTAACGAGTATCGTTCGGTCAGTCAGCACGTGGGTAGAGCCTCTTTTAAAAACTTTACCTCCGACGTGGTCGAATGCGGCCCCGGCAAGATAAGCGCAACCTTTACTGCGACCAAAGAAATCATGGCCCGAAAGAACTTCTCTGAGCGGGGGATCCTGGTTGGGGCCGGGACTTGCGGCTCTCTGTCGTTGGAACTGGTTGGGGGGGACGTCATCGTATCGTCGTCAGGGCTAATATCGGACTGGCGGATGGAGGATGGTCAGTCCGTCAAGGTCAGTCCTTACGCCTGGTTCGATTACCGCGAACCCGATACCTACCAAGTCGAGCGGATGGTTTTAGAATGCCGAGATACTTTGGTCACTGATTTAATGAAGAATATCCCCCACTCTGATTTCCGGTTTGGACGGATGCTCACCTCGGACGTCTTTGTCAGCGGTAAAGACTATAAACTCTACCTGGGCCGAACTTTTGGCTGCCTAGCCTGCGACATGGAATCAGCCGTCTTTGGTTATGTGGCCGGCCAGCTGTTAAATCTGCCTTGGTTTAATTTTAGGGTGGTGGCCGATACCCTCGAAGATTCCTTGTCATCTTACTTTGCTATGGAAAAGGACATGACCGAGATTTTGGGGCGCAAGGTAGTTGAGGGTTTAAAGGTGCTTGACAGCATTCTTTGAATACTATAAAACCAAAAATAATTCATTAAGAATTGTTGGTAGAAAAATTAGGTCTTCTTGGGCATAAATTTAATTGCTGATGCGACTGCATAAACCGCAGCAGAATTGAGGGTGCCTCATCCACGGGGAAACTACAATCACCTCATGGATGATAGTCCCTCCAGTGTAAGGAGTAGCGAACCGCACTGACC
>JAISWF010000098.1 GCA_031271165.1 Deltaproteobacteria bacterium
GGCGTAATCCATTATACAAACCTATTTTACAGCAACATTTTTGGAAAGAACGGACATTTTGGTCAGACGGTTATTTTGTATCTTCGATAGGGCAAGCGAGTTTATCGACAATACAAGAGTATATTCGGCATCAAGGTTAATCAGTTAATCAGGACCGGAACGCATTCATCCGCTAGACTAAAGTCTACCGGTTTTCTGCGATAAGACTTATAAATACCAAAAAATCAGTTGGAGAACTTATTTTGACGCCCTCTCTTAGTTGGTAACCGAGGCTACCAACATTTACTTTAAAAGGCGTTAAAATATATCCAGACAATTAAACCGCCGAGACCTAAGCCCCTAAGCCCTTAAGCCCCAAGCTTTTGGGAAGATGTTTGGTGAAAACATGCCCACGACCATCATTGGCTGCGACATTTTCAGAGAGGAACTCGAATGGGTCTTGGCTCGTCACCCGGAACTAAATGTTACGCCTGTTTGGCTCAAAGCCGGGCTGCATAACGATCTGACCCTTTTGGAAAACACTTTGACTCAAGCCCTGGACCGATTAGATTCAGCTGACGATCTCAGACTGGCCCTGGGTTACGGCTGCCTGCCCCATATGCCGGAAATCGCCAGCCGCAAAGGACTCCCTCTTCTTTCGGTTCGCAATTGCATGGAAGCCATTTTGGGTCTGGAAAAACTACGCGAGCTTGAACAAAACCGGACCATGGTCATCACACCGTCATGGCTGCGAAAGACCTGGTTCGCCCCCGACGGGTTGAGGGCCATGCTGGGCTGGGACAATACCGATTTTCGGGTCAATTTCGGGCGCTACGATCGAATCTTAATTCTCGACCCCGGCTTTAAACCGATAACCGATGAGGAACTTTTGGAAGCTTTTGAAATTATCGAGGTTCCGCTGGAAATCAAACCCCTGTCTTTGGATAATTTTGAAAACTTTGTCACTGCTTTTTTATCTTGAAACCTGGACTTTAATGACTGGGGCTCTTTTTGGGGGCCAGCCGGCTTGATTTGCCGCCCCGGCTTAGTATTAACCGCCTCAATCCATTGGCCTGCCACTGGACTGCCCGGCCGTCTTTTAGGCCGCTCAGCTGGATATCCAGCAGTTTGATAGAGATGACGACAGTTCGTTTTTATTTTTCCAGGCCCACCCAAAAGACCGTTAGAAGATTGGCCCGGGTCAGGCGATAAACTTTTGCCGCTTCAAGACCACCTCCTTGAACCAAAGCCCCAAAAAAGCCTCCCCTTTTGGGGGAGGCTTTTTGACTTATGGCCAAAGTTTTGAGTAAGTACTATTTAATAAATCATCTGAGGTAAAAACATGGCTATCTTGGGGAATATCATAACTAAAGCCAAGCCGAGCACCATGATAATGGCAAAAGGAATGATGGAGGCATAGATATCTCCTAAGGTCAGCTCTTTCGGAGCCATGGCCTTCATCAAAAAGAGGTTGTACCCAAAAGGCGGAGTCATGTAAGCGATCTGGCAGGTTACGGTGTAAAGGACCCCATACCAGACCAGATCAAAGCCCAGGGATCTGATTAAGGGGATGTACAGGGGAGCCACGATTACCAGCATGGCGGTATCGTCCAAAAACATGCCCATGACAATAAACGAGAGCTGCATGACAATGAGAATGCCCCAAGGGCCCAATCCCCATTCGCCCAAAAAGAGGTTTTTAATGGCGTGGACCGCCCCAAGACCATCAAAGACGGAAGAAAAGCAAAGAGCGGCCAGCATTACCCACATAAACATACAGCTGACCGAAAGGGTCTGCAGGAGAGTTATCTTGAGGACTTTTCTGGTTAAACGTTTTTTGACCAGAGCGGCCACCATCGAGACCAGGGCTCCGACGGCCGAGCTTTCCACCAAACTGGTGACCCCTTTAAAAAAAAGGACGGTCACCGAAAAAATAATTACCAACGGCAACAGCCCGGCCCTTAGCAGCCTCAACTTTTCTTTTTTGGATATTGAATTGCGCTCCTCAAGCGATAGCGGACGCCCCAGAGCAGGATTTATCTTACAGCGGATCAAAATGTAGCCGATCAAAATAACGGCGAACATCAGGGCCGGGCCCACCCCGGCCATCCATAGTTGGTTGACCGGAACCCGGGCAATCATGCCGTAAAGGACCATGACCACGCTGGGCGGCATCATGATGCCCAGAGAACTTCCAGCCTGGATAACCCCGGTGACCATGCGCTTGTCGTAGCCACGCTTAAGCATTTCCGGCAAAGCAATGGAAGCACCGATAGCCATGCCGGCCACGCTTAAACCGTTCATGGCCGAGATGGCCACCATCAAGACCACTGTCCCCACCGCCAAGCCCCCTGGAAGCGGCCCCATCCAAACGTGAAACATCCGGTAAAGGTCGTCGGCGATTCCGGACTCCGAAAGCATGTAGCCCATAAAGACAAACAGCGGCAGGGTTATCATCGGAAACCAGTTCATCAAAGTGATACTGGCGTTAAAGGCCATTTCCTGACCGCCCTGACCCCAAAGGCAGACGGCCGACACAGCTCCAACAAAACCTATAGCTCCGAACACCCTCTGACCGGTCAGCATCAAAAGGGCCATAGAGCCAAAAAGAATAAGGGCGATACCTTCGTAAGACAAAGAAATGGTCACGGTTCTGGCCTTAATTTAAAAATCCCAGGCCCCTGGTCAACAACGGCTGAGAAAATGTTGGAACTTTTGACAGAGCTGCTTTTTTCGGCCAAAAGTCTTTTTAGGGTAAAAATTGGATAAAACGCCGGGCAGAGGAGCTGAGTCAGGCGGTGGGATTGATTTTTCCTTAGGGTTGAAAAGTCCCGAGGTCAACGGTTCAGCCATTTAGTTCCAAAATAGGCCAAAGGTTTTAAAGCCTTTGGCCTATTTTGGCATGATGGGACCATTGGTAAAATGGCGGGGGTAGGACCAATAACTTATCAGGCGGCCTTCTTAAGAGGCTCCAAACCAGGAAGACCAATAACTGTCGGGCCTGCCGACGAACTCTTTTCGGTCAAGCTTGATTCTATCAAAACCCGGTCGGGATTATCGGGGACCAACTGGCTGCCTCTAGCCAAAGACAAATCTTTAAAAAACTCTGAAATAGCCTGAAGAAGCGCCAAGAAAATGCCAATTACCAAAAGGATTTTGACCGGGGCCACTTGGGGTCCCCAGGCGGTGTTGTTATGCTGCTCGTACTTAATTGAGTAAGCGGTACTGGAAAGCCCGCCGTACAAAAGCAGTCCCAAGTAAATCGCCAGACACAAAAAGGTTACGACATCGACCTTGGCTTTGCGTTTAACGTTCCAACGGCAATACAGAACGTCCATGCGGACGTGAGCATTTAAAAGCAGGGCAAAGCCGCCACCTAAAGTGTAATAAACAGCCATGCCGAACTGAGCCATTTCCACGCCCCAGATCACTGGTTTGTCAAACAGGTAGCGCGACAAAGTTGAAAAGATAAGCACACCCATAATACCGAAAACCAGGTATAGCACTACTCGGCCAATGGTGTTATTGACGGCGTCAATGACCCTGACATAACCTTTAATAAACCCGGGCATGGGGACCTCCGGTGGTTGACAATGACGCTCCAAAAAAGGAGCCGGAAAAGGGTTAAGTTTTCGAGGGATAGCCCCAGCATAAAGAAGGGCTAAAAAAGGGGCGAATTTATCACTTCCTATATGGCGGCCGCCGCAGCAAATCAACTGCGGCGGCTTCTGAGGTCAGCAACTAATAGCGATATGGCGGGCCGGCTTTGACCATCTGATCATTGAATTGTTTGAGGATGTCAATGACCTTGCCTCGGCGGGGACTAGTCGGTGCCACCTCGTCCCAAAACTTGATGGCTTCATCTTCAATTTGTTTCCATTCGGCTTCCGGGATAGTGGTCAGAGCCAGTTTTTGTCCGGTGACGCGGTAACTGGCCTCTCCCCACCAATACCAATGTTGCCGGTAGTAATGGGAGCTGTCGCAGGTAAGCTTAAAGAGGGTTTTCAAATGTTCGGGGACGGCCGCCCACTTGGCGCTGTTAGCGAAATAAGAGCCAATCCAGGCCCCACAGATGTTGTTGGTCAAGTAATACTTACAGACATCGGCCCAGCCGACAGTGTAATCTTCGGTAATGCCTGACCAGCAGACGCCGTCTAACTCACCAGTTTGAAGGGCCATCTGGACGTCTTCATAAGGCAAGGTCACTGGGACGACGCCAAACCGGCTCATAAACTTTCCGCCGCTGGGGAATGAATAAACTCTCAGACCATTTAAATCCTTAAGGGAGTTTAGTGGCTTGGTGGTGGCAAAGTTGCAAGGATCCCACGAACCCGCCCCCAACCAAGAAACTCCTTCGATTTCAGCGTAGGCTTCCTCCCAAATGGCATTGAGACCCCAGTGTTCAAAGAGGGCCGGAACGTCAAGAGAATAGCGAGTAGCCAGTGGAAAATATGCCCCGAAAATGGCCACGTCAGCCGGGGAAGCCATGGAATCCTCATCGCTCTGGGCAGCATCAATGGTTCCGTTTTGAACCGCCCGGAAAAGTTCGCTTTGAGGTACCAGCTGATCGGCGGTAAAAAGCTCAATAACCATTTCCCCGTTGGCCGCCTTATTAAAGGCGTCGATCTGGGGTTTGATGACGTGCTCAGCTAAGGTCGCTCCAGCGTAGGTCTGCAGGCGCCATCGAATGGGGGTTTTGTCCTGAGCGTGAACAAATGGGGCATTGACAACGCCGCCGGCTGCGGTTGCCGCAACTGCTGCCGCTGTTCCCAGCCCAGCCTTCTTGATGAACTCTCGCCTCTTCATAAAAAAAGCCTCCAGAATATCTCACTAAACTTGGTAATAATGGCCCCAACAATAGGGCCAAGAGAAAAGTAGTTTGCCGATAACCTTAGCCATAGCGGGCTCTAAATAATGACCCCGGTTGCTTCGGGTTGGAACTTTAGGGGCCGCTTAAGCCTCGGATAAATATTTCTCAAATTCCGTGACCAGCTGTCTCCCGATTATCCCCAACCATATAGCTTAAAGCCGATAAAACATTTTTAAACGCAAAAGACGACTTTGAAGCATTAATTGCAATAGTTGTGCCACCGGGTTTAAAAAGCCACAATTTTGGGCGCCGCTTATTGACTTACTCGAGCTAATAGTTCGAAAACAAAAGTCTTTTTACCCTATAACCACTCCAGCCAGGGTCAAAAAAACAGCCCCCAAAGCCAGACCAATGAGTTGAGACGAGCTTAATATCTGGAAAAAAAATTTTGTTATTTTAGGAGCTTAAGAATTGAAAACCAAATGAGGAAATTGGATGTGTCATTTATCTAGATTAATTACGATCTTAATTTGGCAACTAAAAGGGGGGCCTGACGACTGACCTTTTTGACAAAAAGGTCAGTCGTGACAAAATATTTTCCACGAAAAAGTCAAAAACTTAAGTTTTTAGCTTCCTAAAAGGTGCAAGCTTCAGACTTATTTCTCAATCTTTGGCGGGGAATCCCACACCAAGCGAGAGACCTTGGGGTTGATTGGAATTTTTCTTGGGCCGGCCTTTATTTACAGACCATATCATCCCAATGCAATAATATAATATTTAAAAAATGATTAAAAGATTAAATATTAATACAATAGCCAATCAAAGTTTTAATAATATATATCATATATACAATCAAAAAAAACAAATCTAGATATCGGGTTGACGTCAACAAAAAGGATCGGCATACAACTTTTCTGGTTGACGCCACCTATGAATTTTGAGTTCTTATACAGGCTATACTAAGCAATGGTTTGTAGTGTATC
>JAISWF010000111.1 GCA_031271165.1 Deltaproteobacteria bacterium
TATGGTAATATAATCATGAAAAAGAGAAAATCAAGGCACATATGTGAAGTTGCATTCTTATTACTCAAGTTTCATGTGCCGGGGTGGGTTGCGAAAGCGACCCATGAGGTGTTTCTATTAATTAAAGAAAAACCTCGCCCCGCTCAGGGCGAGGTTTTTCAGTATGGCCGTATGGTTGATTAAGCCTGGCCTTATTGTGCCCAAAGGACATCGACGACCAAGCGGACATTAGGAACCCAGGGACCATGAAAACCTGGCTTTACTGCAAGATGGCTCACTTTCAACCTGAAAGGCCGCCCTCTTTCAAACCAAGGGTGATGGTTCGCTTTCATTTGGAAGATTGAATCACTTTTTTCAGGCTCGCCGACCAATGTCGACATAATTGTATCAAATTTTTTTTAGCGATTTTGGCCGATGTTTTTTATTTTGACGAGTCAAGCAAAGAAACGAAAGCCTTAAGAGGCTTGAATACCGCAGGCCGCAGCGCTGAAAGACAACTAACACCAAGACCAGCTGAGCCAATTGAGAGTTGGTACACGAAAAAAATTACCAAAAAACAAATAAAAAAACTGTTCTACCACAAGGAAGGCAAGTTTAAGGACCCAAGGCTCAAAAAAAGATTTGACTCACTTGGCTGCGTATGGTACCTTTGTCAATGTGTATGGTTTCCTTTTTTACTCAGAGGTGTTTGTGGCCGGTATTTCGCTAATTGCTAATCGGAATTCGGTTGTTTTGTACCGGACGTTTTCTTTCCGGGATGAAAATAAAAAACCGCAGAACAATCGAAAGCCAATCGGCAAAGTCATTTTGGGGACTAACAAAGTAGCCTTTAACGACTATTTTGTAGCCTTGCTTAATGCCCAAGGAATATCATTAGAAAGCTTAAATGGAAAAAGTCTAAATGATATATCGCGTCTAGTTGATTTCACAATTTTAATTGACAAAAATGCATATAAAAACAAATATTTTAACGTTGTTAACTCCATTGAAATATCCGATCCCAGGTTGTCCAAATTCAACGGCGGCCTCAAATCTCCCACCCCCGGTCCCAACGAATCCGTCCCAAATATTTCCGAACAAAAGATCCGACTTCATGACCGCTCGGGCCAGTCGGACCGAAGGACTTCGTCGGTTCTATGGGAGTCAGACTACTACTCCCCGGATAATTCTCCAGATGAAACTCAAGAGCCAAATAAACCTGATATCATTCTTGATTTATTACATAACAAATATAAATCAAAGGAAATGCAATTTGTTGAACAAGATTTTGTCGTCAAGTCTTATGGCTCACAATTGCTTCTTGAAAATATCTCAAAAAACATTGGCTTAACTGACACATTAAAAGATGTTTTCCCTGACATATGGAGTGAAATTTTAACTTTAGCTTTCTATTTAGTATCTGAAAATGATTTTTTACGTTACTGCTCCGATTGGTTGGAGCATGTCGAAGGGATGTTAGACGGCCCCCAACTGACTATAACCAAAATTGATGAAGTTTTAGGCAACATAACAGAAGACAGAAGAATAAAATTCTATGCACAATGGTCAAAACATCTTGGAGACAATGAGTACCTTGCTTACAATGTTGATTCTATAATCTCAGAAAAATCTTCAATTGATAATATTTTTCTTGATTATAACAAATTAAACTTTGAATCAACTCTAGTCAACTTGGCGCTCATCTTTGGCGCTCAATCTCACCTCCCTGTCTTGGCCTACGCCTACTCTGGTCAGGCAGCGGAAGCTTCGTCTTTTATTTCGGCAGTTGACTCCTTCGACTTTCTGAACCCAACAGCACCGATCACCTTTGTCTTTGACAAGAACTTTTATAACAATAAAAACATAAACGATGTCACTTATAATAATAAATCAAGAACATTTCTAATACCAATTCCCTTAAATAATGACCTTGCCACATATATAATAGAACAATGCGGCAACAACATACATGTTGAAAACTTTAACTTCAATAACAACAAGATATTATTTTCTTTTACCATCGATTTAACATATGAAAACACCAAAAATTTAAAAATTTATATATTTTACGATGAAAAATCAAATTTAACTTCTCAAAAAGATATATATCGCGAAATTTTTATGTATAAACAGGATGCTGAAAGTATTAAAAATAAATATAAAGCCCTGGTCCATACTGATTTTTTTCATTTAAATAGTTCTGATTTACTTGCTTCCCTTGAATTAAAACATAAAAATATCACCAACAAATACAAACATAGCGGATGGTTTTTGATTCTTTCTAACACCGATATTGACTTAACATATATTTTAAATACTTATAATATCAAAGAATATATTGATAAATACTTTTTATATATAAAGAATAACCTAAATATATACAATTTATACACCAATACCAATGCCTATAATAATAAAAAAATATTTATTGGATTTATTTCTCTTATTTTATTTTCTTATATGCATAACATATTGACCAAAAATAATCTAATTAAAGACACTACTGTCCAAAAAATGATTAAAGATTTCAATAAAATAAAAACAACCAATAGTGGCAATAAAATTTATTTCAGTCACTTAACGCCCCATCAAAAGCTGATCTACAAAGTTTTCAACGTTGATGCGGACTGAATCAATCAAAGCCAGATTAGTCATGAGCAAAAAAAACGAACTGCCTCTGCGTCTAGCCAAGGAAATCTGCCAGAAACTCATTGAGCGCCGGCTCCTTGGGGCTGAAAAAGTTCCCGTCTCACTAACCGAGATTGGCCAGTGCCTTAAGACCATGCTTGAAGCTTCGCCGGAGCCGCCTCTTTTGAGCCTGGCCGGAGAGCTGACCTTAAAACTCATTGAACAAGGCCGGCTCAGAACGCCTCAGCAGGCTCTGGAAACCATAGAGAATCTTAATTTGGAACTCAAAACTCTGTCGGCTTCCCTACCCAGTGCCCAAGCTGAGCCCGCCCTTCGCTCGGCGGTCAATCTAACCGTCAAACTTTTGGAGGTTCATTTCGTCAGTCAGTCGCAGGTGGCCAATACGGTTGCCAAACTGGCCCGAGCCTCTAATGATCTTCTTTCCTGGCCGTCAGACTTAGAAAAGTCTTGACAAGCCCACCCGGACCCCGATGCCTCCCAATCAATTCCGAAAGCTCACCGAAGAACAAAGAGAAATCGTCGAGGCTCCTGAAAAGTTTCTCACGGTAACCGCTTATGCAGGAACCGGAAAAACCACGACCCTCAAAGCCTTTGCCGCCGCCCGGCCCAAGGAAAAAATCCTGTATCTGGCCTTCAACCGAACTCTGGCCGACGACTCTCGCCGAGCTTTCGTCAATCTCAAAAACGTTGAAGTCAAAACTATTCATAGTCTGGCTTGGTACGAGATCGGGCGCCACTTTAAAGAATACGCCAATCTCCGAGCCCTTGACATCCTGCCCTACGTTGAGAAATACCTAAAAGGCAGCCTCCTGCACCATTACGGTGTGGCCAGGCTGGTCTTGGATGTTCTAAACGACTGGATGCTCAGTTCCAAACGCAATCTCAACGCCTTTATCAAAGACCGCAGCCGCCGCATCACCGCCAAGGTCAGGGAATTTAACGCCGACTCCCCCAATCTGGCCATCCGGCCCAAATCCATCGGGGTTATGGTTAATAAAGTCTGGGAGGACTGCCAAAACGGGACTCTAAAAATGCCCCACAACGGCTACCTTAAGCTTTTCCAGGTCAGCCAGGCCTCCAACCTTAGCCGCTTTGACCGTATTTTGGTCGACGAAGCCCAGGATTTAAACGAGTGCATGATTGACGTGGTCTTGTCCAACGACTCTCAAAAGGTCTTTGTCGGCGATCCCTACCAGCAAATATACGGCTTTAACGGGGCGGTCAACGCCTTGGCCAAGGCCGCCGAGGCCGGGGCTACCCCTTATTTTTTGACCCAGTCTTTCCGGTGCCCAGGCTTTGTGGCCCACATGGCCAACCAGTACTTAAAACTATTAGGGGCTCCCAAGCCTTTTAAAGGTTTGGCCGGACCTCCCGAGTCTTTAAAAAAAACCGGGGAACTGGTCATCGCCCGTACCAATGCCGGTCTGTTTGATTTTGTGGCCAAAAAACTCAGCCCCAACCGTTTCTATTACTCTGGAGGATTTGAAGGCTATGAGTTTGGCACTATCTTGGATGTGGTCAGATTGATCATGGAGATCCCGCAATCGGTCTCCGATAAATTCATGAAAAATTTTTCCACCATCGGCGCTCTCGAAGACTACGCTGACCGAGCCCGGGATGCGGTCCTCTCAACCCGGATCCGCATCGCCAAGCGTTACCGGGAACGCTCTTTTAACATCTTTCAGGAGATGTTTAAAAATCAGACCCTTGAAGAATCAGCTGCCAACTTTATCGTCACCACTGCCCATAAAATAAAAGGCCAAGAGTACGAATCGGTCTATTTGTTGGACGACTTTGTCGCCATCGAAGACATTGTCTCGGATGCCCGTAAGTTAAAAAAACAGTCCGCCACAATCGACCAAGGCCCCAAGCCCCAGGCCAATTTGCCCTTTTCCCTTGAGGAATTCCGCCTCGTCTACGTATCAATGACCAGAAGCTTCAGCCGCTTGGACATCCCTAAACGCTATATGATCACTGATTCGATGATTGAAGAATTCAATGCGCTTTGCTCGGATGGTTTTATTGAGCTCAAAGATAGCCCTCCTGCCTGAATGTTTTCTGACCAGGCACCAGCCCAGGCCCGCTTCCCCCAGACTGCCTTGCCACCTTGACCTCCATAACGCTGGAACATTAAACGAGCCCGGCCCCTAAACTTGGCTTCCACCAAAGATAGGTGATCGCCAAAGTGGAGCGGCTAAAAGGGGAGCTCAATACCTGTTATTGAGATAACCGATGCCAAAACAATGCCTCAGTGGGGAAACGCTCCCAAGTCCAGGTCATCTATGAACTCTTGGCTGTTTTAAGGGACGCATTAAATAAAATGCCCCCTTGGGGCTGCTTTTATCCATCATGGGGCCAGTCTTTGGGAAAGCAATTGCCAGCTTCTAAGCGGGCAGCTTTTACTCCCAAGCTCGGTCTTAGTCACTTGGGCCCGGTTATTTCCTCCTCCGACCACGGTCCTCCCAGCACCAGCATCCGCCCGGTCCCCGGATGAGCCAACCTCAGCCCCGAGGCCCGGAGCATAAGCCGAAGGCCGGCTGCGCCTCCGTAAAAGGTGTCGCCAATTATGGGGTAGCCTTCAAAAGCCAAATGGACCCTGATCTGGTGGGTCCGCCCGGTCAGAGGTTCGGCCAAAAACAGGCTCTGGCCTGCGGCGGCCCCCAAAACTGTAAACCGGGTTGTGGCCCTAAGACCCGGCCCGTTAGTTGAGGCCACATACCTGGGGCCATCTTTGGCGATCATGGTTTGGGTGGTTTTATCGGTCCAGTTTGGAGGCTCCCCTTGACAAAGGGCCAAGTAACGCTTAGCGACTCGGCCCTTTTCAAAAGCCTTGCCCAGGCGACCGGCGGCTTGACGGGTGACGGCGAGTATTAAAAAACCGGAGGTTGCGGCATCTAGACGATGCGGAAGCCGTAAAACAAGTCCAGTCTGCCTTTCCATGGCGGCCAACACGTTATTTTGGCCATCGTGGGGCACTCCCTGGGAGGGACGTCCGGCTTCTTTGTGATAGATCATCAAATCACGGTCGGAATAGACTATTCGGTTGGGATCGATTTCGTAAAATACCTTTGGACCGTAAGCCGGAAGGTTGAGGCGAAAGACTCCGGCTTTTAGTGCAAATTCGGGGTCGGTTTGGGGGCGGTTGTCTAACCATAGGGACCCAAATGAGATCAACTGGCGGGAGATTGTCTCATCAAGACCAGTCAAGGCTGAGACCAGCTCGAAAGCCCGGCGGCCAATGAATTTGGCCGAAAGATCACCGGTCATAAACGGCTCCCCCCGCCCAAAGGGTGGAGGCCCGGCCGGCGGATCAGAGCATGGCGGCTCAAAGAGACACTCATATGAGTCCACAGTCGCAATTTCCTTCAGGCCCCAGGGCCCTCCTCCCAGGGTTTGACCGTTGAAGCTGCTCAAAGGCTGGCCTCCAGGGCCGGGCCCCAAGCGGCCTTGGTCAAACTCAAATCCACCCGGTTAACCATAAGCTCTACCCCGGCTTTGACCGCCTCTCTTAAGCCTCGCCCCCAGTCTGGGTCAATGCCGTCAGCTGGCGAAAAGACCTCAGCCCCGGCCCTCTGGACCAGGACCAGGAGGATATTTCGGCGGCCCTCCCCAACCATAGCCATCAGCTCCCTCAGATGCTTGGCCCCCCTCAGGCTCACGGCGTCGGGAAAAAGCGCCCGCCCGTCTTTGACTAAAGTACAACTTTTAACCTCGACCAAGACTTCAGTGCCGTCCGAAGTTAGGGCCCGCAAATCCAGGCGGCTTTTCCCCTCCCCTACTCTGACCTCGCGTTCGGTTTTAATCGGAACCTGCCCTCCCGTCAAGACTCCACCGGCCAGAGCCAGATGGGCCAGCCGGTTGGGCAAAACAGTGTTTACGCCCACCAAAGAATCAGGCATGGCGATCATCTCCCAGCTATATGCATACCGCCGGTTGGGACTGTCATGGTAACTCAGAAACACCGGTCGTCCTGGCTCGGAGCACTCCAGCATGGCTCCGGTGTTGGGAGTATGGGCGGTGATTATTTCTCCGCTGGCCAGCCTGACATCGGCCAAAAACCTTTTGTAACGCTTAAGTAAAACCCCCTCGGTCAAAGGCGGCCAAGGTAAAAAAATATCCGAGCGAGCGCCTCCCTCTTTAGCCCCAGAAATGGTCATTAAACTCACCTAATGCACCCAAAAATCCCTGATAACTTCAATTACCGAAGCGGGCGCCGGAAACATCCACAGTCCATCTGGACACTGACCTCTGAACCAGGTCCGCTGGCGCTTAGCCAACTGTCTGGTTCGCCTGAAGGTTGATTCCCTGGCCTGCTCAAGCGACATTCGGCCGGCTAAAAATTCGGTGGCCTCCAGGTAGCCCACTGTTTTAAAAGGCTTAAGCTCTGAAGACAGCCCCTTGGCCAAAAGCGCCCGGGTTTCCTCAATTAAGCCTCCATCAAATATTGCCCTGGTCCTGGTTTTAAGAATATGGTCCAGCTCTTGAACCGGACGATCGACAATCACCGTCAGACAGTTGTAAGGACGCTCGGCTAGGGCATGACGCTCCTGGTGACTACTGATGCCCTCACCAGTCTGGTGGAACACTTCCAGGGCCCGTTCGATTCGGGCCCGATCGAAGGGTCTAATTTTGGCGGCTGATTGTGGATCCAAAGAGGTTAAAAGCTGGTAAAGGTTTTGTCCGTTTTGAGCCAGTTCCTTCAAATGGCCTCGGAAAGCGTCATCACGACCGGGACTCTCAAAAATCCCCCGGGTCAGGCTTCGAAGATAAAGGCCGGTTCCTCCGACCACCAAGGGCAGCTTGCCCTGGTTGGTGAGAGAATCAATCAGCGGACGGGCCAACCGGACAAAATCTCCGGCGCTAAAATTGTCATCGGGGTCGGCGACATCAAAGAGGTGGTGGGGTACGCTTTGGCGCTCAGCCGGGGTTGGTTTAGCGCTTCCGATGTCAAAGCCTCGGTAAAATGCCAAGCTGTCGGCGTTTAAAATTTCAGCGCCCAATTCCAGGGCGACTTCAACCGCCAGGGCGCTTTTACCGGCTCCAGTGGGCCCGGTTATAATCACCAGTTTTGGTTTGACCAGCACAGACTGGCGGCCCCTCAGGCGCCTTGGCGCCCTGGCGCCGACCGCTCATCGGAGCTTTCAGGAGCGGTCCTGGATTCGGGGTGATCGTCTAAAGCACTGAGAACTGAAGAGGAGAAAGCCAAGGCCGGCGGAGCCGGCTTTTCAGCCGTCACCAGCGGTAAATCAGGCCTATTTGGCGGACCAGCGGCCGGGATCGCATTCCCGGCAAAGGCTACGCTCAGCAAACCGGCCAAGATCGATGGCAAAAAGATTCCCAGTCCGGTTAAAAAACCCACTGGATGACCCAGTTTAAACCTGATAACCAAAAAGCAGACCAATATTGTCAGAATAAAAATAAGGTAAAACCAGATCAGGGTCACCCACAAAGAGGTTTTAAGAACCCCGGGCCGAGCTTTTCTAATAAAAACGACAAAAGCATCCAAATTGCCTTCAAGCAAAAGGCCGGCCATGACCACGCCCCAGCCCCAAAAAAGGCCCTTAAAGGCGCTCAGGGCTAACACCAGACCGACGGTTAGAACCCTGGCCGTCAGACGAACAATAACCGCCGCCCGGAGAATGTCCCCAAACCCCCCGGTTGACCTGGCAGTTGGAGTTTGGTTACTCATCAGAACCTTCCTTCTGAGCCTTTTCCAGTCTCTTAGCTAATACGTATATATTGCGAAACCCGGCTGCGATCCCGCACAAAAGCCCCAAAATCAAAAATAAGGGTTCGGTTTTTAAGCGCTTATCAAGCCACATTCCGGCAAACAAGCCCAGTAAAATAGACAAAACTACCGCCAAACCAATGGACGAGGCGGTAGCTAGCATCCGGTACTCACCAAACAGGCTAGGCCGACCTGAAATTTTGGGCACCCCTGGCCGGTCGGGCTTAGGTCCGGAAAGTTTAAAGTTATCACTCACTCCCTTATTTCCCCACAGGAGCAGTTATCAGGGTCGGAGAGCTTTTGGAGAATTGAGCAGTCAGCAATAGTCCCACTGCGACACTGGCCTTTAAGGTTGACTAGGTTTTCCCTGAGCCGCTCAATGGATTTGAGCTGCTCTTCGAGACGCCCTATGAGTACGCTTACTATGGTGTCAACCGGCTGGCAATTCTCACCAGGAGTCTGGCGCAGCTTCAAAAGCTCCTTAATATCGCTTAAAGCTATCCCGTGATCCCGGCAGTGCCGGATGAACTTGAGCCTTTCGAGATCCGCCGGGCCGTAGAGTCGATAGCCGTTGTCCCCACGGGTCGGCTTTTCCAAAAGACCTTCTTTTTCGTAAAACCTAACGGTCACTACCTGGCAGTCAGCCAATTCCGCCAAACGTCCTATTTTAAACATAATTAAACCTCATAATCATTAGTTTTTATCTTAATTATCAAAAAATTAAAAGCAATCTATTTTTTATGACAAAAACTTGATATAAAAGCAATTACCATCTAAAAAAATTTCCTCAACAAAAAAAGCAATTCTTAATTATTTTTGGATTAAAATAATCTTGCAAATTTAACAAAATACACTAAAAATCTGGTCCAGAGATAAAAGCCCAAAGGTTCAAAAAATTTTTTTGCTCCAGCCCAAAAAACCCCTTGACTCTATATTAACTATAGACATTATATTTGTCAATGACAGAGGGCATCTTAAAAGCTCGATCGGCCCTGACTTTCGACCGACACCCTTTTTTTTAAACACCAAACTAAAGTGAGGACATCATGCACCACACCTGTTCCATATGCGGCCGAACCCATCCGGTCGGCCATCCCCATCTCGCAGCCTCGGCCAACCTGGCCAACCACTTTGTTTCGCTTGGCTCCGAGGGGCACACCAAGGACTCTGTCTCTGATTTAGATGATGGAGGAGAAGACGGCGATCCTGACAGTAGCCAAACCTGCTGCCCATCGTGTAGCGAGGCCGCTCCAGTTATTCCCATTAAGCGCCCCAAAACCAGTGCCTGCTGCCCGTCTTGCGATGAGGCTGCGCCGCTTATTCCCATTAAGCTTGTTAAAAGCAGCGCCTGCTGCAGTGCTTGTGAAGATAGCGCTCCCCTGGTCTCGGTGGGAACTGAGGTTTCCGAACATTCCGAAGGTTATGGCCTAATGCGTCTGGCCGGGGCTTCGGCCTTGGCCATAGCTTCGGAGATCTGTCATTTTACCGGACTACCCGAATGGGTGACCATTACTATGGCCGCCGTCGCCGCCTTCCTGGGCGGCATTCCGACCTGGATAGCCGGTTGGAAGTCATTGTTCCGGTTTAAGCTCGACATCATGGCCTTAATGTCGGTCGCCGTGACCGGGGCCGTTTTAATCGGAGAGTTTTCCGAAGGGGCCTTGGTTTTGGTCCTCTTTGCCTTGGCTGAAAAACTTGAAGAAAGAAGCGTGGCCCGGGCCCGCCGGGCTATTGCCTCGCTTCTAAACTTGGCCCCAGAAAAAGCTTTCATTGCTTCCCCCGATGGAAGCTGGGCTGAAGTCGGCGCTTCAGAGGTTCAAGCCGGCACCTTGGTGCGGGTGCGGCCCGGCGAAAAACTGGCCTTGGACGGACGAGTGGTCTCCGGGTTTTCGGCCATCGACCAGGCCCCCATCACCGGTGAAAGCCTCCCGATCGAAAAAAAGGCCGGCGATCAAGTCTTTGCTGGGACTCTTAACATCACTGGAGTGCTGGACTACGAAGTGACGGTACCCTACGGTGACTCGGCCTTATCAAGAATTGTTAAAACCGTGGCCGAAGCTGAAGAATCTAAAGCTCCGGTGGAACGCTTTGTGGAAAGGTTTGCTAGAGTTTACACCCCATCGGTTTTTCTTCTAGCCATCCTGGCCGCCGTCATTCCGCCGCTGGCTTTGAGCGGGCAGTGGTCCGACTGGATCTACCGGGCCCTTGCCCTATTGGTCATCGCCTGCCCCTGCGCCCTGGTGGTTTCCACGCCAGTAGCCCTTTTGAATGCCTTGGCCTCGGCTACCAAAAGAGGACTTTTGGTCAAAGGCGGAATTCACTTGGAAGAAGGCCGCAAACTAAAGGTCATAGCCTTAGATAAGACTGGAACACTGACCAAGGGCCGTCCATCAAGAACCGATTTTCTTTCCTTGGGCGGATATGACCGGGAACTGGCCGAACGACTCTCGGGCAGTCTAGCGGCCCTCTCTAACCACCCGATATCCACCGCCTTAGCTGCCGCTTCGAACTTTCGGAGCAACCCCGCCCCCATCACTGATTTTGTTGACCGGCCGGGCCTGGGAGTGATGGCCTCTTTTGAAGGACGCCCTCTAGCCCTAGGTAGCCTGTCATTGATGACCGAGCTGGGAATGAACACCCCGGAACTCAAAGAACAATTTGAAAAACTGCGTTCAGAAGGTAAAACCGTGGTCGCCTTCTCCGACGGAAATACCGTAGCCGCTTTGATAGCCTGCGCCGACACTGTCAAAGAAGACAGCGTCAGGGCCATCTCCGAACTCAAAGACTTGGGGATAAAAACAATCATGCTAACCGGCGACAGCGAAGCGGCTGCAGCGGCCGTCGCCGCTCAGGTCGGCCTTGACGGTTACCGCTGCAACCTTATGCCCGACGACAAACTGGCCGCCATTGAGTCTTTGTCTGCCGAAGGCCGGGTCGGCATGGTTGGAGATGGTATTAACGACGCTCCGGCCCTGGCCAGAGCCGACATCGGCTTTTCCATGGGCGCTGCCGGGACTGGAACGGCCATTGAAACCGCCGACGTGGCCATCATGGACGACAACTTGGCCAAGATCCCAGCATTTATCCGGCTCTCAAGAACGGTCCACCGGATCCTCATCCAAAACATTATCTTTATTCTTTTGATTAAAATCGGCTTTATCACCGTAACCCTCATGGGGAGAACAGACATGTGGATGGCCGTCTTAGCCGACATCGGGGTGACCCTGCTGGTCATCACCAACAGTTTGCGGCTCACTGGCCAGAAAAACAGCTAAAAGACTATCTTTTAGAAAAATTCGGGTAGGGGGTGGCTTTCCCACACCCCTCCCACACCACTGTACGTGCCGTTCGGCATACAGCGGTTCAGCGCTACAGATTCATCGGCTAAGAAGCGTTACCCTTAGCCTTGTGGATGACTGTTATCCTAGCTATACTAGCGAGCGTTTGAAATTCCAGTAAATAAAAATTTATGGTATAAAAGGGCAATCAAATTATGGAGGCGATTGCTCTATGAACGAAAAGTGTACCCCGAAACGTGGAAGGCCAGCGAAGCCTGTAATAAATCC